>CAZOZM010000014.1:0-45903 GCA_964584255.1 uncultured Lachnoclostridium sp. | reverse complement strand
ATCTGATAACGGGATATCGTGCAGACGATTCTTACTTTGATTATGCAGAAAGCTTCTTGAATAACGCAATTTCTGTGGAACAGTTGGCAAAAGCAATGCGACTTGGAAAACTGGGTGAGCAGGTTGTTCTGAAATCTAAGTTTGCCTTTTCCAAAATTCAGTATGAAGGCTTTAATGTTGCCGAAAAAGAAGAGTTTTATGTTTTGAGAAAATCACGAGATGATGAGGCAAATCAGCGTTATCTTGAAATGCTCGAAGAAGAAAGCGATGGCTTGTATATCCAGGATATCATCAGAGGAGGTGTCAAAAACGATGACCCACGCATACCAAGAAATGTATTTAAATAAAGCACAGTCTGTTTTGGGCGATGCCATTGATTATGCTGTCAACACCTGTGGCATATCCGGCAGTGATTTTATAAAACTGTTTTTAGTAAGCACAATATGCCGCCGTATGGAAAACGGTGAGCCGACTTATCTTGCCGGAAAGAGCGGAATTGAGATCGTCCGTGAAGTTTCTTTTGAAACGACCGGAAAAGAAATTACAAATGAGCCGCAGGAGCACTTTGGTCGTTCAAAAGAATACTGGATCGGCTGGGTGGTTGCTTACTATCAGTGGTACTCATCAAGAAAATACAGCGAGATTTTCAAGGTACTGTCCTTTGAAGAATTACAGCAAATGTATTACACACTTCACGAGGCGGATATTTCAAAATTTGTAGACATTGCAGATGCTCGCATCAAGGAATATTTTAAGGATACGAACCTGAAACGACTTCGTGTTGCCTACGGCTGCACACAGGCGGAGTTGGCACAGAAATCCGATGTGAGCCTTCGTTCCATTCAGATGTACGAACAGCGCAACAAGGATATCAACAAAGCAAGCGTTGAGACCATATATCGTATTGCAAAGGCACTTGGCTGTGCAATGGAAGATTTGATAGAAAAGTAACCTATATTGTAATTGAAAAATTTAAGCATCTATCTTCGGATAGGTGCTTTTCTTATGCCCATTTTGAGAAGGAGTATGATTCTTATGAGTATATTCAGTGGTTTATTTCGTTCCAGAGATAAGCCCACCAATGCAACAACTGGACAGGTTTTTTTATAATAAATCTGAAACATGGATCGAAAGCGAAAAGCTATATGAGGTCTTATATATTTTTGGAACGGAGGTTTAAGACACATGGGAAATAAAGTGAAATACAATCTTAAAAATGTATATGCAGCAAAAATGAAAGAAACAGATTTAGAAGGTGTCTTGTGATTGATATGTGGACAGGGAAAGCAAACGATGGCGTGAAATATAACCGAGTAGCAACACAGGAAGATTTTGATAAGTTTTAACATAAAATTCATATATATTATAATGACAATGTGTTGACATCAGCCGAATTTATGCACATAATATATATGAACGGAGGTGTTTGTATGGCAACAACAAATTTAAATATCAGAACAGATAAGGTCATCAAAGACCAAGCTGAAGCAATCTTCAATGAACTCGGATTAAACATGACTACCGCTGTAAATATGTTTCTGAGAACAGCTATTCGTGAGCATGGAATTCCTTTTGAATTGAAATTAGAAGTTCCAAACGAAACAACTGCTGCTGCAATTGAAGAAGGTCGTAGACTGATGGATGACCCTTCTGCTCCAAAATACTCCAGTATGGATGCTCTTAAGGCGGCTCTGGAAGTATGAAATATGAAGTTCAATTTACCACGCAGTTTAAAAAAGATTTAAAACTTGCTAAAAAGCAAAACAAAAATCTTGATAAACTATTTGAAGTAATTGATATTCTGCCGAATGGTGGTACGCTGGATGCAAAATACAGAGACCATGACCTTACCGGTAATTATAAAGGCACTCGTGAATGCCACATAGAACCGGATTGGTTACTCATTTATGAAATAAAAAACAATATATTAGTGCTTATGCTCTATAGGCTTGGCACACATTCAGAGCTATTTAAAAAGTAGCGCTTTTCAAAACAAGATACAAATCGAAGCATCTATCAGAAAATGATAGGTGCTTTCTTTATGCTCGGAAGATACCGGGCATTTTTTTGCAATAAATTAAGGAGGTTCTATATTGAAATTTGGGAAGGGGCTTGCATGAAAAATATTGTTATCAGCGCTGATGGAGATAGAAAAGTGTATTTAGTTCCTGATGTTGTGGCAAGTGATTTGCAAAAGTATTGCAATGATTTAACATTTCGGAAAACTTTTATAAACAGTTGGCAAATATTTGCCTGTTATAATCCGGTCATCAAATAAATAAGGAGGCCTGAATTATGGCAAAATTAACAGATGGAATAGAAAAAATATCAGAAAAGGTAACAGATGGCTACAAGAAAATTGAAGATGGGGTTACCGGTGGATATAAAAAGATTGAGAATGGGGCAGTAAAAGGTTTCGAAAAGGTGACGGATAAATGTGTAGAGGTGCTTTTTGCCAAGGAAGGCGAATCGGTTCAGGATGCTAAAGAGCGATTAAAAGCACCTCATAACAAAAAAGAGAACAAATAGCAGAATTTCTATTGTCTTGTAGGCGTATAAATCAGATGCCGGAGTGAGAAACAGAGGAGTGTCCTGTGATTCGCACTGCCATGAACTGCCTGCCCGGAAGATTTACGACAAATCTTCCGCGATATGTGCCGGCGGGTGTTATGGTCATGTTCCATGTGTCAATTATGTCGACCCTGTAATCTGAGCAGTCGTCAAAATGGTACTCGCGGGATGAAGGGCGCATGAAACTGTAGTAGTAAAGGCGTATAAGTCCGTCAGAAGATGTGCAGCAGGTTTCGTCCCACAAAGCGGGGACAGGAATGACCTTTTTTTCCGGCATTTCGTCGAAAATGCTTTTTAGAAAAGAGATTCTTGCAGGACTTTCTCCATGAAGAATACCTCCATGGGACCACCACAGAATGTTGTTCCGATTAAGATATGTTTCACCGTGACCGGCATAGCCGCCTCGACAGGCAGCTTCCCAGAATCGACGTACAAGTTCTTCAGCGGTAATATTTCCCCAACCGTGGGAAATGTTTCCTTCATATGCAATTTCATCAAGAACAATGGGTTTTTGATATTGGTTTCTCCAATCACAGGTAAGCTCCGATGACTTATATAAATCCTGGCGTTGAATACTGCAATGGGTTATCCAAGGTCTTTTATGATTATAGAAACCGATGCAGTTGTGTATGGAACGCAGGTGATTATATGGGTCATTTTTTATTACAGTTTCAGCAAGAAATTCCCAATCCTCCGTCTTTTTATGTGGCATCAGATCATATTCATTTGCCAGAGCCCACCAGACATTCCGGTAGGCGGAAAAGCGGGCAGTGACATATTCAATATAAAGACGGTCGTTGTCTCTTCCCATGTCTGAAAAGCCCCAGCGGTCGTAGGGGTGCATGAGGATGAGATCGGCTTCAATTCCAAGTTTTTGAAGCTCAAGTATACAATAATCCAAGTGACGGAAGTAATCAGTGTTAAATCGTGTGAAGTTCCAGCTGTTACCGGCAAAATTGTCAGTATATTCCTGAAAATTCTCCTTTGTAATTCCGGAACTGTCAACAGGTATTCCTTCATAAGGATATGAACGCGGCTCACCGAGATTATAATTATAGTGCTTCGGAAAAATACAGAAGCGAAGCTTGTTAAAAGGCGAGTTTTTCAGGGAAGTAAGTGTATCATTTATAAGCTTATTGCTTTGAAGATGCCAGACGTAGCAGGTAGTTCCCAGGCAGTAATAAGGTGTTCCGTCAGAATATGAAAAATTAAATGTGTCTGAAACGGAGACCATTCCATGGTTATCTGCTGCCGGAGGAATTACACTGAATGAGCCGCTGAAAATCACCTCAGAATTACCGGTTATGGTGAAAGAATAAGTGCCTTCGAATTCAGGCATGAACCGCACTTTATATGTGCCGTTGCCATCATAGAAACCACGGACGGTTTTGGCTTCATTTCCATTTTTAAAGAATCCGCTTGTCCGGTAATCGGTAAAAGGATTTCCGGTGACTTTTGCAGAAAATGAAAATTCAAATGTTCCCCATCGCTCGACAGAATCAGTGAAGTGCATGGTTATACCTCCGGTATATTGCCGGTCTGTGAGCGTATAAAGTCTCTGTACCAGTAACCGGACTGCTTGATAATTCTTTCTTTTGTCTCAAAATCAACATAAATGAGACCGAACCTGTCACGGTATCCGCTTGCCCACTCGAAATTGTCGAGCAGAGACCAGGCGAAGTAGCCTTTTACGTCAAAGCCCTCATCGCATGCACGTTCCAATCGGGCGAGATAGGTTTTAAGATAGTCGATGCGCGCGTCATCATGTATTTTGCCATCGGACAGAGGATAATCATTAAGTGCGGTTCCGTTTTCACAAATGAAATATGGCATGTTATAGCGTGTGCAAGTCTGAACAGGACCATAATAGAGGGATTCCGGAGTTATCTTCCAACCGTTAGGCGTGCGAGGATAACCGTCCTTATTTGCAACAGGGATTTCTGAACCGCAATCGTCTTCATCATAGTAGTTGCCCTGATATATATTTGCACCGATAAAATCTATCGGCTGGGAAATAAGTTCCATGTCATCAGTGAGAGGCAGACCTCTTTTTTTAATATATTCTTCAATAACCTTTGGATATTTTCCGAAAATAACCGGATCAAGCCAATAGCAGTCAGAGAAGACGAAATCAGAAAGAGTGGTTCTGCCGTATGCCTTTAAAGCCTTTTCTTCCAGTTCTTTTCTCACCGGAAGTTTAGGAGAACTTGCCATTACGATTCCGATTTTTGGATTGGTTTTGCAGGTTCTTCGAAGTGCTTTTACCATTGCACCGTGGGCGCGGAGAAGATTATGACCGGCTGTTAAGACTTCATCGCGATGCAGTCTGAGACCCGGAGCAAAACAACCCTCCTGATACCCAAGACCGACTACAACCTGAGGCTCGTTGATTGTCATAAAATTGGAAACTCTGTCTCCAAAGGATTTTCCGACAAGTTCAGCATATTCCTCAAAGTAAGAGGCAATTTCAGGATTTAAAAACCCGCCTTTGAGGTGGAGTTTATAAGGGAGATCCCAGTGGAACAGCGTGATGTATGGCTCAATGCCGTTTTCTAAAAGAAGATCTATGAGTTTATTGTAAAAATCAATTCCCTTTTGATTGATTCTGCCGCTACCGTCAGGAAGCAGCCTTGCCCAGCTTAGGGAAAAACGGTATGCTTTAAGGCCGAGCTCTGCCATAAGCTTAACGTCCTCTTCCATATGGTGATAGTGGTCACACGAAGTGTCCCCCGTGTTGCCTTCAAAGATGCGTCCCTCCTGTTTACAGAATACATCCCATATATTAAGACCTTTGCCGTCTTCGAATGCAGCACCTTCAATCTGATATGAAGATGTGGCTGCACCCCAGACAAAATTTTTACCAAACATATAAATACCTCCGAGAGTATGTAATTATATGGTCACACTAACATGGAAAAAGAAGAAAAACAATGTCGTCAGTTGCCGTAAAAAATGTCCTTATTTGCAAAAAAAAACTCCCGTCTTTCATGACAGGAGTTTTGATTACTTCTTAAAGGTGCCGGCTGTTTTAAGCCGGTGGTCTTTTAAACATTATAAAATAAAGGTGTCTTAAACCGTCAGGAATCATTCTGAGGTGAGAGGCACTTTTTCTTTTGTCTTTTCGGAATGTTATCGGAAGTTCTTTGATTTTGTAGTTACCGGATGCATACAGTGCAATCATTTCAGTTGCAAATTCCATTCCCGGGCAGCAAAGATTGAGTGATCTGACCGATGCCGAAGAAAATCCTCTGAGACCGCAGTGAAAATCACATATGTCCGTATGAAAACGTTTTCTTCCAAGAAATGAAAGAAAAGGTATGCCGATAAAACGGTGCAGAAATGGCATTGCATGACTCTCCATGTTGTCGGTGAAACGGTTTCCGATTACAAAATCATAACCGTCTCTCAGAGAACTTACAAAATCGTAGAGATTGGAGAAGTCGTAACTGTAGTCGCAATCTGCCATGATTATATAAAGCCCGGTAGCCGCGTGTATTCCGGCTATAAGGGCATTCCCATACCCTTTTTCCGGTACATGAATGACCCGGGCACCGAGGGACAGTGCGGTTTCACATGAACCGTCGGTGCTGCCGTTGTCAGCGATAAGAATTTCAGCACTGACATTTGCATCGGAAATGAATTTTTTGGCTTCACTGATGCAGAGCGGGAGTGTGCTGTTTTCGTTTAAACACGGCATTAAAATGGTGAATTCCGGTGTGGTATGTTTTGGATTTATGATAAGCACCCCTCACTCTGTAAAGTAGTAGTATTTAAAGACCCTCTCCAAGGTCGAGGCAGCGGTACTGCCGAGGCTTCATTAGTATTCGTGAAAGCCGCAAATTCCCTGGCGGAAAACAGGATTTTTTGAAAAATTTTCCGATATGTCTTCCCAACAGTCCCTGTGGTACAGCCGGTCAGAAAGGCGGCTGTAAGTGGCAGGATTTCTTAATAGAATTTAACATAAGAACAATGTACTGTCAAACGCAAAGAGTTGCAAAATAAACCGTTATAAATCTACGTTTTCAATTGACATGTATAGCCTTCTCTGATAAAATTTTCTAAATATCTGAATGTTCCCTTTATAGTACAAAATGCAAAAAATCTGTTGCAAAATAAATCATAACAGGCATTTTGAGTGATAAAAGGGAGAAAGGTAAAAAGAATGAAAAAAAGACTTGCGGCGTTAATTGCACTTATAACCACATTTATACTTTTTATGCAGATGCCGGGGATGGACGGATTGGTTGTTTTTGCTGAGACAATAACAATGAATACGGAAGTTACGGCAGACTCGGGTGAGGATTATGACGTATATGGCGGAACCCTCACAATTGCTGAGGGGGTTAAGATTACCGGAAATGTTTATGCTTCCGGCGGTGCAATCGTTAATTCGGGAGATATAAGCAGAGTTACCGGAGTTACGGCATATTCAAGCCTTACGAACAAGGAAACGGGTCATGTAACTTATGTCGGTTATGAAGAAGGCAGCAACAATACCGGAAACATAACAAATGACGGAACAATAGACAATTTGTATTATCCGAACGGTTCAGTCGTAAATGGCGGAACAATAGGCAATCTTACGAATGCGGGCGGAACAGTTGAGAATAACGGTACGATTACGACCCTTTCAAATCTCGATGCAAAAATTACCAACACCGGAATAATGGGTACTGTTACGGTTGAGTCCGGAAGTCTTACAAATATCGGAACAATTACAAATCTTACAATCAGTCCTGATTTGTCCGATTCTGCAGATACACTTGTATATTTAAACGGCGGTTCGGTTGAAAAAATGGAATCAAACGGAACGGCGCCTATTGAAGCAGGCGGTTCTTCTACGATCGGAACGATGAGCGGTGCTTATATAATATCCGGCTCGGGAAGCCTGAAAGTTACTGATAAGCTCGCAATTACCGGAAATTATTCAGGTACAACAATTGAGGTTCTGGATTCAACACAGATAGTTATTGAATCAGGAACAAGCGTGGACGTAACATATGGCGGAAAAGTTTATACTTTTAAGGAAGCGGGAAGCGGAACTTTCAGAAATCTGACAGGAACCACGCTTTCAGCCATGATATTGGATACGGACACAATCGATACCGCATCAGGCAGCGGTTTCCCAACATCCAAGAGTTATCTTGCGGGTGAGACCGTCAATGCGACATATGTTGCGGCAGACGGCTATTATTTCCCAAGCGGATATGAGGCGACAACGGACGGAAGCGGTACGATAGTAACGACCATAAAGGATGACACTGAAATTACCGTCAGCTACACATTCGGAGATGATGAATCCGGAGCGGTTACGATTACGATTCCGGCAGCGGTTGAAAAAGAACCGGAAGAAATACCTGATGAAAATCCGGATGAGAATCCTGACGAAAATCCGGATGAAAAACCTGATGAGACACCGGATGAAAAACCTGATGAGACACCGGATACGGACAAGGATGAAACTCCGGCCGGAGTAATTGATGCACCTACTCCTGGATACTATGTTGCCGGAACAAGGGGAGAAAACGGCTACTATGTGTCAGTGGTAAGGATAAATGCGCCGGAAGGATACCTTATTTCCGACAGTGAGAATGGTACATATCGCGCAAGTTTAAGTTTAGACGGAGGCAGACAGCCGGACAGAGTTTATTTAAAACGTATGGCAGACGGTGCTAAGACAAAGCCGGTTGCATTAAGAGAAATTCTGATTGACATAAAAGCACCTGAAATTAAAGCGGAGAACGATGCGGTTTACTATGCTAAGACTGCGGAAATTACAATTTCCGATGAAAATCTTCAGATGGTTTACCTGAACGGTATCCCGGTAACGCCGAATGATGTAAGCTGTGTAGTTCAGATAACATCGGACAACAGCATAATGAAATATGAAATTCGCGCGGTTGACAAGGCCGGAAACAGCACAATCATTAATTTAAAGATTGCAGCTGAGTGGATGAAAGAAGGAATTGTTCCGGGAGGAGAGCTTGTAAACCTTCTGACCGGAAATGCATATAAACTTGGAAGCGGAAACTGGAAGGTTGACGGTGACGAAACCACATATAACGGAAACATGACGTTCTATGTAAATGAAGAAGGTTCTTACCGGTTTGAAGAACAGTAGTGTAAAAAGGTAAGTTTTACATGACCGTTTGTGCCATGGACATCACAAAACAGTTTTATCTCAGGGAAGAAGTGAAAATCTGACCGTGATTTCTTTGGCGCAGCGTATATGCGGAATGGAGATTAATATGAGCAGTAAGGGAAAGAAAATACTGATAGCGGCCGGTGCGGCTGCAGTTGTAATCATAGCTGCGATAATTGCGCTTGTTGTTCTTCGAAAAGAAGAGTCGTACCGTGTTATTAAGGTGTATGAGGTCAGTGGAGACGTAACCGTAAAGCGTGATGGAAAAGGTGATATGGATCCATATGAAAACATGCTTTTAGAGTCGGGAGATACGGTTGTCGTTAATTCCGGTTCAATGACACTGAAACTCGATGAAGATAAATATGTTTATGTTGAGGAAGAAACGGAATTTTCCGTGGAAGCTAAGGGTACGAGCGATAACAGCAAGACAACCATCGTGCTTAAAAAAGGTGCCATAACCAACGAAATTCAGAATAAACTCAGTGATGATTCTTCTTATGAGGTAAATACGCCGAACTCGACAATGGCAGTCAGAGGAACGGTATTCCGTGTGGAAATCTCATATGACGAAAACGGAACATGTTTTACAAAAGTCAGTGTTCTAGAAGGTAAAGTAAGTTCCAATCTTGTTTATGCGGATGGAACCGTAAGTGATAAGGCGGTAGATATAGAGAAGGGATATGAGGTGATAATCTATCAGGACGGCAGCAAGACTGATTATCTGACGGAAGTACAGCCTATTGACTATTCAAAACTTCCTGCATCTGTTCAGAAAAGATTTGAAAAGCTTCTTGAGGATGTAAAGAAGGATGACGGAAATGATGACAGCGGCAAGGAAGAATATGTTGTTACTTTCATGTACAATGATGCCGTTTTCGGAACACAGACCGTAAAGGCAGGGGAATGTGCCGTGAAGCCATCCCTGATGCCGGCACCTACAGGCGATTGGGACTATGATTTTGAAAGTCCGGTTGAGGATGACCTTATTATTGAATGGAAAGAGTAAATCTGATTCTGGTGCGATAAGGAGAACGGAAGTAATAAATGTAACGGCAAATGCCGTATGAGGGGCAGGAAATATGGACATTGAACGATTGAAAAAGGTGACTACCATACAGGAGTTTTTTCAAATTACTGACAAGGGAACGATTAGTGACGGAACAAAGGCTTTTTTGGAGGCGATGGCGGAAGTGAAAATTGCTTCCGGGCAGGACATTGTTACATATGGAAATCAGAGTGATGACGGTATGTATATAATACTTGACGGAGTCGCAGATGTTTATGCCAGGGATAATTCGCTTATTAATTCGCTGACAGTCGGGGATTTTATCGGAGAACTCGGCCTGATTAATGACGACATCCGTGCGGCAACCGTAAGAGCGCGCGGGGATGTGGTCTGTGCCAATATTTCCAAAAAGCTTTTCGATGAAATAGCATCCGAAAACCGTAAGGTTTACGGAACTTTTATGAACATGCTCTATACAAAGACTACAAAGCTCGTTTCAGAGCGTGAGAGAATAAAATCAGAACTTTCCATAGCTACGCAGATTCAGACGGGTTGTCTGGAAAATGACTTTTCCACATTTAACAGATTAAAGGATGTGAATCTTACGGCAGCAATGCGGCCTGCAAAGGAAGTCGGCGGTGATTTTTATGACATGTTCATGATTGACGATACCCACATGTGCTTCCTCATTGCCGATGTTTCCGGCAAGGGCGTTCCGGCAGCGATGTTTATGAGTATGGCGAAAACGCATATTAAAAATTATGCAACCCTCGGTCTTTCACTTGCCGAAGTTGCCGGTCGTGCAAATAATCAGCTTTGCTACAAGAATGAGGCGATGATGTTTGTAACTGCATTCATATGCGTTCTTGATCTTGAAACGGATAAGGTTACATTCATTAATGCGGGGCATAATCTTCCGTTTGTAAAGCGTGCTGACGGTGAATTTACCATGATTAAGGCTAAGGCAAACATGGTACTCGGTATGATGGAGGACATACCTTACCGGGAGCAGTATCTGGATTTGAAGAAGGGCGACTGTATTTATTTATATACGGATGGTGTGACGGAAGCATTAAATCCGGAACAGAAACTGCTCGGAGATGATTATCTTCATGATATGCTAAACAGGCATGAGGATAAGGCGGCTGATGCGGAGAAATTTGTGGAAGCGATGTACAGGGAAGTAGATGCGTTTGCAGACGGAGAAATGCAAGCGGATGATATAACAATGGTGTATCTGAGTCGAAAATAGCCGGCAGGGTGATGGTTGGATGAAGATAGGATTTACTACAGGGGAGCAAGGCATGAAAGGTATTCTCAGGGATGTAACGGAATCGGCAGTTGTTTGGATATTGGTCTTTTTATTGACTGTTCTAAATCCGATTTCGTCTTTTGACTATATAGTAAAGGATGCAATGTATCAGAAGCCGAGGGGTGTTTCGTCCGACATTAAGATTATCGGTATTGATGAAAAGACATTGGAGGAACTCGGACCGATAGGTACATGGTCAAGACAGTATTATGCTGATCTTATAAATGTTTTAAACGGTTCGGAGGGAAAAGGACCGTCGGTAATTGCATTTGATATCATTTTTTCCGGTGAGGTTAATGAGGAGGGCGATGCGGCTTTTGCAGAGGCAGCAAAGAAAAGCGGAAATGTTGTAGTTGCATCGCAGCTTATTTACAGGGAAAAACCTGAAACTGATGCGGATGGCAATAAAACATATCCGGTAGAGAGTATCGTCTATCCGTATGCCGGACTTCGTGATGCGGCAGTAAGCGCATATACGAATGTTTCGCAGGATTCGGACAGTACGGTCCGACGTGTATTGTTGAAGGAAACATATGACGGACAGGAACAGATTATGTTTTCAAAGGCAGTTTATGATTTGTACTGCAGGTCTCATAATCTGGAAGCCAATGAAATTAAAGCCGATAAAACCGGAAGAACGCTTATCAATTATTCCGGAAAGCCGGGAGATTATGAATATCTGTCCTTTGTTGATGTGATGGAGGGAAAAATAGACAGCCGGGCTTTTGAAGACAGTATTATCCTTGTCGGAGCTTATGCACCGGGAATGCAGGATAATTTTAATGTGCCTAACGGCAATAATAAACAGATGTATGGAGTGGAAATCCATGCAAACATACTGCAGTCGTTTATGCAGAACCGTTTTTCGGTTAATGGAAATCCGTATTTGTTTGGAGCCGTACTAGGATTGGTATGTGCAGTGCTGCATATCGTATTTAAGCGTTCAAAGATTTGGATTGCAACTGTTGTTTTGGTTTTGGGAGTGGCAGCGGAGCTTGCTGTTGGAGTAATATTCAATAATAAAGGAACAACGATAAGTCTGATTTATGTGCCGCTCATACTTATTTTGTCATATGTTTACTGCCTTGCGGTCGGTTACATATTGGAGAAGATAAAACAGAAGAAGGTTTTAAAGGCATTTAAGAAATATGTAGCACCGGAAGTTGTTGATGAGATTGCAAAAAAGGGCGATTTCAAGATTAAACTGGGTGGCGAAAATCGTGATATTGCCGTGCTTTTTGTTGATATTCGCGGATTCACCACTATGTCAGAGGTTCTTGAGCCGGAGCAGGTAGTGGAGATACTGAACAGTTATCTGGAGCTTACGACACAGTCGATTTTCAAGAACAAGGGAACATTGGATAAGTTTGTCGGTGATGCTACGATGGCGGTCTTTAATTCGCCTTTTGATTTGGATGATTATGTTTTCAGGGCAGTTCATGCGGCATGGGACATTGTTCAGGGTGGAATTGCTCTGGAGGGTGAACTTATGGAACGCTTCGGAAGGAGCGTAGGATTCGGTGTCGGTGTCAACTGCGGACCGGCGGTAGTCGGAAACATAGGCTGTGATTTCCGTATGGATTTTACGGCAATCGGTGATACGGTAAATACTGCCGCAAGACTGGAAGCAAATGCAAAAAAAGGTCAGGTGCTGATAAGCGATGTTGTATATGAACGTGTAAAAGACAGGATTGAGGTGGAAGAAGTCGGAGCAATTCCACTGAAAGGAAAGTCGAAAGGCGTATTTGTATATTCAGTTACCGGTATTAAGGGAGAACAGAAGGCATGAATACTAAGAAATTTCTAATCATTCCGAATGCAACCCGGATTGACGGGTATCTGGAACTTGCAGAAAAATACGGGCTGGGATTTGAGTATAATGATTTTTTTCTGCCCGGGGTTTTAGACGATGAAGAGGCTTTGGAGGCCGGAAAAAAGCTTTATGGAAGTCTTCCAAAGCTGCCGGACTATTGCACGATGCACGGAGCTTTTTTGGATGTTACCGTATTTTCGGATGACCGTTTAATCAGAGAGGCATCCGATTACCGTGTGGAACAGAGTCTGTCCATTGCGGAAGAAATGGGCGTAAAGGGAGTCGTTTTCCATACAAATTACATTGCAAATTTCAGAACGGAAAGTTACAGAACACAGTTCGTAAAGAAAAATGCAGAATATTGGGGCCGCAAGGCAGATGAGCATAAAAATCTTAACATTTACATTGAAAACATGTTTGATGATACGCCGGAACTGCTTGCACAGTTGGCGGTGGCATTGTCAGATAAGGAAAATGTCGGTGTGTGTTTCGATTATGCACATGCACATGTGTTTGGAAATCCGGATGACATAGAGAAATGGGTTGAAAGTCTTGCTCCATATATCAGACATGTGCATATAAATGACAACGATTTTAAACAGGATCTGCATTTGGCAGTCGGAGACGGCAGGATAGACTGGAAAAAATTTAAGTACTTTTATGAAAATTACTTTCCGGAAGCAACGGTTCTGATTGAGGTGAGCGGCATGGATAAGATAAAGAAATCACTGGATTTCTTATCCGGGCTTTAACACATGTTCAGGAGGATGACAAGTGGATAATAAAAACGTAATCATGGTTAATGCAGAGATGGAACAGTTAGATACGGTTACTTCCTGGCTGGAAACAGGGTTGGAGGCATGTGACTGTCCGCTGAAACTGATTATGAAAATCCTCGTCTGCGTGGAGGAACTTTTTGTAAATGTTGTCAACTATGCCTATGGCGACTCGACCGGAACCTGTACGGTAATCATGGAACAGGAAGATGGAGAGGAAGAGTGTCAGGTGTGCATACAGATAAAAGACGGAGGAATGCCGTTTGACCCGTTTGCAAAGGAAGATCCGGACATTACGCTGTCGGCAGAGGAAAGAGAAATCGGCGGATTGGGTATATATATGGTGAAAAACATCATGGATACCGTATCCTATGAATATAAGCAAAAAGAAAACATTGTAACAATGAAAAAGAAATGGCAGAAGTAATTTTGTCGGAAAATGGAGGGTGTTATGGAATTAAAAAAACAGCAGGACGGAAGTAAACTTACGGTAGAGGTGTCCGGAAGAATGGATACAAATGCCGCACCGCTCATGATGAAGGAGTTGGAGACACTTCTTACAGCGCCTGTCATGGAATTTGTGCTTGATATGGCAAATTGTGATTATGTGGCAAGTTCCGGACTCAGAGCAATACTTTGGGCACAGAAGAAGATGAATAATCTTGGTGGTACAATGACGGTAAAGAATGTAATTGAGGACGTTATGGAAGTGTTTGAAATGACAGGATTTGCAGACATTTTGAACATAGAATAAGATTAAGGAAAAGGAGGAGGCCATGGACTTTAAAAAGGAGATTTTAAGTTTTGTGTCCGATAAGGTCGGCGGTATTGTCATAGTTGCAGAAGAAAATGCAGAGATTGTATATGCAGACTCTTTTTTCTGCGGAAAATATGGAAAAGATATTGTCGGTTCTGATGCAAATGTTTTATTGGGATGGAACGAAGAGTGTCCGGAGCTGGAAACCGGTGCAGATGCGCTTGAGTGGGAGTATATAGAGGCTGCCGAAAAGAAATATTATAAATTCAATTCAGCACTGTTTGAAAAGGATGGAAAGAAATACAGGATACATCAGATTACGGATATTACGGAGTACATGGGGCTTAACCGTGACATAACAAAGTACATGTCATTCTTCCGTAAGCTTTCTAAATTTCAGACTGCCGTACTTGAAAAACTGTCGGCAAATTACTATGAATTAATGCCTATGCTCGCGGAATATTTTAAGACAGACTGTGCATATCTCATGGTACAGCGTGACAAAGTTGTGGATATAATATCATTTAATAAAAACGGAAATACTTATCACAACGACCGTGTGGATTTTGATGAAGAAGTAAAGGCATGTATTGAAACGGATATGGAGGATTTTGCGGCGGATAAATTTGGAGCAAAGATACAGAAAGTGCTGGTTTCCGGAGCAGGAAATGCTGATGCAAAATTCCGTATTCTGGCAGGCGGAGAAGTTTCCGACCAGAAGTATGCACTTTATCTCGGAGTCAGTCCGAAGCTTGACAGAGAGTCTTTAAATGAAATGACTCTTCTGAGTGTCGTAAAGCTTTATATTGAAAATGGAATTATGCAGGAAAAACTTGTATATGCGAGTGAACACGACGGTCTTACCGGACTCTACAACAAGGGCAAGTATCTTGAAATGGAAAAAACAAGGTTCCCTGCACTTGATTCGATTGCCGTTTTCAATTTTGATGTAAATAATCTGAAGAAGATGAACGATCAGTTTGGACATGAAGCAGGAGACAAACTGATTATCAAAGCTGCTGACAGTTTCAGGAGCATAACAAATGAACATGTTCATGCGTTCCGTATGGGAGGAGACGAATTCCTTGTGGTTGCTGAAAATGTATCGCAGGATGAGACTGTTGAAATCAAGGCAGCCTGGGAAGAAACCCTCAGAATACTGAATCAGGCAGATGACGGAATCGACTGCGTAATTGCAGTGGGTGTGGCATATGCCGGGAAGGAATATGACTATGCCGAGCTTCTCAGACAGGCAGATGCTCTGATGTATGAGGATAAGAAGGCAAAGAAAAAACCGGGTGAGGAAATAAGATAATATTTATTAAAGGTACAAAGGGAGGAAAAGTTTATGAATTTTCAGGAATTGGTTGATTATGCGAAGAAACAGGAGGCGTCAGATATACATATTACTGTCGGTACTTCCCTGGCACTCCGCCGTTTTGGAAAACTTGAGATTATGAAACCGGCGCCAACGGCAGAGGAGTCTACGGCATTGATTTACGAGGGCTTAAACGAAGAACAGATTGCCCGCGTGGAAAAAGGAGAGGATTTGGACCTTGCATTAATGATGAATGACGGAACAAGACTTCGTGCCAACATTTATCATCAGAGAAACAATATTGCGGCAACTTACAGAATTTTAAGAAGCAGGATACCGTCATTCCAGGAACTTGATATTCCGGAAGCGGTACGCAGACTCATTAAGGAACCTCACGGTCTTGTGCTGATTACCGGCCCTACCGGAAGCGGTAAGACAACAACACTTGCATCAATGATTGACTATGTAAATCATAAGCAGGCAAAACATGTTTTAACAATTGAAGATCCGATAGAATATGTTTATTATCATTCGAAGTCGATGATTCATCAGAGGGAGGTCGGCAGAGATGTTGAATCTTTTGCAAAGGCACTCCGTTCATCACTTCGTGAAGATCCTGACATTATTCTCGTAGGAGAAATGCGTGACTATGAAACAATAAGTGCTGCAATAACAGCGGCGGAAACAGGTCATCTGGTACTCTCCACACTTCATACAACAAGTGCGGCTCAGACGATTGAGCGAATTATTGACGCGTATCCGTCACATGGACAGACACAGGTTCGTACTCAGCTTTCAAATGTATTGCGCGGTATAGTAACGCAGCAGCTTGTTCCGCTTGAGGATGGAACCGGAATGACAATTGCAACCGAAGTACTGATAAATACGGATGCAATTGCAAATCAGATCCGTGAGTGCAAGACACATCAGATTGTTTCAACCATGCAGGCAGGAGCAAATCTTGGTATGCATACTTTGAATGCGGATTTAAAACGTCTTGTAAGAGAGCAGAAAATTACTGATGAAACTGCAAGAAAATACTGTTCTAACGTGAAGGATTACGAGAGCCAGAGATAAAAGGCAAATATTTTGACAGGAGTTTTATGTCAATTCCATAGTAAAAGATCATACATAGGTTAAATACACTTGCAAATTGTGCCCGATATGTAAAGAAATAGTGCAGAAAGGCATGATTTGCGAGTGCTAAATATCTGATATAGGGAATCGTAAACAGAATAAAAAACAGCGCAGGCATGACATTTCTGTTTTTTACCTTTCTGAACAGATAAAACAATATCATCAGAATAAGAAAACATAATATGACCCGGATGTAGCCGTTTTTACGGATATAATTGAACGGAAACAGGCATGAAATGTTGCGGGCAAGCGCACTGAGGGACAGGGAAACGGAATTCATACCGTAGGAATCTCCATAAGCTCTGGTGCCGGCAGCGGAAAAGGCCTGAGTAAATACATTTTTATGGAGTACTACCGAGGCGATGGTCCATTTGGCCAGCCAGGAGGAAAGATATCCCATTCCCCAGGATAAACAGTTTTTGAAAATAAATGAGAAGCCGGTTTTAAAACCGGTTATTTTTTTGTCATCATACATGAAAATGATGAGCAGTGAAAGCGGAAACAGCAGTGTCATGGTCTCTGTTGTCAGAAAATCGAAGTATGCAGTCAGATTTCCTGCGATGAAAAACAGGAGAGGTGACACTTTTTTGTATTTACGGTAGAGAAAAATGACTGAATATGCCGCAGTGAAGGTGATCAGGAAACACCAAATGTATTCCAGACTCATCGGAACGTACCAAAATGAAACCGAAACAAGAGAGATAATTGTGGCAACAATGCCTTCAGGCTTATGGCATCTGTGGAATGCGACGAGTATTGTGGCAATCAGAGCCAACAGAAGGATTGCAAAAAGAATATAAATCTGCCTGATGTTGAATATAAGAAGCAGAGGACGGATGAATATGGAAGAACCATGCCAGTATCTTGAATATTCATAGGTCGGATGAATGTCATTTTCAACTGACGTGAGTAAGTTTTCGTTCTCATTGTGGAGGTCGGAATGGTAATAAGATGAGGAGAGTACGGATGAAACCGGGTGCTCATCATCGTAATTATATATGATGTTTAAAAGTATGGAATCCGCATAATGATCAATTTCGGATGCGGGATTGTTTTCTTCGATTCGGTAGAAAACATTGTTTTCCATTAAGTAAACCGCAGACTCTTTTACACCCTGTGAAATTGCTTCACGCGGAATAAGAGCGGTAAAAACAGGCATGGCAAGTTCCAGAACCGTGATACCGATGAAAATGGCTGCATATAAAAGTATATTTTTAAATTTTTTGGTGTTTTTTCTATCGTTTTCCATACGGGTAGTCTAGCATATGGGGATATAAAAGTCAACGAGAGGGACGGTGCAAAGAGCGTAGAACTTCGTACCGTCCCTCTCGGTTTTTAAAATCTTCAACTGTTATCTGTGTGGCTGTGAAAAAGTTATTTAAGGCGTAAACCGTCTTTAAAGGCATTTCCGACTTTTTCGCCGAGTACATAGTAAGAATGGTTCATTCCGTCATAGGTAATCGGATGAAGTTTTGCAGGGTCTATTTTGCCATCGGTCAGCACACTTTCATCAGCACAGACGTTGATGATTTCACCTACCATGCGGCAAGTCTCACTGTCATAACTGATGAGTCGGCACTCTATGGCCATAGGCAGTTCTCTGATGAGCGGTGCATCAACAAATTCACTTTTATCTGTATGAAAACCGGCTTTTTCAAGTTTGTCGGACACATCATTTCCGGAAACAATGCCGACATAATCACAAGGAATCACCGTATCGGCAGTAGCCATGCTGACTGTAAAAGCTTTCCTTAAAAGTATATTCTTTACTGTTTTGTGTTCATGACTCAGACACATTGAAATCTCGTTGCTCTCGCTGATTCCGCCCCATGCGGCATTCATTGCATCAGGGATGCCGTTTTCGTCATATGAGCCGATTATAAACACCGGCTGAGGATATAAAACAGGTTTTGGTCCAAAATTTTTTCTCATGTTACTGCCTCCTACCAATTCTTTTTGTCTTTGGTGCAATCATGCTGTTTTTTGCGCTCATCCACCATTTTCACAAACCATTCTACCATATTTGGGTCAGTATGTGAAAAGAAACTGCTTTGATTCTTATCAAGGGCTGCAATAGCAGTCATGTCATCTGTGTTCAGTTCAAAATCAAAAACATTAAAGTTCTCTTCCATGTGTTCGATATGTGTGGATTTTGGAATGACAACAATGCCACGCTGTAAATGCCAACGGAGGATAACCTGAGCAACCGTTTTGCCATACTTCCCGGCAATCGTTTTCAGTTCAGAGAGATTAAACATATCTCCACGTCCCTCGCCGAATGGAGCCCATGCTTCAAGCTGCACACCGTATTTGTCGTGCCATTCTTTCGATTCAGCCTGCTGATTATGCGGATGTATTTCAATCTGGTTAACCATTGGTTTTATGCGGTTGAAAGAAGCAAAGTCGATCATGCGGTCAGCGTAGAAATTGGAAATTCCGATGGCACGGATTTTTCCTTCGTCATAGAGATCCTCCAGGGCACGATAGGCACCATATGCATCGCTGAAAGGCTGGTGAAGCAGGCATAAATCAAGATAGTCCACCTGCAGTTTTTTCATGGATTCAAGTACGGAGGCCTTGGCGGCTTCGTAACCGTAATGTTCAATCCAAACCTTTGTCGTAAGAAAGATTTCCTCACGTGGAATGCCGCTTTTTGCGATTGCATTTCCAACTTCCTCTTCGTTGAAATAGCTTTGTGCGGTGTCAATGAGCCTGTAGCCTACCTTGAGGGCGTCGCTGACACAACGCTCACATTCGTTTTTTGTTACCTGGTAAACGCCGTAACCGAGCTGTGGCATTTTGACACCATTGGATAATGTGATATAGTTCATAAATATACCTCCTGTGAGATGACTTAAGAAGTATGCAAGTTATCTGTATACAGAAATTATGGTAACACCTAAACTTGACTTTAGGTCAAGGAATTTTGTAAAATGTATTCAAATTTTTTGCGGTCGGTTTGTAAGACGGACGATGAGGTCGGAAGATGAAGGTGAGTTTGCTTGTCGGTTGGAATGTCGGGCGAACAGGCATATGTTTTAAGGCCGGGGTGTCGGGGTAAAAGACTGCGAGGGTACTTACAAGTTAGAGGAAAGCGAGGAAGTATATGTATACGATAGGACAGGTGTCGCAGATGTTTAATCTGCCGGTTTCGACTTTGCGTTACTATGATAAACAGGGTCTGTTTCCGGGAATGGAGCGTGTTTCCGGAATAAGAAAATTTGGAGACAGGGAGTTGGAAACTCTTCGCATAATAGAATGTCTGAAGAAATCCGGTCTTGAAATAAAAGATATCAGGCAGTATATGGAATGGTGTGAGCAGGGACCGGATACGTATGGAAAGAGAATGGAACTTTTTGTCAGACAGAGGGAATCTTTGGAGGCAGAAATGGAGCGGCTTTCAAAGATACTTGATATGCTGAATTTCAAGTGCTGGTATTATGAACAGGCGATTGCTAAGGGTGGAGATGCTGAAATAAGAAAGATGCTGCCGGATAAACTGCCGAAAGAAATTCAGAAGATGTATGACCATGCGCATGAGTAAATTAATTTCTACTACTTGTAGATAGAACGTCATTTGCGATGAAATCATTCGTAAGAACCTTAAATTAATTTCTACTACTTGTAGATGGTTCTTGTCTCATATCCGTTAATAAGTAAGAACCTTAAATTAATTTCTACTACTTGTAGATTCGGAGGTATTGAACATACTTTGATTTTGCGAGATATACGGCAAAAATATAAAATCAAAAATCCGGTATTGATGGATAGAATTTCACAGTTTTTAATGGATAACGTGTCTAACCTGACTTCGGCACGCAGCATTACGGATATGCTCACCTCGAACAGAGATAAAATAAACCACAAGACTGTCGGTAACTATCTGAATTATTTGTGTAATGCTTTTGCATTTTACAAGTTCCGTCGATACGATATTAAAGGCAAAAAGTATCTCGCATCTAATGACAAATACTATTTAAGCGACCATACATTTCGGTATGCAAAGCTTGGTACTAAAAATATGGATAGCGGCAGGGTAATCGAAAATATCGTCGCAATGGAACTGCTCAGGCGTGGATACGAGGTATATGTAGGTGTTCTATATAAAAAAGAAATTGACTTTGTAGCCTTAAAACGAAGTGAAAAGATTTACATTCAAGTTTCAGATAACATTGCGTTGTCCGAAACTTTTAAAAGAGAAGTAGATCCGCTTCTCAGAATCAAAGATGCCTATCCTAAAATGGTGATTGCACGCACAAGAACTTCCGAATATCAATATGAGGGTGTCAAAATCGTGGATGTGGCAGATTGGTTGTTAAATAAATAGTTACTTCCTGAAAGAGCAACTCTATAAGGGATTTATAATCCTGTAAAATATCGGCATAGTCGTAACAATCGGATATGCCGTTTTTTACCAAATCTTTCCTCAACCCTGTTGACAATTATGACTGAATATGATAAATTATCCATGGTTAGATAAGACTAACTAAGAAACATGCTTATATCTGTTTATCGCACCAAAGCGGATATATCATGCTAAAGTGTTTTGTCTAATGGAAGCAATCGGCAACAAATACTTTTATTTTTTTTACTGAATGGTTAGGCACAACTAACTTCTGAAAGGAGGAGACTTATTAATGTCAGAGGAGATGCTTGTAAGACATTGCTCGCCGACGTTGGCCGGGATGAAAACCGGAAACATGTTTTCATGTGAATGTGAGAGTGTTGAGGAGATGCGAAAGACAATTCGACTTTGGAACAGGATTCTCATACCTAAGGGACTTAGAGTTTTGCCACTCAAGTACTGTGAAAATCGTGTTTTGGTATACATATACCGCCCTTCGAAGTTGAAGTCGGATTTGAATAATGAAACGGCATGCAGCATTCTGAAGAAATGCGGATACTGTGAGAAAACGGCGGAAGAATGTATTGTCAAGCTGGTTAGGAGGATGGCATGTTATGATGAGTTCCCTCATGAAATTGGTCTTTTTCTGGGATATCCGCCTGAGGATGTTTATGGTTTCATAGAAAATAAGGCCAAGGCATGTAAATGCGTCGGGTGTTGGAAGGTCTATGGTGACGAAAAGGCTGCTCGCAGGACATTTGACCGTTATAAAAAATGCACGGATGTGTATTGTGCGCAATATGCAAAGGGAAAGTCAATTGAGAGACTTGCAGTTGCAGGTTAAGAAGTCAGGTTTTATAAAGTGAGTATTTGTCGGTTTTTTGGAAATGGCGGATGCGGATTGAGAATATCCGCTTAAAGATTTTATATGAAAGGTTGGTAGAAGCATGAGTAAAGTAGCAGTGGTTTTTTGGAGTGGAACAGGTAATACGGAGGCAATGGCAGCGGCGGTTGCGGAAGGAGCAAAGGAAAAAGGAGCAGAAACAGAAGTTTTTACATCTGCTGAATTTACTGCGGACATGATGGATTCTTTTGATGGAATTGCCTTTGGCTGTCCTGCGATGGGCGCAGAGGTTTTGGAAGAAGATGAATTCGCGCCTATGTTTGAAGAGTGTGAGAGCAGACTTTCAGGCAGGAAGATTGCCTTATTTGGCTCATACGGCTGGGGAGACGGAGAATGGATGAGAAATTGGGATGAGTCCTGCAAGGCAGCCGGAGCAGTTATGGCATGTGATTATGTGATATGTAACGAAACACCGGATGCCGACGCAGTCAGTGCATGTAAGGCGTTGGGAGCGGCTTTAGTTTAACTAAAAGTGCAACGCGTACCCAATTGGGACGCGACTAAAAAACGATGGACATGAGGTGCAGGAGTCAAAGGCTGTGAATGAATATCCGGTGAACCGAATAAAATAGGGGAATATATTGGCTTTGTCTATGGGGCACAGACGGGACATTTATGAAAAATTGAATGATATCATGAGATAGGGGAATACTTGAAAATGCCGGAAGTGCGTCTAGGCAAAAATGATATGAGTGCTCCAATGGAGCAACAAGAAAACCCACGAGGTTTGCAAAACTCGTGGGTTTTCTTGTTGTTTGAGCGGTAGAGCATCCGCCCCCAAAGCCGGAATTTCGGGATTCGCTTTATGTTCTTTATTTTATGCTGCAGTTATGAGCCGGATGGATAAAACAAATGTAGAAACAAGCGTAAAGAAAATTATAGCGGAATTGGCCACGTGGATGATGGATGACAGATATTGTCCTCAAGATTCCGGTTATAATAAGAAAACGCCGGATATAGGTGCTTTATATGAAGGAACGGATAGTTTTGAAGTCAGAAAGCATCTGGAAATTGCGAGGACGGAGTTTGAAAATTTGGACGAGGAAATTTTTAAACTGGTGTTGAAGACAAAAGAAAGGAATCAGGAAGAAGAACTTGAATTGTGATTAGATAAGGCGTTCTAACACTGAAACGGTAAAAGCCTTGCCTAAAATAAGGGAGCATGTTATAATAAAACCGAATAAATGTTATACGGGAGGCTGTTATGAAAAGCTCTGATATTATCAAAGATATACGTTCGAGATTAGGATTGAGCCAAACAGAACTCGCAAAAAAATTAGGGGTTAGTTTTGCTACGGTCAATCGTTGGGAGAAAGGTCGCTGTGAGCCTTCGCAGATTGCACTCAGTACGATTAAGCGTTTATGTACCCATAATAATATAGATTATTCGCAATTTGAAGGCAACCGCATTGTTTCCTCTGATGAGGTAGTAACTTTATACCATGGTTCAAAATCCGGTATTGTGGGCGACATTGCACCTGCAAGCCGTAAGCATTGCGATTTTGGTAAAGGATTTTATATGGGAACGGAGATGGCGCAGCCGTTGACCTTGATTTGCAATTATCCCGATGCCAAGCTCTATACCGTAAAGGCAGACTTGTCAGGATTGAGGATTCTTGATATTGAGGTTGGTATTGATTGGGCACTCCTTGTAGCATTTAACAGAGGTAAAATGGATTCAGTAAAAGGTACGGCGATTTATAATCGCATTGCGGAAATGACTGACGGTTGTGACATGCTAATCGGCTTTATTGCCAATGACAGAATGTTCGTTGTGCTTGATCGTTTCTTCAAAGGTGAAATTACCGATGAAGCTCTCGTCAATAGTCTCTCAGTGCTAAAGCTCGGCAAACAGTATGTTGCGTTGACGGAAAAGGCGTGTAAGCAGATAGAAATAGTAGAAGAAAAAGCATTATCTGATACAGATCGTGAAGCATTAAGAGTTGATAGTGAAGATAACCGTTCTAAGGGCATTGCTTTGGCAGATGAAATCTGTCGTCAGTACCGCCGTGACGGACGCTTCTTCGATGAAATATTGAAAGCTGGTGAATAATATGACCGAACTTGACAGACAAGAATTCGGACTCTGCGATATCCAAGGCAGATTGTTTGAATTGGCACTTAAAAATGGATATGACAGCAAAGACTTTATCGAAAAGTTTATGAATAGTAAAACTGCTGCAGCTTTGGATCGAAGCTACGACCGTCTGCAATGGGCTGGCGAGGAATATATACTTGAAGAATTGAACGAGGAAGTCGGCGGTCTTAAAAAAGGTGGCACTACCTATCACAACGAAATTATGTATTGGTCAGGTTACACCTATCGCTATTGGCGTTATTATACCGGTGAGAGCAGCAAGGAAATATATACTATTGCTAACGCTGAAAGAATGGCATCTGTTTATCTTGGGTTTCACACCTTAGATGTTAAGATGGCAATTGACAGATTAAAAGAGATTTAAGATGCACCATAGGTCGGTTTTTTAGAGCCGCGAAAACCTTCTGATACTTTCCTATCTGTACTTCCTTTTTCATCTTAAATGTAGCATAATATAGACGCTGAATTAAGATAACATAAGAAAAGAGGTTGTCCGAATTGGATACAATGGAGTTTTTCGGTAAGGAAAAAATCAGCAGGATTTTATTAAAACTTGCTCCGCCGGTAATGTTGGCACAGCTGATACAGGCACTGTACAATATTGTTGACAGTTTATTTGTAGGACGGTATTCGGAAAACGGACTTACTGCCTTGTCGATTATATATCCTGTGCAACTTCTGATGATTGCACTTGCGGTGGGAACCGGAGTCGGAATTAATACAATTATGGCTGCCAAGCTCGGAACCGGCGATAAAAAGACGGCACAGGAATATGCCGGAGTCGGAACACTGTTGGCATTTGGTATGTGGGTCGTTTTTGCCATAATAAGTTTTTTTATACTTCCTGCATATGCCGGGATTTCCACGGATTCTCCGGAAGTCGTAAACGATGTAGTGATTTATGGCAGAATTGTATGTATATTCAGCTTTGGACTGTTTTTTGAAAGTATATGGTCAAAGGTGTGTCAGGCAAATGGGGATATGAAAACGCCCATGATTGCTCAGATTTTGGGCGCAATTGTAAATATTATCCTGGACCCGCTGTTGATTTTTGGAATGTTTGGACTTCCGAAAATGGGAATTGCCGGAGCTGCGACTGCGACGGTGGCAGGGCAGATAGCGGCAGCGCTTGTCGTGATGAAAAAGGGATATGAAAGATCTCCTAAAAGGCAGGTTTACCCGGGATATGTTGTAAGAATTTTCAGGTACGGAATGCCGAATATTCTTATGCAGTCGGCATACACGTTCTATATTTTGGGACTTAATCTCATACTTTCTTCATTTTCGGATCAGGCTGTTACGGCACTTGGACTTTATTACAAATGGCAGACTTTTTTCTTCATACCTTTAGGAGCGATGCAGACATGTATCGTACCTGTAATAAGTTTTAATTATGCGGCAGGCAACATAAAAAGGTGCAGAAAGACACTGGCTGATTCGATTATCTTCGGAGTAACGTTAATGGCACTGGGGACAATATGTTTCGTGGCCATTCCTGAGCAGATGCTGAGGGTTTTTACCTCAGATTCCCTTGTGATTGAGATTGGAAAAGTCGGGTTCAGGTATGTAGGCGTGAGTTTTCTCCCGATGGTCACTTCTTTAATATTCCCTGTCTTTTTTCAGGCAGTTGGAAAGAGTCTGAAAAGTTCGCTGCTGACAATTATTCGTACCGTAGTCCTATTTGTGCCGTTGGGGTTTCTTTTTTCAAGATTCGGTTTGGACCGGTTTTGGCTCACCTATCCGGTGACTGAGCTGATTACAAGTACGGTCGGATTGGTCTTTTGCAGGCGGTTTGTGGAAGAAAAAGAAATGTAGCGGTAAATTGATGATGTAAAAAGTGAAAATGGACAAAAAATAACCCTGCAAATGCCGGATTTGTTTAACCCAAAATACTATGGTCAAAAAAACAATGTATAAACTACCTATACTGCCGACCGTGTGGTATCACATGTAAATTATGAGAATGGGAAAAGTGTTTAAAGTCTGAGAAATACAGGAGGTTTATATTTATGATAAAAGTACTTTTTATCTGCCTTGGCAACATCTGCAGGTCGCCGATGGCAGAATATGTTTTAAAGGATATGGTCGAGAGGCGTGGTATAAGCGGTGATTTTGAAATCGCATCTGCTGCAACTTCAACCGAAGAAATCTGGAATGGCAGGGGAAATCCGGTTTACCCGCCGGCACAGGCGGAGCTGAGAAAGCATGGTGTCGGAGAAACCGCATATACTGATTTTAGGAAAAAAAGGGCGGTTCAGATTACGAAAGCGGACTATGAGCATTATGATTATCTGCTTTGTGCGGATGTTTCAAACATAAACAATACGATTAGAATTACCGGAAAAGATAAGGATGGAAAGATTCATCTGCTTTTGGATTTTGATGAGTATAATCATGCAGATGCATTTGGGGAAATTAAATACAGCGGAAGATCGATTGCGGATCCTTGGTTTTCACGGGATTTTGAGGCGACGTGGAATGATGTGAAAAAAGGATGCGAAGGTTTCCTTAAATATCTTGGTTATTGATTATGGTCCGGTTTCCGACCGGACATCCGTATGGAAATAGGAAATATTCACGTTCCAACTCTAACCTCCGATCGGAGCTGACGGAAGTGCCGGGCACTTGTAAATCGGTCAAAATGAAAATTGTAAAAAAAAGAAGTTGACAAAAATTGTCAGTGAATGTATATTATGTGTGGTTAGAAAAACCTAACTGAATTAGCGATGTCTAATTCAGTTGTTTTTAAAGAAATGGGTTAGCAGTGACTAATTGAGGCAAATTCCTTTTGCGCCGGGATTTAGCAGGTAATTGCCGGTTGTGGGTTAGCGCCGACTAATGCGTATGACGGTGAGAGGGAGTAAAACTGCAATAAAGCTGTGACGGCAGGTTAGGCAAAACTAATCAGCCAAAAAGAAAGGTGGGATATTGTATGATGCCATTGACACTGGCAACTCCGGGTGAAGAAAACATAATAAAGAAAGTAGGCGGAAATCCGGAAGTTAAAACTCATCTTAACAATATGGGATGTGTTGTAGGTGGAACGGTGACCGTTGTATCGGAGATACAGGGAAACATGATAATCAATATCAAGGATTCAAGAATTGCCATTGATAAGCAGATGGCGATGAAGATCATGATATAAAAGGCGTAAGCCGTTAATATAAAGGAGGAGCACATGACTTTAAAGGATGTAAAAGTTGGGCAGACCGTAAAGGTAAAAAAGCTTAACGGAGAAGGAGCAATCAAAAGAAGAATTATGGATATGGGCATCACAAAGGGTGTTGAGGTTTATATCAGAAAGGTAGCTCCGTTGGGTGATCCTGTTGAAGTAACCGTAAGAGGATACGAACTTTCACTCAGAAAAGCGGATGCTGAAATGATAGAAGTAGAATAGGAGGAAATAAAAGTGGCTAAACAGATTAAAATTGCACTGGCCGGTAATCCGAACTGCGGAAAAACTACACTCTTTAACAATCTTACCGGCGCAAATCAGTATGTTGGTAACTGGCCGGGAGTAACAGTTGAAAAAAAGGAAGGAAAGCTTAGAAAGCACAATGATGTAGTTATCCAGGATTTACCGGGTATTTACTCACTTTCACCTTATACACTTGAGGAAGTGGTTACAAGAAACTATCTTGTTAATGAGCGTCCGGATGCAATTCTTAACATAATTGACGGTACGAACCTTGAGCGTAACCTTTATCTTACTACACAGCTTACCGAATTAGGTATTCCTGTGGTAGTTGCAATCAACATGATGGATGTTGTAAGAAAGAACGGAGACTCCATCAACATTGCCGAACTTTCAAGAGCTTTGGGATGCAAGGTTGTTGAAATTACGGCTCTTAAAGGAAAAGGCTGTCTTGAGGCAGCGGAAGCTGCAATTGATGCTGCAAATGGAACGAAGACACTTCCTACACACAGCTTCTGCGGTGCCGTGGAACATGCTTTGGCGCATATCGAAGAAGTGAGCGTACATAATCTTCCTGAGGAGCAGCAGAGATATTATGCAATTAAGCTTTTTGAGCGTGATGAAAAAGCAATAGAAGCACTTAAGATTGATAAGAGCATCCTTTCACATATCGAAAAAGACATTGTGGCAGCTGAAAAAGAGCTTGATGACGATGCAGAGTCAATTATAACAAATGAGAGATATGTATATATAGCATCCATAATAAAGGGATGTCTTAAGAAAGGAAAGAAGGGTGGACTTACAGCTTCTGACAAGATTGATAAAGTTGTAACAAACAGATTTCTTGCACTTCCTATCTTTGCTGCAGTAATGTTTGTTGTTTACTATGTTTCGGTAACAACGGTAGGCGCTTTACTTACGGACTGGACCAATGATGTACTCTTCGGAGACATAATTCCTCCGGCAATCGAGAGCCTGCTTGAGAGCATTAACTGTGCTGATTGGCTTCAGAGCCTTATTCTTGACGGTATTGTAGCCGGTGTCGGTGCGGTTCTCGGATTCGTTCCTCAGATGCTCGTGCTCTTTATTTTCCTTGCGTTCCTTGAGGGATGTGGTTACATGGCCAGAGTTGCATTCATTCTTGACCGTGTATTCAGAAAGTTTGGTCTTTCAGGTAAGTCATTCATTCCTATGCTTATCGGTTCCGGATGTGGCGTTCCGGGTGTTATGGCTTCAAGAACAATTGAAAGCCAGAGAGACCGTCGTATGACAATTATGACAACAACATTTATCCCATGCGGTGCTAAGATTCCTATCATCGGTCTTATTGCGGGTGCGTTTTTTGATAACGCGGGATGGGTTGCATGGAGCGCATATTTTATAGGCGTTGCAGCAGTAGTTATTTCAGGTATAATCCTTAAGAAAACAAAGATGTTCTCGGGAGATCCGGCACCATTCGTAATGGAACTTCCTGCTTATCATTTACCGACAGTTGGAAGTGTACTCCGTTCAATGTGGGAGCGTGGATGGTCATTCATCAAGAAAGCCGGCACAATCATTCTTCTTTCAACAATTATTCTTTGGTTCTTCATGAGCTTTGGATGGAGCGATGGAAGTTTCGGAATGCTTGATTTTGACGGACTTGAGGGTGATGCACTCGTTGAAGCTCAGAAGGGATGTATCCTTGCCAAAATCGGTAATGCGATTGCATGGATTTTCGCACCTCTCGGATGGACCGAAACAGCAGGTCAGGGCTGGAAGATGGCGGTTGCTGCAGTAACCGGTCTCATCGCAAAAGAAAACGTTGTTTCCACATTCGGTATGCTCTTCGGATTTGCAGAAGTTGCTGAAGAAGGAGAGGAAATCTGGGGAATGCTTTCAAGTGCAATTACACCGCTTGCAGCATATGGTTTCCTTATCTTCAACCTTCTCTGTGCTCCTTGTTTTGCAGCCATGGGTGCAATCAAGAGAGAAATGAATAATACAAAGTGGTTCTGGTTTGCAATCGGTTATCAGTGCCTTCTTGCATATGCCGTAACATTCTGCGTATACCAGATTGGCGCACTCTTTACAAGTACCGTAGAGGTGAATATAATTGGTGTAATAATTGCCTTTGTGCTTGTGGCAGCATTCCTTTACATGCTTTTCAGAAAAGATAAAAACAAGGATGTTAATGCCTAAAAAGTTTTTTTGGTACAGCGGTGAATCATAAAGGAGATTGGTTATGGACTTTTTGATTGAAAATATGGGAACGATAGTTGTTCTTATGGTTCTTATTCTGATAGTTGCTTTGATAATAAGAAAGCTTTACACGGATAAGAAGGCGGGTAAGCACCTGTGCGGCGGAAATTGCGGCACCTGTACCGGTTGTCCTCACTCATGCGGAGCGGCACAGAATAACAAGAAAAAGTAGTTTGAAAGGGTCTGTCAAAACGGCAGGCCCTTTTTCTGTGTCAGTTTGTCAAAACCTTGGCACGGTAAGGCATTATTGCCTTGATTTCATATAAAATATGAGGTAATATAGACATAATTGTTAGAAAAATTTCATGTTGCCCGGCGCATGTGCCGGAAGCATATGAAAATGATAAGGGAGGCATATATATATGAAGAAAAGGAAACTTGTTTCATGCATGCTTGCATGTATGATGACGGTAAGTCTTTTTACGGCATGCGGTGATAAAGAAAGCAATTCGGATGCAGCTCCTACGCAGGCAGCGGAAGGCGGACAGAGTACAGGCAGCGGTAATTCTTATGTGGTTTCGGATGGAAGTGTAAAATATTCAATAGATGAATCCATTGTTTCAGCTGCAAAGCCGGTTGAGGTAAAGGGAGACCTTTATGTTACCGAATCAATGGCTACAACTGCCGTAATGAAGCAGGGTAATCTCCAGAGAATTGCATCAGTACTTGAAAAGGCTGCAAACAACGGAACCATTACAATCGGATTTGTAGGAAGCTCAATCACAATGGGTGCAGGAGCATCATCTTATGAGAATTCTTATGCCGGCATGGTTGAAAGCTGGTTTAAGACAACTTTCCCGGGAGCAACCATAAATACGGTGAACCTCGGAATGTATAACGGTGATTCCTATATTCTTGTACACAGAATAAAGAGTGAGCTTATAGACAAGAATCCTGATCTCATATTTTTAGATACTGCATGTGAGGATTCCAATGCAAACAGCGAAGAAGCTTTCGAAAGCATGATAAGGATGATTATGGGTCAGACAAATAAGCCGGCTGTAATCAATCTCATAACAGCAGATTCTTCTTACAAGAGTGACAGTGATTTCCAGTCAGGAATCGCATTCAATTACAATCTTCCAACCATCTCTTACGGAAGCATACTTGAAAAGAATATTGAGAACGGTACATGGAAGTGGACTGATGTTGCGGATGCAGATGAAACACTCAATCCAAATGATACGGGTCACTCATTTATCGCATACATTCTTACATCTTACCTTACAAACGTACTTAACGGTGTGAATGAATCTTCTTATGACGAGTTCTTTGTTGAGGATGTAACAAAGACATCAACAATGTGCAGATACAATGCTGCCAATGTAATGGTTCAGTATCCGGACAAGATGGCCGTTGTTGACAACTGGGCTGAAGTCGATCTTCCATCACCTACTGACGGTAACTTCAAAAAGGCAAGAGCAACAACTACCGGAGAAAAGTGTCAGTTCACCGTAACGGGCAAGCAGATCGGTTTCCTTTACTATAAGGTAACGGACGGAACCTGTGGTCAGTTTAATATTTATCTCGATGGCACACTTGTAGGCAAGTTTGATGCGGATTTGTCTTCAGTTGAGGGAGCAGACCACAACTATGTTGAATACAAAGAGCTCGGAACGTTTGACAAGTCCGGAGCACATGAAATTGTAATTGAGAAAGCGGAAGATTCTTCCGGAGATGCTTTCTATCTTTGCGGATTTACAATTGCATATTAAAATGAAGCCGGTACCAACCGGTTTGGAGGATTAGAATGAAAAAAAAGCTTTTGGCCGTAGGCCTTTCACTTGTACTTTCTGCAGGAATGTTTGCAGGATGCGGAAAAGAAAATACAGATAATCAGGACAAAAACTCTGACGTAACGCCTACACAGGCACAGGTGGAGGAAGAAGGAGACATCTCTTACAAAATCAGCGACAAAGTAATCGCCGATTCTTATCCGGCAATTGCTACTGAAGGTGTAGACATAACCGACGAAATGTGTGAGGATGCCATCGTACATGAAGGAAACAGGCAGAGACTTGCGAAAGTAATGGAAAAGGCATCAAACGGTGAGGACATAACAATTGCATACCTTGGAGGTTCCATTACTAACGGTTCTTCCGCTTCACCACAGGCACAGAAATGTTATGCCGGTCTTACACAGGTATGGTGGCAGTATACATTCCAGGACTGCAACATCAACTATGTTAATGCGGGAATCGGAGCAACGGACTCCTACATAGGTGTTCACAGAGCGGCAAAAGACGTTCTTGCCGAGAAACCGGACCTTGTAGTGGTTGAATACAGTGTTAATGATACAAACAACAACAACCAGGAAACATATGAGTCTCTTTTAAGAGAAATTCTTAATTCCGAGACACAGCCGGCAGTTGTTTCTCTCGTAATCTGTACAGAGAACTATTTCTATCAGGATCACTATCAGGTTGCAATCAATCTTGACATTCCATGCATAAGCTATGCAAAGGTTGCTTTAAGCAACATGAGCAACGGCACCTGGACATGGGATCAGCTTGGTTCATCTGACGGAACACATCCAAAGAACGGCGGTCATTCCGTAATTGCACACCTTCTTACATATTATTACAATAAGGTGCTTAACAGCATAAATGATACAAAGTACACCGAATATACCGTTACGGATAAAACAATCACACTCTCAAGATATGAGAATGCAAACATTCTTTATTCCGATGAGGTGGAAGCCGAGAGCATGGAAGGTTTTGAAAAGACTGTAATTAACAGCTCAAGCATGTTCAACAAGAACGGTTGGGCAACCGAAAGCGGTGGAACAATTACCTTCAATGTAAAAGCATCCAATGCAGGTCTCATTTTCCAGAAGACAACAGATGGAAAGAGCGGAAAGTATGATGTATATGTAAATGATGAATACAAGATTACTTTAGATGCGGATTTCACAGGCGGCTGGGGTAATTATGCCGACTATGTTGAAATCGGAAAGTTCGGTGAGGAAAGTGATCTTAAGATTACAATCAAACCGGCAGAGGGTTATGAAACTTCTAAACTTTCGATTCTTGCTTTAACGGTATCCTAAACGCATATTTTCTTATGGGATGAATTTGCAAAACGGACCTGCAGGATTAAGAGGTATATATAATCGGATAAAAATTAAGCAGGTATCGGATTTTCGACGAAGAAGACCATTGAAAAATAAAATGAAATTACCCGGAGGATATTTTCTAAAGAAATTTAGAAGATATCCTCCTTTTTTTACTGAAATTTTATGGCTTAAAAATCTGTGGAACGTCGTAGAATAGTGTCTGTAAGGAATTGAATAATAACCGGCAGTGGGATATAATGAAGGCACAGTCTGACGGCATTATGCGGCCGGGCGGTAATGCCGTGACGGAGTGCCCGGTGAAGCTGTTTACGGAAACTGTAATGCGAATGAGGAGGAAAGCGGTGTATCTGTTCTATGCAGGAGCTGCATCGGAGTGAAATGGTAAACGGAAAAAAGGTTATAGCAATATGTGTTGATAACGACAGGAACACGGAAAATCTGGATTATATAAGCAGGATTTACAACAGAAATGCCGAAAAGGGTTTTCTCACAATTGTAATAAATTACAGTATGGCGACGCTTCATAATACATGGGAGACGAGAAGGGCAGAATACTATAACATGCTCAACTTCGACTATGTTGATGCGGTGATTGTCGTAAAGAACAGTCAGTTTAAGGATGAGCAGATAAAACGGATTGCGGATGATGCCGAGAAGAATAATACTCCCTGTATAGTAATCGGTGATAAGTATGATAATGCATTCAGCATTCTGTATCAGGGAGATGATTGTTTTGAAAGAATAGTAAGACATGTGGTTGAGTATCACGGCTGCAGAAATGTCTATTTCATAGCGGGAATAGAGGGTGTTGAATTTTCGGAATACTGGGTGGAAATATATAAAAAGGTTCTGGAAAGCAATGGAATCGCCTTTGATAAATCCAAGGTGGCATACGGACAGTATTGGAGGAATCCGGTTTATAAAATAATGGATGAATGGCTTAAAAATCCTATACCTCCGGAAGCAATTATCTGTGCCAATGACATGATGGCAATGGCTGTATGCGATAAAGTTGAAGAATATGGACTGTTAGTGCCGGAAAACGTGATAGTTACCGGTTTTGACGGGATAGACATGGGAAAGAATCATTATCCAAAGATATCAACCGGAGAAGTGGATATTGAAACCGTTTGCGATATAATTGCAGAGGTTCTGGATAATTCACTGGAGAGTGGAAAATGCCCTAAGATGCTTGTTAAACAGCAGTTCAGTTTCAATGCAACACAGTCCTGCGGGTGTGAATCCATGAAGCACAGAAATGTGGGCAACAAGATTAATCTTTTGTACAGCATCGTAAACTATAATGCAGGTGATGAGGAAGAACTGTTTAAATTTGCCGGAAGTCTTTCGGAAGCATCAGATATTGATGAAATGTACAAAACGATAGAAAGATATATCAGTGGCAGCGACTATGTTTCTCTGCGTAAGAGGGATGCGGATTTTGTTAAACCGGTCGATGAGTATGAGGAAACAGACGTAGTGTGCAAATATAATGAGGTGATGAGGGACAGGATAAGGATTTTTCCGCAGGGAATATATCTTCCGGACATGAATACAATTGATTCTGTGGATGACTGCCTTTTCCTTTATCCGATATCTTACGGTGAAAAGATTTTCGGCCATTATGTACACAGGGGGATTCCTAATCTGAAGGTTGCCAGAAGAAACAGCAGACGTGTGACGATGCTTAATGTGGCATTTAACATCCTGGAGGGAAAGAATAAGCAGTGATTTGGTTTTGATGCATAATCGGACATAATTAAGATTTTATTAGGAGTTGATGGTAAAGCTTTACAAAATTGGGGCGGTTTGATAGAATAATGTTTGATTTTTTTAGAATCTGCGGAGGCGTTAAAATATATGACTAAATCAAAGCCACTTGCCATTACAGGCATAGTGATTGTTTTTATACAGGTAATAATCTCGGTAATGACAATGTTTCGTGTCGTGGAGTTGGATATTCTTCCTGACCGATACAGAAATCTGCTTCTGGTATGTATGATACTTTTTCTTATACTTGTGGTGGTTTCTCAGTTCTTTAAGTATGTAAACATAGCAGGAAAGGTTCTTTCGGTGGGCCTGATTGCAGTTTTCATCTATGTATATATCGCTGCGGGCAAGGTTTCAAACACTCTTGAAGAGGGACTTAAGAAAGCGGATACCGTTCAAAAAGCAATGAATGTAATCGTAAGTTCTGATAATCAGGCTTCATCCGTTGCGGAATGCAAGAGTTATACTTTCGGAATTTCCACCGATGTTTTAGGTTATGAACACAACAAACAGACGGTTGAGCTTGTAAATAAGGAACTCGGAACGGAAATAAAGGTTGTTGAGTATGCGGATAACTTTGCATTGGCAAAGGCTCTTTTTAACGGTGAGGTTGGTGCCATGATTGTGAATTCTGCATTTTTCTCAACCATAGACGATGCTTATGATGCCCTGGAAGAGGGCGACGAGGGTTATCTCGGAAAAACAGGCGACGGAATAAAGATTGTATTCTCAGACAAGATTAAAGTACTCGAAACCTTTACAATTACTGAGGAAGTTAAGAATACGTCCGGTTTTGCCGAAAATGATAACAGCCGTGAACTGATTGATACGACAACGACACCTTTTGTAGTATATATAAGCGGTATTGATGTTGAAGGCGATATTTCAACTACCAGCCGTTCAGACGTAAACGTTCTGGTAGCAGTGAATCCGATTACAAAACAGATTGCGATGGTTACGACACCGAGAGATGCTTATGTTGACATACCGGGAATTACGGATAAATCATCACTCAGGGATAAGCTTACACATGCCGGAATTTATGGAACGGGATGCGAGTATTCAATTGCAACACTTGAGAACATTTACGGTGTAAATGTTGATTATTATGTCCGTGTAAACTTTACCAGTGTTGTTGACATAGTTGACCTTCTCGGCGGAATTGAACTGTATTCGGCACATGATTTTACCGAAAGATGGGATTTCTTCCATTTCAATAAGGGATACAATCATGTAAACGGTACGCAGGCACTTCACTTCGCAAGAGAAAGATATACAATCGAGGGCGGTGACGTATCAAGAGGTCTTAATCATATCGCGCTTGTAAAGGCTGTACTTAACAAGTGTATGAGTAAGGAAATCCTCACAAATTATTCTCAGCTTTTGGATACCGTCTCCAAGAATATTGAGACGAATATGACAAAAGAAGAAATTACGGCCATAGTGAAGATGCAGTTGGATGACGGCGCAACATGGAATTATGCAAGTGCGGCAGCTGAGATGGGAAATACATCAAATTTCAGATACTGCTATTCATACACGGGAAGTAAGCTTTGGGTAAGCTGTATTACGGAAGAATCCGTTGCGGAAGCCGCAGATCTCATGGAACGTGTATTAAACGGCGAGATAGTTGAGGGCGATGAAAACCAGTAAACTGCTCAGGTTTTATATAAGGAAACAAGCCTCTGGGACAAAAATGTCTTCAGGGGCGTTTTCGCTACTTAAGAATAAATGAAATAACGGATGAAACCCGGAATAGAGTCGCAGTGACATTATGTCGGGAGGCAGGAAACAGGAGAGGATTTTGAACAGAGATTATAATAAAAAGAGAATATGCATAACGCTGGTCATTTTCTTTGCACTGCTTATGCTGATATGCTTTTCGATAAAAGGATGTACAAAGCTGATATCGTCACCTCATAAGGGCGGGGATAAGCCGGTTATTTTTTCGGAAAGCAGTCTGGAAGACAGCGGGCTCATAAGCAGTGGAGTTTCGGCAAGCGTACACACGGCACCGGAAAGATATTCTATAACCGGATTTCTTCGGGTGGACGGCACCGGAATCGATAATTATAAACGACAGGAAGAAGCGGAGTTCGGCGATGGAACCACACAGTCGGATGGAGTGGGAATACTTTCATATGCCGGAGGAAATCTCAGAGACGGAGCTGTTTCGGGTAATGTAAGTATGGATTTAGAGACGCTGACGGTACTTTGGAAAACAAAGACAGGAAAGAGTGTAAGCCTTACAAATTGTGATTTTGTCGGTCAGCCTCTTGTTGTAAGATGGGATGAAAATCTAAAGAATCTGATGAATCTTTCAGACAATAAAAAGAAGAAGGAAGGGCTTGCAGAGGTAATATGCGGCGCGACAGACGGTAAAATATATTTTCTGGATGCCGATGACGGAACGTATACCAGAGAACCGCTTGATTTGGGAGTGCCTGTAAGCGGCACGGGAACAATAATATCGGCAGATGTTCCGATACTGGTAATTGGTGCCGGCGGAAATTCGGAAAAAACGGATGCGGAATTCTTTTGTATAGATCTGACAAACTGCAGGATTGTTTATTCTTTCGGAAAGCAGGAAAACTATGCGATGGACTATCCGGAGAAGAAGTACTACTTCACTTCATCACCGGTTGTCAGTTCGGATGGAACGACCTTCATTACGAAGGGTGAAAACGGCGTGTTTTATGGTGCAGACGTAACTGCTTCGGTAACGAATGAAGGAATTTCTTCCTTCTTTTCACAGAAGCTTGAATATACATATTCGGTAAGGGGCGATGACAATAACGTTCTGGTGCCTACTGACTGTGGAACCAGTCTTGCGGCGTGGGATCACTACATTTTCTCCCTGGATTCAAAAGGATATTTTACATGTGTGGATACGGATACATGTGAAATGGTATATGCAAGAAAGCTTGGTGATTCGGGAGCGGCGACACCGGTTCTGGAGGTTGATATAGAGAATGAAAATGCTTTTGTATATGTGGGGACTTCCCTAAGCCTTAAAGAGGGGAAGAATACAAAAGGAAAGAGTAAACTTTATAAGCTTAATGCCGTAAATGGCGAGATAATCTGGCAGAGGGAATACGATGCTTCCGTTACGAGAAAGACGGACGGAGGAGCGGTGGCGACTGCATGCAGCGGCAAAAACGACTTGTCGGATTATGTATATTTTATGCTTGCGGGAACGGATGGCAAGAACTCCTCGACGCTTGTATGCATAAATAAAAACAATGGAAAACAGGTTTATTCAGTGGATTTGAAGAATTATTCCGTTTCAAACCCGACAGCTGTTTACAATGAAGACGGAAAAGGAATGCTTATAATTTGCGACAGCAAGGGGAACATATTTATGCTGGACGGCAAGACAGGGGAAGTAGCGGATACTGTATCAATAGGGGAAAAAATCACATCAAGTCCGGCTGTTTTTGATGGTATGTTAATCATTGAATCAGAGGACAAAATATATGGTATAAGCATAAAATAGGTGCTTAGGGAGGAAGACAAGTGGAGTCGTATACTATTTTTCTTGACCTTGCAATCATTATTGCATCAGCTAAGCTTCTTGGACTTTTTACAAGAAGATTTCTTCGTGCACCTCAGGTAGTCGGTATGATTATTGCCGGACTGCTTGTGGGACCAAGTTGTTTAAATATTGTACAGCAGACGGATTTTATTTCGGGAATGGCCGAAATCGGTGTTGTGCTTCTTATGTTCAGTGCAGGACTGGAAACGAATCTGAAGGACCTTTTAAAAACGGGTCCAAAAGCATTTGCAATTGCATGTGCCGGTGTTTTTATACCGCTTATAATGGGAACGGTTTATTATCTTATTTACTATGGTTTTGCACCGATAGGCTCTACGAAATTTCTTGAAGCGCTCTTTATAGGAACGATAATGACGGCAACATCGGTTTCAATTACCGTGCAGACACTGAAGGAGCTCGGAAAGATTAATTCGACTCTCGGAACTACGATGGTAAGTGCAGCCATAATAGACGATGTAATCGGAATTGTGGTACTTACGATAGTTGCAGGGCTTAAGGGCGGTAATGATTCAAACATAGGAAAAACCCTTTTAAATATCGTTTTATTCTTTGCATTCAGTATAATTGTGGGTTATCTGCTTTATAAAACCTTCCGTTTCATGGAGAAAAAGTGGCCTCATACAAGAAGAATTCCGATAATGGGCCTGACACTCTGCTTTTTTATGGCATTTATCGCAGAGGAAGTGTTTGGTGTGGCAGACATCACCGGAGCTTATTTTGCAGGAATAATGCTTTGCAGTACAAGAAATTCGGATTACATCGATGAAAAGATGAATATAAGTTCATATATGCTTTTCGGTCCGGTTTTCTTTGCATCAATAGGTCTTAAAACAAATATCAGTTCACTTAACATTAGTATTCTTCTTTTCTCACTCGGATTTATTGCAGTTGCACTTCTCGGAAAGATTATCGGATGCGGTTTTGTGGGAAGACTTTGCGGTTTTAAGGGCAAGGATACACTTAAAATCGGTGTGGGAATGATGACACGCGGCGAGGTGGCTCTTATCGTGGCACAAAAAGGACTTGCGGTAGGTCTGGTAGATTCGGTATACTTTGCATCGGTAATACTTCTTATTATTGTATCGAGCATATCAACACCGATACTCTTAAAGATACTTTTTAAGGAAGATGAAGATGACGGCAGCATTAAGGAAGCTGCAGTCTGAAATAAATATAAAAACGGAGGAAATCAATATGTGTAATTGTAAAAAACCTTACTATATCACAACAGCCATAGCATATACTTCAGGAAAGCCTCATATCGGCAACACTTATGAGGCAGTTCTTGCGGATTCCATAGCAAGATTCAGAAGATATGAGGGCTATGATGTCTTTTTCCAGACGGGAACGGATGAGCATGGTCAGAAAATTGAGCAGAAGGCAGCAGAGTCGGGAGTAACACCAAAGGAATTTGTTGACGGTGTTGCCGGAACAATTAAGGGAATATGGGACCTGATGAACACGAGCTATGACAAGTTCATCAGAACAACGGATGAAGACCATGAAAAACAGGTTCAGAAAATCTTTAAGAAACTCTATGACCAGGGCGACATCTATAAGGGCGCTTATGAGGGTATGTACTGTACTCCTTGTGAGTCTTTCTGGACGGAAAGTCAGCTGGTTGACGGAAAATGTCCTGACTGCGGAAGAGAAGTTTTCCCGGCAAAGGAGGAGGCATATTTCTTTAAGATGAGTAAATATGCGGACAGACTGATTGAACATATAAATACACATCCTGAGTTTATTCAGCCGGTAAGCCGTAAGAATGAAATGATGAACAATTTCCTTCTTCCGGGACTTCAGGACCTTTGTGTATCAAGATCATCATTTAAATGGGGTATTCCGGTTGATTTTGATTCCAAGCATGTTGTCTATGTTTGGCTTGATGCACTTACAAACTACATCACCGGAATAGGTTACGATGCTGACGGAAATCACGGAGAGCTTTATAAAAAGCATTGGCCTGCGGATTTACATCTTATCGGAAAGGATATCATACGTTTCCATACCATTTACTGGCCTATTTTCCTCATGGCACTCGGTGAGCCTCTTCCAAAGCAGGTTTTCGGCCATCCTTGGCTTTTACAGGGCGGCGAAAAGATGAGCAAATCAAGAGGAAATGTAATTTATGCGGATGATCTCGTAAATCTTTTCGGAGTGGATGCAGTCCGTTATTTCGTGCTTCATGAAATGCCTTTCGAAAATGACGGCATTATTACATGGGAACTTGTTGTTGAGAGAACAAATTCGGATCTTGCCAATACACTTGGAAACCTTGTTAACAGAACAATTTCAATGACAAACAAGTATTTTGGCGGCAAGGCAGTGAGAACCGGTGCGGTTGAAGACGTGGACGATGAACTGAAGAAAGTTGTCATCGGAGCTAAGGAAAAAGTATCCGGAAAGATGGAGAGTCTCAGAGCAGCAGATGCCCTTACCGAAATCTTTAATGTATTCAAGAGATGCAATAAATATATTGATGAAACAGAACCATGGGTACTTGCAAAGGATGAGGCCAAGGCTGACAGACTCAGTGAAGTTCTCTACAATCTTAATGAGTCAATCATAATCGGAGCTTCTCTTTTGGCATCTTTCCTTCCGGAGACGGCAGATAAGATTTCAAAAATGCTCAACATGGATCTCAGAACCTATGAAGAAATTGAGACATTCGGAAAATATGATGAAATTAAAGTAACTGAAAAACCGGAAATTCTCTTTGCAAGACTTGACGTTAAGGAAATCATGCCTAAGGTTGAGGAAATTCAGGCTAAACAGAAGGCTGAATATGAGGCAGAGCAGGCCAAATTAAACGGTACGGAAATTGTTTCGGCGGAGGAAGAAAAGATGGAAAACAACGAAGAAAGATTAATGGATATGGAAGCAAAAGAGGAAATCACATATGATGATTTCGCAAAAATGCAGTTCCAGGTTGGTGTGATTGAAAAATGTGAAGAGGTTAAGAAGTCCAAGAAGCTTCTTTGCAGCCAGGTAAAGGTCGGAAGCAGAACACTTCAGATTGTATCAGGTATTAAGAAATCATATTCAGCAGAGGAAATGGTAGGAAAGCATGTAATGGTACTTGTCAATCTTAAGCCTGCAACACTTGCAGGAATTACATCAGAGGGAATGCTTTTATGTGCAGAGGATGAGAATGGTGAACTCGCCCTCATGACTCCTGATAAGTTTATGCCTTCAGGAGCTGAAATCTGCTAGTCACCCCGGGAGGTATGCGTGAACAGATTTTTTAAAGAATATGCTGCGGTCAGCCGTAAATACAGAAGCATGTACTTTGCGGCTGTGATATGCATATTCCTTGCGCTGTGCGTTGGCATGTACGGAAGGAATATCGAAAAAACATATAAGGAAGCTTTTGATTACAGCCATGATGAGGAGCAGATATACTCTTTTACGATTGAAGGAAATGATACTGACGAGGCGGACATACCTGTAACCGGTGCCATGATAAAAGAGGCGATTGCGATAAACAGGGCATTATCATCGGCAGAGGATATCGGGCACGGAGAGTATTTATGTACGACAGGACGTACATCAACCCGCATTCCGGACGAACTGATGGTTAATTTGGAAGAAATCAGCGCAGAAGGCGTAAGTGCAGATACTCTTTACGAATTTAACCTTATAATGATGGATGAAGAATTCGCAAAAAAGACAGGAATATATGATAAAATATCGTCTCTGTTTGAAACGTCGGACTCTTATCCGGAAACAGGAGCGGCATACATGGGAGCAGAGTGGCCGGAAAACGGTTTTACGCTTCCTATCGGTTCGCAGAGTATAAGTTTCGAGTCGGAAATCGGAGATTACAATCTTGTTCTTAAGGGTGTTCTTCCTAAGGGCGCTGAAATTGAGATTGCGGGTGCAAAAATAAATCTGGACAGCTACATAATAATTCCGTTGCAGGATGTCAATCCGGACCGTTATCCGACGATAGAAACCACAAGAAAAATGTGGTATTCGGTCTATAAGATAAAGAACGGAGGAATTCTTTTCTCAAACCTTGGAGTAAATGAGGTTCAGCGTGAGCTTAACAGGGAATTGAAGAAAGAAGGCATCAGCAGGGAATTCAAAGTTGAAGGTGCGGAAAGCAGCAACAAGCTGATTTTCAATGATGATGTCGAAGATTTGTATAAATCCTCAATAAAGTTTGGAAACATTATGACTGCGGCAGGAATTATCATCCTGATTGCTTCGTGCGTGCTTAATTATCGTTCAAACAGAAAGTATTTCTATCTGGCTTTTTTATATGGAACGGGGAAAGCGGAGCTTTTGGCGGCTTCACTTCTTCAATATGTTTTCTTTGTTATTATAGAAGCGGTAATTTCATGCGTGGCAGCCGTCGGTATGGCAATGCTGTTTAAGACTTCTACGGCATCTCTCGGATATGTAATCTGTCCGGTTGTCTTTGCAGGAGCAGTCTGCATGCTTATATACACTATTCAGATGGTTTTATGGGATGCCGGAAAAACGGCAAGAAACTGTCGGTAAGGAGGGAGCATGTTATACGGCACATCAGACATAGAAAAATCTTTTGCGGGCAAAAAAATAATCGACGGATTCAGCTTTGAGATAAATAAAGGCGAAATGACGGCGGTTCTCGGTAGAAAGGGTGACGGAATTACGACCCTTTCACAGATTCTTGCAGGAATTATAAAACCGGATGGCGGAGAGATAATCTCCGGCGGCAGGGTAATAAGCTCGGCAAAAAGCAATAAGGAAATCTGCAGATTGAGAAGAAGGGCTGTTTCATATGTAACTTCCGTCCCTGTTTTTATGGAGGGGATGACATTATATGATAATTTCCTTCTTACGGATGTGAGGAGTAAAGGCGGTTCAAAAAGCAAGAAGATAAAAGCCAAAGAGACTCTGAAGTTTCTGGGGCTGATCGGAAAAGGAAAATCATATCCGGGTGAGCTCACGGATGTGGAGCTCTATAAAGCATCGCTTGCAAGGGGGATTCTTAACAGTCCGATATTACTTATCTGTGACGATCCGTCAGCATATCTTGATTCGTCTCAGCTTGATGACATAATGGATGATTTCGAGAAGATAAATGAAAGCGGAATTACGCTGGTGATTGTTACAAAAAGCAGAAAGATTGCATCAAGATGCAGGAGAGTTGTGGCAATGAATTCTGAAATTGACACGGAAAATATTGATGCAAAAGCGATTGTTGAGGAAGAAATCGAAGAAGTAAGCGAAGAACTTTACGAAGACATAATGGAAGATTCCTATGAGACGGAGGAAACGGATTCGGAATATGATGAAGAAGTTCCGGATTATGATGATATTGTCTCTGAGGAAGATGATTTCAGGGTAGACATCGGAGAGTTTTTCGGAGATGAAGATGAAAATTCCTGACGGAGTAAAAAACGGTAATAGAATAAGCGGCTTTGCCGGCGGACGGTTTGTAATGTTCGCGTGGTTTTAACGGCCGGAAAAAGAGGTTTGAAATGAAGAAACAGAAGAATGTATGGAACAGAGCGGCAGGAATCCTTATGCCGGTTTTCTCGTTGCCAAGTCCGTATGGATGCGGAACACTTGGAAAGGCAGCCTGTGATTTTGTGGATTTCTGCAAAAAGATGGGTTCATCATACTGGCAGGTCCTTCCGGCCGGTCCTACGAGTTATGGCGACAGTCCTTATCAGGGATTCTCGGCTTTTGCCGGAAATCCGTATTTTATAGATTTGTTAATGCTGGTTGAGGAGGGACTTTTAGATAAAGGTGAACTTGACAGAATTAACTGGGGAACAAACCCTGAGTATGTTGACTATGGAAAGCTCTATGAGAGCCGCTATGTTGTTTTGAAAAAAGCATATGAAAAGGATGCGGAAGTTCTTGAGAGTGAAGAATATGCTTCATTCGCATCAGCCCAGAAATACTGGCTTGATGATTATGCTCTTTTTATGGCATGTAAGAGCCATTTCGGCGGAAAAAGCTGGCAGGAATGGGATAAAGAAATAAGTCTTAAGGAGAAGAAAGCGGTTGCAAAGTACAACGAGCTTTTAAAAGATGAAATCAGCTTTCAAAAGTGGATGCAGTTTAAATTTTTTGCCCAGTGGAAGAAACTGCGTGATTATGCAAATGAGAACGGAGTGGAAATAATCGGAGACATCCCTCTTTATGTTTCGCTTGATTCTGCGGATTGCTGGAGCCACAGGGATATTTTTGAAATTGAAGGAACAAAACCGGTAAAGGTTGCGGGATGTCCGCCTGATGCGTTCAGTGATGAGGGACAGCTCTGGGGAAATCCTATATACAAGTGGGACTACATACAGGAAACCAATTTTAAATGGTGGCGTGAAAGAATGAAGGTCAATTCAGCCTTATATGATGTTATCAGAATAGACCATTTTATAGGTATTGTGAATTACTGGTGCATACCTGCAAAAGCAAAGTCTGCAAAGAGCGGAAAGTGGATAAAGGGACCGGGTGCGGCATTAACCAAGGTTATTGACGAGAGCATAGGTAAATCCAAGATTATTGCTGAGGATTTGGGTGTTGTTACAAAACCGGTTAAGGCTTTGATGAAGGAATGCGGTTATCCCGGCATGAAAGTAATTGAGTTCGCATGCGGCGGAGATTCATCAAATGAATATCTTCCTCATAACTACGACAGTCCAAATGCGATTGTGTATGCCGGAACTCATGATAACGAGACACTGAGCGGATGGCTTGCGGGAGTTCCACGCTGGCAGTTTGACTGGATGAAGGGATATTTTGGAATTCTTAAGGATGAAGAACTTCATAATCAGATTATCAGGAAAATGTATGAATCGGTAGCAAATGTAGTAATACTTCAAATGCAGGATATACTGAAACTGGATAATCATGCGAGAATCAATGAGCCTGCAACATGTGGAAGCAACTGGCAGTGGAGAATGCTTCCAAACGCCTGTGACAGGGTTGACACGGGATATTATCATTGGATGAGCGGAATGTTCTCAAGATTAGCCAAGGAAGATTAAATTTGTTATGATTGCGGAAGCCGCGATGCCGGCAACTGTTACGATAAGCGCACCCGATAGTGTATATCGGGTGTGTTTTACGTTTACGGACATGTAATACATTGCCATAAGATACATTATGGTTTCGGTGGATGAAAGCATTACGGATGCCAGGTAGCCGTTGAAGGAATCCGTTCCGAACTCTTTATAAATATCCAACAGCAGTGAGGTTGCGGCAGCGGACGAAAACATTTTTATCACGGCAAGCGGTACGAGGGCGGTGGGAAAATGAATATAGGAAGCAATCGGAGATACGAGCTCGGAAAACCGGTCAAGAAAGCCGGAGTTTCTGAGAAGTCCGACAGCAACAAGCAGGCCGACAAGTGTCGGAATGAGGCGGATACAGATTTTTACTCCTTTTTCTGCACCTTTTATAAAATCGTCATAGCCGGTTTTGCCTTTGATAAAGGCGGTTGAGGCTATCAGAACGAGGATGACCGGAATTACAAGGTTGGAAAAAGCGTTTAAGAACTCCATGGCATGGCTTTTTTTGTTAGCTTATGCTTCAAAAACGCAAAATATGCGGATAATACCTTGTTGACAGATAAAATAAAAAACAGTATACTAACAATTACCGTGCAGCCGGGGAGATAGCGGTGCCCTGTACCTATCTCCCCGGCTGCACGGTAATTGTT
>CAZOZM010000013.1:0-50098 GCA_964584255.1 uncultured Lachnoclostridium sp. | reverse complement strand
ATTAGCCGAAATAACGCTTCAGCAGACCTTCGAATGCTTTGCCGTGTCGTGCTTCATCACGAGCCATTTCATGAACCGTGTCATGGATTGCATCAAGATTGGCTGCCTTTGCTCTCTTTGCAAGATCAGTCTTACCGGCAGTTGCTCCGAATTCAGCATCTACTCTGAGCTGAAGATTCTTCTTTGTGCTGTTTGTTACAACCTCACCAAGTAATTCTGCAAATTTTGCTGCATGCTCTGCTTCTTCATATGCTGCTTTCTCGTAATACATTCCTATTTCCGGATATCCTTCACGATATGCAACTCTTGCCATTGCAAGGTACATTCCTACTTCTGAACACTCGCCTTCAAAGTTGGCTCTGAGATCTTTCTTAATATCTTCTGAAACATCTGAAGCAACTCCGATAACATGCTCTGCTGCCCAAGTTTTTTCGTCCTCGTTAACCTTATTGAACTTCTCTGCAGGAACCTTGCATACCGGACATACTTCCGGAGCTTCATCTCCCTCATGAACATAACCACATACTGAACAAACCCATTTTGCCATAATTTTTTCTCCTTTTTATTTGTTTTTATTTTTTCCGTTTTCTTAAAACGGTTCAGTGTACTCTTTTAGAGTCAGTTGCTAAATCAGTAACTGTTACTATTTTTATATCATATGCTTTCATGTGTGTCAAGTGTTTTTTCTAAGTTTTTGCATTTTTCACACACACCATAATACATCAACGAGTGGCCCTCCACATTTCCGCCGAAACCCATGCCGAAAAGTTCGTCAAGATTTGACATATACGGCATACTTACATCACTCAGCGAATGACATGCCCTGCAGAAGAAATGCGGGTGAAAAGCTGCCGTATAATCGAATCTTTCAAGGCCGTCACCACAGGAAAGCTTTTGTATCTCTCCACGTTCCACGAGCTGATTAAGATTTCTGTACACGGTTCCGAGACTAATCCTCGGAAATGCCAGTTTTACATTCTCATAAACAGTTTCCGCCGTAGGATGAGCTTTTGTTCCCATAAGAAAGTTCACTATGCAGTCTCTTTGAGCCGAATAATTCATGCGCACCTCCTAAATCAGTAATCATTTCTATTTTAAGATACTCGTTTTTTCCCACTTCGTCAAGTACTTTTTTACAGAATTTCTGCCAATCCCGCCTTCTCACCATTTATAAAGATTTGTATGTCATTTATCATGTCATTTTTTCACATGCCAAACATATAATTCAATAGACAATCTGTCTTTATAATTTCCTTGGAGGTGCTTATGGGAGCAGATGACAAAATCAAAGTGGTTTTAGATCAGTATGATATCAATATTCTTCAGTCTTATAAATTCGGTGGAGCTTTATTTATGGAAACCGACAAGGGACTTCTAACCCTTAAACAACGAAAAGTCTCAGAGAACAGAATAATATTTGAAAATGATATAAAATCACTGATAAAAGATGGTTCCGGAATTTTCACGGATGAATTTCTGCGCAACCGGGACGGTTTTTTTGTTACGGAAGGTGTATATGGTGAAACCTACACTCTGAGGACCTGGTTTCACGGCGAAGAGTGTGATCTTCAAAATCCGGCAAGAGCAGGTGCCGGGGCCGAAGCCCTCGGAATACTGCACCGCCTGTTATGGGGATATAAGGCTTCTCCCTCCATCATTACGGACAACACACCATATTACATAAAGGAAGGCACTCTGCTTTCCTGGGAAAATGACAACCTAAATTCTTCCGAAACGCCTTCTTCACCGAACGCACTGACAGAAGTAAATTCTTCCGTGCGCGAGAACCCCTACATAGCACGAACCGTTTTTGAGCTCTTTAAAGGACGTATTGTTGAAATGAAAAAACTTCTCTCATACCTGAAAAAGATGAAACGTCCCGGAAACTTTGAAGCCTCTCTCAAAAAGAGTTTACCCGAATATATTGAACGAGCGGAATCCGCCTGCGCCTTTCTCAATCGTGAATATGACAATTCCCTTCACGAGGACGCTGTCAGTTTCGGTTCTGCATTCCACGGAAGCTATTCCGGTCACAACATTCTCTCGGTTTCCGGCGGCACTGCAATCCTTAATTTCGATAAGGCAAAAATAGGTCCTCAAATATATGATTTATACCATTTCATCAGAAAAGTTTCAGAAAAAACAAATCGTGATTTCTTTGTATGCCGGGACTGTATCGACTCCTACCTCCGGTCTAATCCGCTTAGCGACAGAGACCTTAATCTTCTGTTTTCGAGAATGCTTTTCCCTGAAAAATTCTGGAAAGCCGTAAACATGTATTTCAACGGGAAAAAGAATTGGATTCCCGCACGCATCGAGGAAAAACTGACGGAAGTATATGACTGCAGGGAAATGCAGGACCTGCTTGTACAAAACCTCATTTCTTACTATCTTTAGCAGCTTAATTTGACAAACCGATAATACTTTGTTATGATAAATTTCCTGTAGAAGAAAGACTTTCAAATGTTCAGAGCCGGACTCTTCCAAAGTCTCAACTACGAATAACAGACAGGGGATAATTTATGTATACAACGATTTTTTTTGATCTCGACGGAACTCTTACAAATTCCGAAGAGGGAATTACCAAAAGTGTTGCTTTTGCTTTAAAAAACATGGGAGTTAAAGATTGCGATAATCTGAGTTCTTTAAGAAAATTTATAGGGCCTCCTCTTTCCGTCTCATTTGCCGAATATTTTACCGGTGATGATATTGCAAAAGCAACCGCGGAATACAGAAAAAGATATTCCGTTATCGGCTGGAAAGAAAATGCCCTTTACGATGGTGTGACAAAGATGCTGGAAACTTTAAAGTCCCATGGAATGAAACTTTATGTTGCAACATCAAAGCCTATTGAATTTACGGAACAGATACTTGCTCTGTTTGGTATAGATAAATATTTCGACGGTGTGGCCGCAGATACCATTTCCGGTCTCCGTCATACTAAGAAAGCCGTTGTGGAATATGCCCTTACCCTCTGTGAGGAAAAGGATATTTCAAAAATACTCATGGTCGGCGACCGGTTCCATGATGTCGAAGGCGCCGGTGCTCTCGGTATCAGAACCCTTGGTGTAAGTTACGGTTTTGGCGGCACCGATGAGCTTATGAACGCCGGTGCCATCCATGTTTCCGACTCGCCTGAGGCTGTAGCCGATTTCATCTTAAATTATTAGCACATCATTTTTTTAACCTTTTCAGTCAGGATTTCATAAGAGTTTTCCTGAGGGTTTCTTATAACTTCCTCCAGAAGCTCGTTTAGAATCCTTCCGAGTTCCGGACCGGGTTTAATTCCCAAATTAATTAAATCCTTTCCGGTTATATCAAGCTGTTTAAGTGCAAAGCACTGTTTTTCCGCTACAAGCATATCGAACAGTTCTCTCATGTGTGCGGCTTTCGCAAGTCTTTCAGACACATGCTCCTCTTCCCCCGCCATAACGGATGCACATAATACAGGCATCAGCATAGGAAAAACCTCTCCACCCATTTGGTGTGCGACAATCCTGGCTGATGCTTCATTTTTGTGCCATTCATATTTGTCTATGTCGTTCATGTGACTTACTATGGTTTTAACTTCTTTTATCGTCTCATTGTCAAATTTTAACCGCCTTAAAATAATGACGGCTTTTTCGGCTGACTTTTTATAAACCTCATCTTCGGTTTCGCCGCTTACACACTCCGGACCGGATATACAATGCAGCAGAGCCGCAAGAGTCAGTGTCTGTTTCTGTTTCTCGCTCCACGAATCCATGCTGTCAAAATTTCTGCATATCCACTCCGCTGTTTTTCCGTTCTCACCCTTAAAACGGCTAAGAATACTACTGTTTTCCGCATCATCCGTTATCTGCTCTTTTTCAAAGCTGAGCCCTTTTTCTTCCTCAGCAGTGATAAACCTGAGTATCTTCACCGTGTTTATAGTATATTCCGCATAGCTCATTTCACCATTACAAAACAGCATTTTGGTTTCCGTCATTCTGTCCCATTCAGGAAAAACAACTTTCGTTATTCCTGAGTCATATGCCGTAAAAAGCCTTTCCGGATGCATACCCATAACCAGTTTTACAAGTTCTTCCCTTACTCTTTCTGCACTTATGCCCGAAAGATTCTTCGCAAGACTCTTCATCGCTTTTCCGGTCTCTTCTTCTATATCAAATCCCAAAACGGATGAAAAACGTACAGCTCTCATTATTCTGAGTGCATCTTCCGAAAATCGTTTCACCGGATCTCCGACTGCTCTTATTATCCTGTTTTCAAGGTCTTCCCTTCCGTTAAAAATGTCCACCAATCCCTTTTCCGGATTATAAGCCATTGCATTAATGGTGAAGTCACGTCTCAAAAGATCGTCAGCCAGATTCCTCGTAAAAAGAACCTCTGACGGATGTCTGTTGTCTTCATATTTTCCGTCAATACGATAGGTCGTAACTTCAAATCCTTCCCGGTTAAGCATAACCGTAACCGTACCATGCTCAATTCCGGTATCTATAGTATGGTGAAAGATTTCCTTAACCTGTTCCGGAAATGCGTTGGTGGTTATATCCCAGTCTTTAGGTTTTCTGCCAAGCAGGCTGTCTCTTACACATCCTCCGACGGCATATGCCTCAAATCCGGCAGCTTCAAGCAGTTTAATTATAAATTCCACTTTTTCCGGTATATCAATCTTCATCCAGCACCTCATTCTGCATAAATTCGATGGACATGTCTGTATCCCCACAGCAAAAGCCATGACTTTACGACACGTCGCACAAAACAGCTGTTCACCCTGATTTCATAATCTATGTAGATTTTATTCATCTAAAATATGGCGGCATATAAATCATATACCGCCATTTTTCTTTCACTCTTTAATATTAATTAATCCTATATATTACTTTGCTGCAAATTCCTTAACCTTTTTGTAGATTCCTTCTGCATCAAGTTCATATTTGTGAATGAGTTCTCCGGCAGGACCTGATTCACCAAATCTGTCATATACACCGATACGGAGAACCTTTGTCGGTGCTGCTTCTGAGAGTACCTCACAAACCGCACTTCCAAGACCGCCATTTACAAAATGTTCCTCAGCCGTAACAACCTTTCCGGTCTTTAAAGCCGACTTTACAATAAGCTCGCTGTCTATCGGTTTGATTGTATGAATATTGATTACTTCCGCTGAAATTCCATCTTTTTCAAGCATTTCTGCCGCTTCAAGAGCAGGACTTACTTCAAGACCGGTTGCGAAAATAGTCACATCGCTTCCTTCCCTTAAAACAATTCCTTTTCCAACCTCAAATTTGTAATCCGCATTATCATTTATTACAGGAACCGCAAGTCTTCCGAATCTGAGATATACAGGACCTTCTATTTCATAAGCAGCCTTAACGGCCGCCTTTGCCTCAATGTCATCGGAAGGATTAATTACAACCATTCCCGGAATCTCTCTCATAAGAGCAAGATCCTCAAGACACTGATGTGTTGCTCCGTCTTCACCAACGGAAATTCCTGCGTGAGTCGCTCCGATTTTTACATTAAGATGAGGATATCCTATTGAGTTACGAACCTGTTCAAAAGCACGTCCTGATGCAAACATGGCAAAGGAACTTATGAAAGGTACCTTTCCTGTTGTGGAAAGACCTGCTGCAATACCTGCCATATTTGATTCTGCAATTCCACAGTCCCAATGACGTTCCGGAAATGCCTTCATAAACGTACTTGTTTTTGTTGCGCCTGCAAGATCTGCATCAAGTACAATAACGTCTTCATGTTCCTTACCAAGTTCTGCCAGCGCATTACCATAGCTTTCTCTTGTTGCGATTTTCTTTACATCTGCCATTATTGATTACCTGCTTTCTCTAAGTCGGCCATTGCCACTGCATATTCTTCGTCATTAGGAGCTTTTCCATGCCATCCTGCATTGTTTTCCATAAACGACACTCCCTTGCCCTTAATTGTCTTTGCTACAATTGCCGTAGGCATTCCCTTAGTATTTCTTGCTTCTTCAAAAGCCTTGCGGAGCTGATCAAAATCATTTCCGTCTACATTGATTACATGGAAATTAAAGGCTTCAAACTTCTTATCGATAGGATATGGAGAGCATACCTTATCAATCGGACCGTCAATCTGAAGATTGTTATTGTCTACGATTACGCAAAGGTTATCAAGCTTTTTGTGACCTGACCACATTGCCGCTTCCCAAATCTGACCTTCCTGAATCTCACCATCACCAAGAAGACAGTAAACTCTTGCATCACTGTTGTCATATTTAAGGCCCGCTGCCATTCCTGCCGCACATGAAAGGCCCTGTCCGAGAGATCCGCTCGACATATCCACTCCCGGAATATGCTTCATGTCAGGATGTCCCTGGAGATATGAACCTGTATGACGGAGTGTAAGAAGATCCTCTTTTGGGAAAAATCCTCTCTCCGCAAGCGCTGAATAGTATCCCGGTGCTACATGGCCTTTTGAAAGTACAAAACGGTCACGATCCTTCATCTTAGGATTTTCAGGATCAATATTCATTTCTTCAAAATATAAAAAGGTAAAAATGTCTGCCGCTGATAATGAACCGCCCGGATGTCCGGACTTTGCACTGTGAACGGCCGTTACAATACTTTTTCTGATTTCATTGGCTTTAATTGCCAGCTCTTTATTATTCATGTCTGCTCCTTATTATTGTCGTAGTGGAATCATTTCCCACGCTTAGTTTACTAACTTTTGATGAATTAATCAACACCATATCATAATTTATTTAGTACTCATCAAGGAAATTGTGCTGCACACCTTCCCTGTCTTTGTACGCAATTATGGTTTTCAGATTAACATTAGTCACGCTCTTAAATATGTTTCCCTCTACATACGGATTGAATTCCTTCATTTTTGCAATAATCTGCTTCGTCTCCATTCTTTTCGATGCTGAAGTTCCATCCTCGCGGCACGACGAACATGTATCCGTAAAATGACATGCACACTGAATGAAATGGAGATTATTATAATCGCGCCATCTTATAATGTCATCTTCTCTTATAAGATACATCGGTCTTATAAGTTCCATCCCCTCAAAATTTGTGCTGTGCAGCTTAGGCATCATTGTCTGAACCTGTGCCCCGTAAAGCATTCCCATCAGAATCGTTTCTATTACATCATCATAATGATGTCCCAAAGCGATTTTGTTACATCCCAATTCCTTTGCCTTGCTGTACAAATATCCTCTTCTCATCCTTGCGCAGAGGTAACATGGAGATTTCTGCACTTCATAGACCGCATCAAAAATCTCTGTTTCAAATATGGTAATCGGCACTCCCAGCTGCCTTGCATTTTTCTCTATTACGAGCCTGTTTATCCTGCTGTATCCGGGATCCATTACAAGAAATACAAGCTCAAAAGGAAATTTGTTGTGCCGTTTTAATTCCTGAAACAGCTTTGCCATCAGCATGGAATCCTTGCCACCCGATATACATACGGCAATTTTATCTCCTTCCTCAACGAGTCTGTATTCATTTATGCCTCTGGCAAACTTCGTAAAAAGCTCCTTGTGAAACTTCTTTCGTATACTCAGCTCCACTTCCTCCTGCCGGCTGCCGTCATCCCCTTCAAAAGATGAAACGAGCCATTCACTGTATCCGTTTTTTAAACTTACGGCATCATATCCGTACTCTCTGAGTGAACAGACACAGTCACGGCTGTTTACACCTTTCATGCAATAAAGTATGTATGATTTTTCCCTGTCAAGCGTACCCTCCATGGCTCTGTCAACAATATCCTCCATGCTCACCGAACCGGGAATTGAGCCGTATCTGTGAGAAACCTCATCTCTCACATCGACAAGAACATAAAGCGACGGATGTATATCCGCCATCTGTTCTATTGTTATCTCTGCATTTTCATATTTTTCAAACATATCTGTCCTCATTTCCTTAGTCTGAAAACACTTACCCTTTCAGGATTAATTTTCGGTAAAACCCTTAATTTCCGGCATGCTTTATTTCCTCGCAAAAAGCCTGCCCTTTCCTATAATATCAGACTATTCCCAATTCTTCCACAGCTAATTATCTCCCGCCGAAGCAAATACATCGTATTTCTTCCCCGCTTTTCTGTATTCGGACGGAGTCATTCCGGTTTTTTCTTTGAATCTCCGGTTAAAATTGGAAAGATTTCTGAATCCTGTATCATATGCAATATCTACAATATTGTCATTTCCTTCCCACAGCCTTCTCTCCGCCATGCGTATTCTTACACGATTTACATATTCCATCGCTCCCATGCCCGTATTCTTCTTGAACGCCGCCATAAAATAGCTGCTGCTGAGATGTGCTTCTTCCGCCAGCTTTTCTATGGTTATATTCTCCATATAATTCTTGTTTATATACTCAACGGCTGCCCTAAGCTGTTCCATGCCGCCCTGTCTTGTCCTTTTATCAGTCTCCGTCTTTCCTTTTTCAAAAAGCATCCAAAAAAATCTCATAAGTTCACTTTTCAGGCGTATATCAGCCAAGGCTGTATCTTTTTTAATGCACCTGAAAATTTCCGCTCCGCATTCCCTGAATTCACTATCTCCACTTATCAGACATGACATACTGAATTCTCCCTTGAGAAGCGGTTTTATAAGCTCTTCCGCTCCTCTGTCCGTAGCCTCTGCTCCAAGCATTGAAGCATCAAAAACCAGAGTATCATAAACGCACCTTCCGCCTTCGGGGACTTTGATTGAATGAAGCATGTTCGGGAGTATAAGAACAATGTCACCTTCCCCGGCTTCCAGTTTTTCATCACCGCATATAAACTCCGCATGTCCACCGGTAATATAGTTCAACTCCGCTTCCGGATGCCAGTGCAGCTCAACATTCGGAAATCCAAACGGAATATCAGACTTGTAATATCCGTACGGTTTATACCGGTTTCCGTGCTCCCTTTTTTCCTTCACGCCTTCCTTTTTCATTGCTCTGCTCCTTTGTTAATGCATGTAAAGTATTATAGTATCAGTTTTAAGTGTTTTTCTAAAAGAATTAACCCTTATCTCTGTAATATAATACCATATATACAAAACAAAGCAAAGCTTAAAACAGAAGGAGGCAACTTATGGGCAGACATCCTGAATGGCTTAACAATGCCATATTTTACGAAATCTATCCTCAGTCGTTCAACGACACCAACTCAGACGGAATCGGTGACATAAACGGCATAATCGAAAAACTTGATTACATCCGCGAATTGGGATGCAACGCTTTGTGGCTCAATCCGTGTTTTGATTCAGCTTTCGGCGATGCCGGATATGACGTCTCCGATTATTATAAGGTTGCTCCCCGTTACGGCACGAACGATGACCTTATAAATCTCTTTAATGAGGCACATAAAAGAAACATGCACGTCATTCTTGATTTGGTTCCGGGACATACTTCCTGGGAACATCCATGGTTTAAGGAATCAATGAAGGCGGAAAAAAACGAATATACCGACCGCTATGTCTGGACCGACAGCATTTGGGATGAAGCTCCCGGATATGGTACTCTCCGCGGCATTTCAGAACGTGACGGAAGCTGTATAGTCAACTTCTTCACTCACCAGCCGGCTCTCAATTACGGTTTTTACAAACCTGAACGCTCCTGGCAGCAGAGTATGGATTCTGAAGGAGCCCTTGCCACAAGAAACGAGCTGAAAAACATAATGCGTTTCTGGCTTTCCAAGGGATGTGACGGTTTCCGTGTGGACATGGCCGGCTCCCTTGTAAAAAATGATGAAGAGGGAAAGGGCACAATCCGACTCTGGCAGGACGTAAGAAACTTCCTCGACACGGAATTTCCTGAGGCGGCAATGGTTTCCGAATGGGGTGAACCCGACAAGAGTCTGCAGGGCGGTTTTCACATGGATTTCCTTCTTCACTTCGGACCTTCCCACTACATGGATCTTTTCAGATGCGAAAATCCGTTCTTCGGCGGCAAAGGTGACTGCAGCGGATTCGTAAAAAAATATATTGAGAACCTCGAACGTTCCGAGCGCAAGGGACTTATCTGCATACCTTCGGGAAATCATGACATGGACAGACTTGCCCGTTCCTTACAGGGCATTAATCTTAAACTTGCTTTTGCATTTATTCTCTCCATGCCGGGAGCACCTTTCATATACTATGGCGACGAAATAGGAATGCGTTATGTGGAAGGTCTGGCCTCTGTCGAGGGCGGATACGGAAGAACCGGTTCCCGCTCTCCGATGCAGTGGAATAAAGAGAAAAATGCCGGATTTTCCGATGCTGAAGCCGACCTTCTTTACATAAAACAGGACCCTTCCCCTGACCGTCCCGATGCCGAATCGCATATGGCTGATTCCACCTCCCTGAGAAGTGAAATAAAAAGGCTCATCTCCGTCAGAATGTCTGTTCCCGCTTTACAGAATTGCGGGGAAATAGACTTTGTATACGCAGAAAAAGACAGCTATCCTCTTGCATACATACGTTCCTGCGGTATTGAGCGCATCCTTGTAATCATCAATGCCTCCGACAAAAAAACCTCCTTCAAATGCTCCGAACATTCAAAGGAAGTCATATATTCACTCGGCGGAAGTGCCGTGCTTGACGGTCAGACTGCTGAAATTGATGCATGTACGGCTGCATTCATCCGTATATAGCAGGTTTAATCCGACAACCAGAAGTCTGAAAATTATACATATCTCCTAATAAAAAAAGCCACGGGCGTTAATCTCTGACAGTCTGTCATGGATTAAAACCCGTGGCTTTTATTTACATATATTCACATACCCACTCAATCTGTATTTCCGTTCCTTTTCCGAATTCGCTTTCCAGTTTAAGCTCACCTCCGGACAGTTCACATATGTGCTTTACTATGGCCAGTCCGAGACCTGTTCCGCCAAGTTCCTTCGAACGGCTCTTGTCCACTCTGTAAAAACGCTCAAATATTCTTTTCTGATGTTCCTGCGGTATTCCGATTCCGGTGTCGCTCACCGTCAGCCTGACATTGTAATCGTCTTTTTCAACTTTTACCGTCACGCTGCCGCCGGGTCTGTTGTATCTTATTGCATTTTCAACGAGATTATACATTACTTCTTCGGCATACTCATGACTTATGTGAACCTTTGCGGATTCACAGATATCGCACTCCATGTTAACTCCTGCCTTTGAAGCATTTATCTTCAGCATTTCAAACGTATCTCCGGCTATCGTCGCCAAATCAGTCTGTTCCTTCGGCTCTCCGCTTTCACCTGAATCAAGTTTTGAAAGTTTTATAATGTCATTTATAAGATTTAAGAGTCTTTCCGCACTTTTTCGGATTTCCTGTGAAAAATGCTTAATATCTTTTTCTCCGGCCACTCCCGTTGCCATAAGTTCTGCATATCCGGAAATTGCCGCAAGCGGTGTCTTGAGTTCATGCGACACATTCGCCGTAAACTCCTGCCTCATATTGGCAGCAGAAAGAATTTCCTCATGCTGAGAACGTATTTTTCTGGTAAAAGGAACAAGTTCCTCATAAATAACGCTTTCATCGATATGCTCCATGTCCTCAACCATGTCCTCAATCGGTCTTACAATCGCCGTAGTGAGGTATCTGGAGGCAATCAGACATATGGCAACCAGTATAAGTATCACCAGACAGACTATCGGCAGTGCCGAAAGAAAAAGCCAGATTACACTTACCGATTCTTTTCCGACTCGCATCACACTGCCGTCCGACATCTTCAGCGCATAGTAAAATATGCTTTCGGAGAGTGTATCCGACATTCGGATTTCGTGTCCGCTGCCGTTTTTTAATGCTTCAGCTACTTCCGGTCTGTCCAGATGATTCTCCATCACATGTTCATCCGCCATCGAATCAAACTCCACTGAGCCGTCGGCATTAATTATCGTAACTCGTATTCCTGCCGGAATTCTTTCTTCGGTGAAGTTTTCGGACAGAAGGGAGGCTATCACCTCCAAGTCGTTAAACACCTGTGTTTCAAGTCTGTTGTAAAAAATCGCAGCCATACATAAGGCCGTAACCACAATGGAAAATACAGCAATTCCGACGAATCTTCCATTGATTTTTTTTCTCATTCCCATTTATACCCCACGTTTCGTACGGTGATAATATATCCGCCGGCTTCTCCCAGCTTCTTTCTGAGAGTTTTAATGTGCATGTCAACGGTTCGGGTTTCCCCTTCAAAACCGGTTCCCCAGACTACGTTCATGATTTTATCCCTGGATAAAACTATTCCCGCATTTGAAAGGAAAAGTTTCAAAAGTTCATATTCCTTATACGTCAACTCCACGGCTTCACCGCCCACAAGGCAGAGGTGTCTTGATTTATCAAGTTCTACTTCATTATAAGAAAGAACCTGCTCCTCCTCCGTCTTTTTTGTTCTTCTGAGAACCGCTTTAACCCTGGAAATCAGCTCCATGATTCCAAACGGTTTTGAAATATAGTCATCAGCTCCCGCATCAAGTCCCTTAACCGTATCAATTTCCGAATCCTTTGCCGTTACCATTATCACCGGAATTTCCCTGGTTTTAGGATTGTTTCTGAGTTTCTTTAAAATTGACAGCCCGTCTTCTCCCGGAAGCATTATGTCAAGCAGAACCAAATCGGGCAGAACCGTCTCCATTCCTGTCTGAAAACTTCTTCCGTCATCAAAGGATTTTACCTGACAGCCGTTGTTTTTCAAAGCATACTCTTCAATTTCCTGTATATTTTTGTCATCTTCAACTATATATACAAGTGCCATACCTTCATTACTCCTTTAGCTATTTCTCAACAATTGCATACTTGGATTTATACTGCTGAACCTGTTCCCTGTAATACTCATTGTTCTCTCTCATGCTTCTTACATAGCTGTGAAGAGCAAACTCATCTGTCGCATCCGAAATCTCTGCTTCTGCTATATTTGAACAATGTCCCGCAATACGTGCTATCGATGTAACCATATCCGTAAGAGACAGTCCGAGTTCTACCGAACAACTGCCCTTTTCAAGCCTTTTACCATGGTTCTTTCTGATTATATCCTTCATTCCCGTTATGGTTTCATAAAGAGGGTCAATTTTGAGCGCCATATCCTTGTCACCATGAATGAAACTTGCAGATGTGTTTTCCACAATTTCAAAAGCGGCATTGAAGATAAGTTCCTTTTCCTTTGAAGCACTTTCGGAGAATACATCTCCTCTTTCATGCATCGCTCTTAATGCATAGGAAATTCCTTTAAGGTAATCGGAAATACGTTCAAAGTCAACTACGCATCTTCCAAGTTTTCCGACAATGCAGCTGTCTTTTTCAGTAAGAGGTTTTGCTGAAAGCTTATTGAGATATGAGCTTATTTCATCCTGCTTTTCATCAACAAGATTTTCAATCTCACATACTCTTTCTATTTCCTTTTCATTATACACGGTGGCCGATTTAACCACAAGTGCCATTCCCTCTTCAACAAGTTTTGAGATTTCGCAAACGGCACTCTTGCACTGTGCTACTGCAAACGCAGGACTCTCAAGGAATCTTTCATCAAGGAAGTTCTTTTCATTACGTCCTTTTTCAGCTTTCTTCTCTTCCTCCGTAACAGGAAGTGTGGCATAAGCAAGCTTTTCAAGCATCTTTGCAAGCGGAAGGAGCACGGCTGTCGCAAGTACATTAAACACACTGTGAATTACTGCAATGGAAGCTGCACTTGCCGTATCTGAAAGAAATTCAAAATGTACAAATGCATTAACACTGTAAAATACTACCATGAAACATGTTGTTCCGATAAGGTTAAAATACAGATGAATAAGAGATGCTCTCTTTGCATTTCTGTTTGCACCCATACTTGATATTACGGCAGTGATACATGTACCGATATTCTGACCCATGATTACAGGGAGTGCCGCACCGACACTTACCGAACCCGTTACACACATCGCCTGAAGTATTCCGACTGATGCAGATGAACTCTGAATAATTGCAGTAAGGACCGCTCCTACTATCATACCCAGAATCGGATTTTCAAATGCCGTAAACAGACTCGTAAACTCCGGCACATCAGCAAGAGGCTTAACCGCTCCGCTCATTGCTTCCATTCCGAACATCAAAATGGCAAAACCGAGAAGAATTGTTCCGATATCGTTCTTGCGCGTATCCTTTAAAAACATTACAAGAATTACACCGATAACTGCCAAAATCGGTGTAAAAGAAGTTGGTTTAAGAAGCTGAACCCAAAAGTTTCCGCTTTCAATACCTGTAAGACTCAAAAGCCATGAAGTAACCGTTGTTCCGATGTTAGCTCCCATAATTACAGGCGCCGCCTGTGAAAGCCTCATAATTCCGGAGTTAACAAAACCTACAACCATAACCGTTGTGGCAGATGATGACTGAATTACAGCCGTAACGCCTGCTCCAAGAAGCACAGCCTTAAGCGGATTGCTTGTCATCTGTTCCAAAACCTGCTCCATCTTTCCACCGGCAAGCTTTGAGAGGGAGTCTCCCATTATTTTCATTCCATACAGAAATAATGCAAGCCCTCCTATCATATTAAGTACACCAAAAAAATCCATGCAATTGTATTTCCTTTCTTTTATCCGAGAATTGTTTAACAATCGCATGGTAACAAACGTATGTAAAATCTGTTGTGTGTTATTTGTAAAATCTGTGTAAAACTTTGTAATATGGCAAAAATCCATGTTATTCCGGGAAATCTCCTGTTTTGGAAAACAGAACCCACTCTGCAATGTTGGTTGCATGGTCACCGATTCTCTCAAAATACTTTGCTGCCATCAGTAAATCCAAAACCTGCTCCGCATTCGCTTCGCCCCTTCTTATCTGCTCCGAGATTTCCTGTTTAACAACATCGAAAAGTCTGTCCACCACATCATCTTCATCTATAACCTGCTGTGCCTTATCGTAATCACTCATTGCATAGGCATCAACCGCAGATATAAGCATGACTGAAGTTTCCTTCGCCATCTTTTTTATTTCCGAAATCAAACCCGGATATTCACTTCCGGCCATAAGAAGTGTAAGTTCGGATATGTCTTCCGCATGGTCACCGATACGCTCAAGATCGGTTATCATCTTCAGTGCCGCCGAAACGCTTCTTAAATCCCTTGCCACCGGCTGCTGCCTGAGCAGAAGGTCATAACACATCTGTTCAACAACTCTTACCTGAGCATTAATTTTGTAATCTCCTTCCGCTATTTCCTTAGCCTGATCCTTATTTTGAAGTGCAAAAGCGTTAACCGCACCCGATACGGCTGCTTCAACCATGCTTCCAAGAAGGGTCATCTGATTTTTAAGTTCCTTCAACTGCATTTCATAATTAACTCTTGCCATAGCTCTCCTGCTCCCTCCGTTTTTCGCATAAATCAACCGAAACGACCGGTTATATAATCTTCTGTTCTCTTATCCGAAGGATCATCAAACATCCTTGCCGTCGAATCGAATTCAACCACCTCTCCCAGAAGGAAGAACGCCGTATTATCCGAAACTCTCGCTGCCTGCTGCATGTTATGTGTTACGATAACGATTGTATAGTCATTCTTTAATTCCACAATAAGGTCCTCAATCTTAGATGTGGAAATAGGATCAAGCGCACTTGTAGGCTCATCCATCAGAATAACCTCCGGCTCTACCGCAAGTGCTCTGGCAATACAGAGTCTCTGCTGCTGGCCGCCGCTCATTCCCAGCGCATTTTTCTTAAGTCTGTCCTTACACTCATCCCAAATTGCAGCCTGTCTGAGTGACTTTTCCACAATTTCATCCAGCACGGCTTTTTTCTTGATTCCGTGTGTTCTCGGACCATATGCAATATTGTCATAAATGCTCATCGGAAAAGGATTTGGACTCTGGAATACCATTCCGACTCTTTTTCTCAAATCACTTACATCGATATCACTGTAAATGTCCACACCGTCAAGCAGTACCTTTCCTTCAAGCCTGCAGTTTTCCACCAGATCGTTCATTCTGTTAAGTGATTTGAGGAAGGTTGATTTTCCGCAGCCCGAAGGTCCGATAAGAGCGGTAACCTGTTTTTCGGGAATCTGCATTGACACCTTCTTAAGTGCCTGGAAGTTTCCGTAATAAAGATTTAATCCGTTTACATTAAATTTATCCAAAAGTTTAAACCACCTTTCTCTTTCTCTTGAAAAATGCATTTACACCCATTGCACTTATGTTTACGATAAAAGCAAGAATAAGAAGAATTACCGCTATTGCAAATGCGATTTCGAATTCACCCTGTTCCTTACCATACACATAAAGGGCAACCGTAAGTGTTGCACCCGATGAATATATTCCTTCACTGAAATTATTCAGAGTATGTGCAAAACCCGCCGTAAAAAGAAGTGCCGCTGATTCTCCGAGAATTCTTCCCGCTGAAAGAATACATCCGGTAATTATACCGTCAAGACATTCCGGAATTACTATCGTTCTTATAACTCTCGACTTGGTAGCTCCAAGGCCGTAAGCACCTTCTTTAAGTCCCTTAGGTACTGAAAGAAGACTTTCTCTCGTTGTTCTCATAACCGTCGGCAGATTCATGACCACGAGCGTAAGCGCTCCGGCAAAAATACATGTGCCGTATCCCAGCATCCTGCAGAAAAAATACATTCCCACAAGACCATATATAACCGATGGAATTCCGGAAAGAATTTCCGCCGCATAGTTGATAAGTTTCACAACTTTCTGATTTGTCGCATATTCACAAAGATATATTGCAGCTCCCGTGCCTATCGGTAATAAAATGACTATCGTAGTTACAAGGAGGTAAATGGTATTCAATATGTCAGGTAAAATACCGATATTTCCGGAGAGATAACTCGGTTTGGTAGTCAGGAGGTTCAGATTTATTTCCGGTACACCCTTTTTCAACACAAAACCGATAATAAGGATAAGAATTCCACAGGTTATTCCGGCTGATATGTACATAAGAATTTTCGCCATGATGTTTTTGCAGCTACGCATATTTCTTCCCCCTCTCAGTAAAGAAGTGCAGTATTGCATTGATTATCATGATAAACACGAAAAGCACCAGGGCAATTGAATACAATGCCTCTCTCTGCAATCCTGTCGCATATGACATTTCGGAGGAAACGGCGGTTGTAAGAAACCTGACTGAACCAAAAAGTTTAGGCATATTAGCCGTATTTCCGGAAACCATAACCACTGCCATTGCTTCTCCGACCGCCCTGCCTATTCCAAGCATGATTGATGCCGCAATTCCCGATGATGCTGCCGGAACGGACACTCTGAACACCGTTTCGGTTTTGGTTGCGCCAAGTGCCAGCGAGCCCTCTTCGTATTTACGTGGAACCGCATCAAGTGAAGTCATCGACATATTTATTACTGACGGAAGTATCATTATCGAGAGAACAATGATGGCTGCCAGAAGTGACGAGCCGTCAGCAAGATTAAAAGTCTTTCTGATTGCAGGAATAATAACTATCATTCCGAAAAGACCGTATACAACCGATGGAATTGATGCCAAAAGTGAAACAACCGCTCCTATCACGGTTTTAACCGGTCCGGGTGCAAATTTTGAAAGATATACTGCCGTAAAAAATCCGACCGGTACTCCGATAAGTATGGCACCGGCCGTTCCAAATATACTTGTAAGAATAAAAGGAAGAATTCCGAATAATGGTTCTTTCGCCGTTGATTCCCATTTAGTTCCAAACAGGAAATCCACAAGTCCAATTTTCCTGATTGCCGGAATTCCGGATGCGATAAGGTACACCGTTATGCCTATAACACATATCGCAAGTACCATACCGCATAAAAAGAAGATTATCTGAGAAATTCTGTCTGCAATCTTTTTCATAAATTCCCACCTAGTTTGCAGGTACAACTCCTGCTGCTTCAATTATTTCCTTTGCGTTTTCGGATAAGCAGAAATCCATAAATGTCTGTGCGCTTTCAGTAAGCTTTTCGCCCTTCATTGTTACGAAAACAAATGGTCTCTGAATCTTGTATGTTCCATCAAGAACAGTCTTTGTTGTTGGAGCAACTCCGTCAACCTTTGCTGCCTTTACAGTATCCTTTACGGATGCAAGTGAAGCATATCCGATTGCATTTTCATTTCCTGCAACTGCTGCAATTACATCACCTGTTGCTGTAAGTTCCTGTCTTAAAACACATGTACCCTCTGTTTTTGTAATAGACTCAAAACCATCTCTTGTACCGCTGCCGGCTTCTCTTCCGATTACTACGATTTCGCCCGATTCACCGCCAAGTTCTGACCAGTCAGTAATCTTTCCGGTATATATATCAGCTATCTGTTCAATAGATAAATCATCCACATTGTTTGACGGATTAACAATTACTGCGATTCCGTCAATTGCTACAACAGTTTCTTCAAGACCTTTTTCTTTTTCCTCATCCTTAAGATGACGGCTTGAAAGACCAATGTCACAAGTCTTATCCAAAACTGCCGTAATTCCTGAGCTGCTGCCTGTAGGATTGTAGGTGAAGCTGATTCCATCGTTTTCATTCATAAAAGCTTCTCCTAAAGCCCCAATCATCTTCTCCATTGATGTAGAACCGTCCGTAGCTACTTTTTTAGCTCCTTCATCTCCGGTTGAATTATTTCCTTTTCCACAGCCTGTGAGGCATCCAAGTGCCAGTGCCGATATTGCCGTAAATAAAACTAATTTCTTTCTCATTTTTTTAACTCCTTTGTTTTTTGTTTACAGTCATATGATAAATTCGCCATGTAAAATTCACTATCCGGGTTTTGTAAAAAGATTGAAAAAAATCGGCCCCGGAAATTTATTTTCCGGGACCGCAAAAAAAGGGGGTTTATTGCTTATTTAATCTTAACTTCAAATGCATCAAAGTGCATTCCGTCGTGATCAACCTCATAATCATTGTGGTTGATATACATTGTTACACTTTTGTCTGATGTACCTCTTGTTACAATTTCAAGACCATCTGCCGAAGGAACGTACATAATTCCGTTGTCCTTCATTATTTCTTTCATGAGAAAGCTGTTAATTTCCTCACTGATGCCGCAGCCCACATAATAAACCATTCCGTTTCCGGACTTTCTTCTGGTAATTGCGGCAAAATCCTTATAGAATCTGTCACCATATCCGAACAGTACTTCAGCATCATGATTCTCTATCATATCCCTGAAAATACCGCCCTTACTGTTTACGCCGGCAAAAATGCCTCTTCCTTCAATAGGGAAGGCTTCCGTTTCCTGAAGGCTTTCTGTTTCAACAACCTGAATTCCTGTAATGTCATTGTAATTAACCGGCATAGTCTTACCGAAAGGAACATTGTTATCCGAATCCTTTACAGCCGTTCTGTATGTAAATACGACCGTTCCGCCGTTGTCAGTGAAGTCTTTAATCTTCTTTTCAAGCTCCGGAGTCGTAATTATAAGCTGAGGGAGAATTACTACCTTATAATCTGATATATCCCTGTCTGAAGGAATTACATCAACACCTACGTTTACATCGTAGAATGACTTATAGAATTTATTCATTTCAGCTTCAGGACTGAGAAGTATGCTCTGTCTCTGAATTCTTAAAGATGCAAGTGAATCATAGTCATACATGATTGCAACGTCATTCTTAACCGGTGAACTCATCTCATCGCCGTAAGCAGAGATTGTTTTGAAGAAATCCTGAACTTCAAAGAACTTTCTTCTTTTAACATTATCCGCATCAAGAATTCCGTAACAGAACTGCTCCGCACCCTTTGTTGCACCTCTGTATCTGAAATACATGAGGGAGTCACAACCATGTGCCATACCCTGGTATGACCACATTTTTGCCTGATCAGGTCTTGGAAGGAATCCTGTAACATCATGTCCCTGAGCGCCCATGATTGCTTCCGTTATCCAGAAGTTTTCACCCTTGAGACCTCTTATATAATCGAGTAGGAAAGCAATTTCATTTGGTGCAATCGGCTCTTTCTGACCGCCCCAAACAGGATAATTGTTGTAAGCCACCTGATCAATTACCGATGCCACCTTGGAATAATCAACATGCTTTGAAAGACCACCGCCCGGGAAGTCATGCATTACAACCGCATTTGGTGCAATTTCTTTGATGAGTTTTGCCTGGAAATCCATGAAATCAACGATTATTTCGCTGCGGAAGCGCTCCCAATCAAGTCTGAGTGCCGGATTGTGTGTTGTTATGGTTTCCATAGGAAGCGGAATTTCGTCAAACTCATTGTATTCCTGTGACCAGAATGTAGTACCGTATGTATCGTTCAGACGGTCAATATTACCGCCAAATTTATTTGAAAGGAATCCCTGGAATTTTCTTTTGCAATTATCACAGAAACATATGTCACTTCCCTCATGACCGATTTCATTATCTATCTGCCATGCAACCACAGCCTCTTCATCCTTGTAATGTTCCACAAGTGCCCTTATGATTCTTTCGCTGTATGTGTACATATGCTCACTGCTGAAACAGTAAACATGTCTTCCTCCGAAGGCTCTTTTTCTGCCGTTTTCAAACTCTGAAATTATATCAGGATGCTTCTTGGCAAGCCATGCAGGAATTGTTGCCGTCGGTGTTCCCATAATCACCTTAAGGCCCTTTGCCTTTGCCTTTTCTATTACATTATCAAAGAAGGAAAAATCAAAACATCCCTCTTTTTTCTCCATAAGATGCCATGAAAACTCTGCAATTCTAATAACATTACATCCCAATTCAAGAATTGTATCGAGATCCGCATCAATCATATTTACATCCCACTGTTCAGGATAGTAATCAACTCCAAGCCACATATATTTTTCCTCCCGTGTGTATATTCTCTCAACCTTTCCGGCTGTGAGGTTTATAATTACCGGAGCCCGGCTTTTTGCCTGACTCCGGTCTGATTTTATTTTTCCGGTCCGATTCCGACAGATTAATTCAATCCGCGTTTCAAACCATTTATATTATTCTGCGTCTTCTGTTCTTCTTGCTTCAAGACTTTCTCTTACTTCCTTATAGTAATCAGGTGTAAGCTTATATCCCTTGATATAGATAAAGTAGCAAAGTGCTGAAAGAACTGCAGGGATGAGGAACATGATTATACGCATTCCGTTTTCCGCAAAAGCTGTCTGCTTAACATTTGCCTGATAACCGATGATTGTAAGACCCACACCACTTAAGAAACCGCTGAAAGCACCTGCAAACTTTACTACGAAGGTCTGCATTGAGAATAAGATACTTTCATTTCTTGTTCCGAGTTTGTACTCACCATAATCTACAACTTCTGAAAGAATAACCGTGATGAATACGAGCATGAAACCGATTCCGACATTGATGATGGCACTGCATACACCTACGAGAATAACGTTTGTAGGCATAAAGTAACCGATAATCCAGAGAGCTGCAAATCCAAACACAGGACAGAAGCTTGCAAGGAAGAATGAAAGCTTCTTACCGATTTTCTTTGAAAGGAATGGAAGAACTGCCATTGAACCCATCTGTGCGAATCCTGCTACTGCTGCATATGTTGGATATAAAACACCGTTTCCGGCTGCATCGTATGTACGTTCCGCAACATACTTAAAGTAATAAAGTGCAAAGCTGTTTGAAAGCTGATATGCAATGTTGAAGAAAAGAGCGATTCCGAGGATAACCTTAACCTGGTCGTTCTTGAAGAGGACATTAATCATGCCCTTAATTGTTGTCTTTTCAGCCTTAGGTGTAACTACCTGTTCTTTACATGTAAGAACTGTTACGACTGATGAGAAAATGAAGATTATTGCGATGATGATTGCAAGAATTGAAAATCCCTTTACATCGTTTCCGCTGCCGAACTTACTTACAAGAACAAGTCCGAATGAGTTTATTACAAGCCATGCACAGCTTGCGAAAATTCTTGGTATTGCTGAAATCTGACTTCTTTCGTCTTCGTCATCCGTGAGAGCCGGTACCATTGACCAGTAAGGGATGTCCATGATTGTATAAGTCATTCCCCAAAGGATATAGAATACGGAACACCATACAAGGTATCCTTTACCTTCTATTCCGTTGTCCATGAAAAGGAGAACAAGAACGATTGCATTTAATATAGTACCGACAAGAATCCAAGGTCTGAATTTACCCCACTTGCTTCTTGTATTATCTACTATCATGCCCATAAACGGATCATTAAAAGCATCCCAAATTCTTGCCACCATAAAAAGTGCTCCGACAAATGCAGGTGCTACACTTCTGTAGTCTGTCAGATACATCATGAGATAAGTTCCGACAATTGCGTAAACTGCATCTTTACCAAAAGCTCCTATTCCGAAACAGAGCTTTGAAATGAAACTGAGTTTTTTCTTTTTTGTTTCCATAAAAACCTCCTCCTGAGTTTATACAGATTTCTCTGTCTGTTTTCTTGTTGTCGTCAGTTTACCAAAACTTTTACCATTTGTCAATAAATTTTTTACTGTTTTTTACTTTTTCTTTAGTAAATCTTTTACCTGGTAAAAAAAGAGGTTTTTTTGCATGATTTTTCGGCGTTTTTGCCGTTTATATCCGCTTTTGTGCGTCAACTTTTTGAACAAACCGTAGTAAATCTTTTACTGTTTTGGTAAAAAAACAGCCATCACGGAGAACTTGTTTCCGCGATGGCTTGGTAATACTTTTACTATGTTGCCTATTTATTTTTTACACTTCCACGTCTGACTAATGAACATGGAATCATTATTCTGTGAGGAATTGACTTTCCTTCCCACATTCGTTTCATGCTCTCCATCGCCGCTTCAGCATATTCCGACATATATACTTCTATGGAATCAAGCGGTGGATTACTGCTTTCCGAAAGAGTCGTGTTGTTATATGTTACGATACTTACATCTTCCGGTACTTTAAGACTTTTCTCATGAATTGCCTTAAGCACTCCTGCCGCTACCGCATCACTCGATAAAAACATTGCGTTCGGAAGCGAACCGTGCTTATCATAGTACTCATTTAAACTTTCGTAAGCGCATGCCGAGTTATTTTTGTCACAGTCAATTATGAGATTTTCATCATAAAACCCTCTTGTGCTGAGCCAGTTACGATAGTAATAAAATCTCGGATCCGTATTTTTGTGCTTATAATTGTCAAATGTATGAACCGCGCCCACAAATGCCACTTCATTTATGCCATTTTCCAAAAAGTGATTGAGAACCACTCTTACCGCCATGTGATAATTCGGAGTCACACTGTAATACTTCATATCATCCGGAGATGAGTCTATAAAAACTATGTTGTCGGTATATCGTTCGAAGTCCTTAACCTCCGACTCTGTAAAACGGCCAATCGCAATTATTCCGTCAAGTTCATGTGAACTGTTTATTACAAAGTTTCCGGATTCATTTCTGTACAAAGGCTCAGTGTTCCATCTTCTCGAAAATGCACTTTCGTCAACCGCACTTTTCATCAGCATATAGTAAATATCGTCTTTAAGCTGCTCGAATTCAAACATCTGCGCAATACCGATATTTATTTCTTTTCCGTTCAGAACACCCGTCCCCGCTGTGCCATGCCTCTGTGCAACGGACTTGTATCCCATCTCATCAGCAATTGCCAGGACTCTTTCCCTTGTAGATTGCGCCACGTTCAGGCTTCTGTCATTATTCAATATTCTCGATACCGCTCCCTGCGAAATGCCGGCGGCATTAGCAATGTCTTTTAATGTTGCCATAATATTCCTCGTTACCTTTTATTTTCTTTTCACGAGTTGTATTATACACCACCGGTACAAATTTTACAAAACTTTTTACTATGTCTTTTTTTCAGCGAAGCGTACCGGATATTTGAGGATTTTGTTTTACTTCATCTTTATAACCGATAACCCGTACACCAAATGAACCACTCCGACTTATGGAAGTGTGGATTTCCTGCTCACCTAATGTAAAACACATCACTCATCCATCATAAACGAACCCGTCATGGCTGCATTTATCTCTGCAATTTCTCTTTTTCCATTTATATAATCAGCATAAATATCCCACAAATCCATATCACAGTCATTAATTCCGTCATCATCAGGAATCCACTGCTTTATCAGGGCAATTCTTTCCGATTTTGTCGTATCTGCAATTAAAACACTTTTCATTGCCGCATGTACCTTCTTTCATGTAATTGGTACCACCATCCCAAAGGCGGTTCCATTCTATCTTCTTCTGTCTCTGTTTGCCATTCCAAGTAAACGTACAAGCTGTAATATTGAGTTGGCCGCTGCCGCAATATAAGTCATTGCCGCTGCCGTCAAAACCTTTTTTACACCCTTCATTTCATCACTCGAAAATCTGCCGGTTGCCGAAAGAATTGTGCAGGCTCTTTTCGAAGCATCAAATTCAACAGGAAGAGTAACAAGCTGGAAAGCTATTATTCCGCAAAAAAGCAGGATACCGAAATCAAACAAACCACTGAGTCCGATTACAAGACCAAGTATAATTATCGTCATGGAAAACTTCGAGCATATGTTTGCAAACGGTACCATGTATCTTCTTGCAAGAAGCGGACCATAATTTACGTTGTCCTGAATTGCATGTCCGCATTCATGTGCCGCAACTCCTATCGCCGCCATCGAACTTGAACCGTACACACTGTCAGAAAGTCTTAAAACCTTCGCCGAAGGGTCGTAGTGATCAGTCAGATTTCCCGAAACCCTTTCAATTCGAACGTCATAAATGCCCGCATCCCGAAGAATACGTTCCGCCATTTCTTCTGCCGTCACACCATATGTGCTTAATTTCCTGCTGTATTTTTTGTATGCCGACTGAACTCCCATCGAAGCCAGACCGGTAATCAAAACACCTATTAAAAGTAAAAAGTCATAAAAATAGTAACCCATAATAACCTCCGATTTATATTTCAATATGTTATGATTTGCCACCCGGCACATCACATTACAAAGCCCACCGTTATATTCTTACACGCGTCAGTTTCACTTCCCGACAACTCTGCACCTTACCCACTCTGCGAGTTTATCCATGCCTTCCCCGGTTTTTGCACTGACAGCAATAATCTCGGCATTCGGATTAAGCTTTCTTATACGTCTGCACGCCGTTTCCATATCAAAGTCAAAAATTTCAAGAGTATCCGTTTTGCTTATTATAATTAAATCGGATACCGAAAACATGAGCGGATACTTGAGTGGTTTATCATCCCCCTCCGGAACCGATAAAATCATCACATTTTTATTCGCTCCCGTATCAAACTCTGCCGGACATACCAGATTTCCGATATTTTCCAGAAAAAGTATGTCATATCCGTCCACTCCGAATTTTTCTATGGCCTCATATGTCATATTTGAGTCTACATGACACAAACCTCCGTTGTGAATCTGTAAAGTATTCACCCCCGTCTTCGTGGCAACCGTCTCTGCATCTGTCGCCGTCTCTATATCAACATTCATAAGTCCGATTTCATATTCTGACTTAAGCATATTGATAAGAGCAGCAAGAAGTGTGGTTTTACCGCTGCCCGGTGAAGACATTACATTCAGCATGTATACCTTTTTTTCCGCAAGCATTTTTCTGATTTCATCTGCTTTTGCATTTGCATCATCAAATATGCTTTCTCCAACTTCAATAGTCCTGATTTCCACTCTCTTTCTCCGATTCATGATTGTTATTACGGCAACTGCCGTCAGTTATGTATTTTACACTATTTTTGATGTTCTGTAAATTTACTCCTACATCCGCGTTGCCTTCTGCTTCTGCACATTTTCACATCTTCAATGCACTGTAAATCTGCTCCCGCCTCCTGTAAAAATCAGGCGTACAGTTTGCTTCCGACTTGTCGCCCGATTATAGTAATCCGACGAGTTTCCTGCCGATTTCTCTTGCCACAAAAAGCTTGTATTCATAACGGGTTCCACTTTCCATATCATCCGGTTCTATTACCAGATGGGCTGATTCACATTTTCCCTTAAAACAGATTGCATAAAACACATTTCCGGGCATACTGTCACTGTTTGCATTATCCCTGTTACCTGCAGTTCCGGTTACACCGATACCGACGTCCGCACCATACGCTCTTGCTGCAGCCATTGCCATTGCCTCTGCCGTCTGTATTGAATAGACGCCATAAGTTTCAATAACCTCTTTAGGTACACCTCTGCATACTTTGGCTTCATTTGAATATGTGACAAAACTTCCCTTCATCACCGCCGAAGCGCCTTCCGTATCCGTAATCAGGGATGATAACAGACCTCCGGTGATGCTCTCCATTGTTGATATCGTAATTTTTCCTGCAATAAGACCTTTTGTAATATTGCGAAAGATTTCTCTCACCTCTTCATCCGTTTTGTACATAAACAGCCTCCTTACACAAGCAGAACTTTGGGCCGGTCACTGCATTTCAGAGTCTTAATCATCAACCTGTTCAGTTACCGCCCACACACCTATTATCTGGTCTTTAATCTGCTCATAAGTCCACTTAACAGTGCTTCTGTATACGCAGAAAGGGTCATTTACATAGAAACCCTCTTCGTCATAACCGTAAATCATAATGAAGTGTCCGCCGGCCGTAAAGTCTCCGGCCTTAACGCAGATTATTGATACACCGCCATTATCTATACACTTCTTTATCTCGCTTTCCCTGTTATATGTTTCATAGGCATTAAGCCCAAACTGCTCTGCTCCGGCAACAATTGCGCTCCAAAGCGTTCCGTCACCCGTCACATAATAACCGTTATCTGCCAGAAAATCCGCAACATCCTTCGGAGTAACATCCTCATGCTTAAGTGCAACCACGGCCATTGCCAGAGATGTCGGACCACATCCACTGACTGCAATCGTGTTTACACCGCCATAAAGTTCATATCCCCATCTTTCATCCCACTGTGTAAAGAGAGGAAAATCCTCTTTAAGTTCGGCCTCCGTAATTCTGTCCGATTCCGGTAAGACCGCCATATTCTGCAGTCTGTAAGCATATCCCAAGGTATAGCCCAGCATTTCCCCGTTATTGGCAAGGTCAACAATTATCTCCTGCGGAATATTCTCCAACACACGGCATATTTCAACATACCTCTCGTCTCCAGCGGCCGCCTTTTCATAAAGAATTTCGGCAGCTTTTTCAAACGAAAGCTTTTCCGGTGCAGGAATATATACCGCATTATTCTTGGTTACCTTCGGCACGACAATCGGTTTTTTAGGCTCCTGCGGCCAATCAATTGCATACTCGGGAATCTGATAAACTTCACCGTTTTTATCGATTACAACATCCTCACCTATATACTTATCCTCTGCATCCGACTTCGCTTCATTTATGTCTTCGCCCTGGTTTATCACCCTGGCTCTGTCCGCAACCCCGTTATATACTGCTATAATCAGACCTGCCGCCAGAATAAACACGACAATTATGAACATTGTAAGTCTTGCTTTTCTGATTTTTTCCTCCCGTTTGAAAAACGCCTCAAGAAACCACCTTTTTTCAGCTGATTCCGCTGCCTTTTCCAACTTATCTAAATTGTCAACATCCACCTTTTCGGAGATTTTCTCTGTCTCGGCTTCTGCTTTTTCATAGACTTCTTCCGTCTTAACTTCCGACTCTTTCTCCTTTCCAGAGACTTCTTCCGTCTTGACCTCCGACTCTTCCTCTTCTTCAGAAACTTCTTCCGTCTTGGCTTCCGACTCTTTCTCCTTTCCAAAGACTTCTTCCGTCCTGACTTCCGATTCCTCCGCCTTTTCAGAAACTTCTTCCGCCTCTGACATTAAGCCTTCTGCTTTCTTAACATCTGTTTCCACAAGATTCTTATCGTCCATATGCTAATCTAATTCCTTTATTGCCGATATTACTCTTTCATACTCCCGACCCACAGCATCCACTAATTCTTCATCTGCAGGAGCATTGCATCCTCTTAGCTGTTCAGTCAACTCGGAGGAAGCCTGATAAAGTCCGGTAAATCCAAGATTTGCACTTATTCCTTTAAGAGTATGTACAAACCTGAATGCCTCCGACATATCATTCCGTTCTAAAGCATCCCTCAATCCTTCAAAAGTATTGTCCATGGGAAACTTGAATACAAACTTCTTCACAAGTTCCTCTTTCATAAAACGGTCTACCACATCTTCATAGTCTCCGCCAATTCCGTTATATAATTCCTTTATTGTCATTTTTCCTCCATCACATACATAACCATCTTATCCGAGAAGTTCCGTAAGTACCTCCCTCAGCCTTCTGAAATCGATAGGCTTTGCCAAATGCTCATTCATGCCGCTTGCATAAGACTTTTTCACGTCCTCATCAAAAGCATTCGCACTCATCGCAACGATAGGAATCGTCTCACTGTCAGCCTTACCCATCGTTCGTATTATTCTTGCCTCTTCGAGACCGTCCATGCCCGGCATCGTAATATCGGTTATTATCATATTATAATAACCCGCCTCATGTTTTTTAAACATATCAACCGCCTCGAAACCGTCCTCGGCCGCCTCTACAACATAGCCGTAATCGGACAGTAACGTTCTTATGATTTCCATATTCAGAGCATTATCCTCGACAATCATTATACGCTTTCCGGCTGATAACAGCAATCTCTCATCATCCTCTTTTTCATTCACATCTGCATCCGATACCGGAAGCTTGATGGTAAAACTAAACTCACTGCCTTTTCCAAGTTCACTTTCAAGAGAGATATTGCTTCCCATAAGCCTTACCAGATGGTTGCTTATGGCCAGTCCAAGTCCCGTACCTTCCTGCCTTGTGGCCCTCGGATCATAAATCTGTTCAAAGTTTTTAAAAATCAACGCCTGATTTTCAGGACTTACACCCATACCGTCATCCTTCACAGAAAATCGAAGTTCAGACTTGTCGCCACAGTCCTTTTCAGTAACCATAACCCATACGTGTCCGCCCATATCCGTATACTTCACGGCATTTCCCAGAAGATTTATAAGCACCTGATTAATTCTCATGCTGTCGCCGACAAATCTTCTTCGCTCGAGGTTAATCTCATAATAAACCTCTATATCCTTTTCGGAGGCCTTAGGCTGAATCATCGGTTTAATTCCTTCAATAAGCTCCAAAAGGTCAAACGGCTGCTCCGCAAGTTCCATCTTTCCGCTTTCAATCTTCGACATGTCAAGAATATCATTAATGAGTCTGAGAAGGAATCCCGACGAGCTCTTTATCTTTTCAAGACAGTCATATATTCTTTCTTCCGACTGTCCATCCATAAGCGCAATATTCGTCATACCTATGATTCCATTCATCGGCGTTCTGATTTCATGTGACATTCTTGCAAGGAAATCCGACTTGGCACGCGCCAGTAAATCATGCTTATCCTGATTAATCCTGTTCTTTATGATCGTGGCAATTTCTTTCAGATTTTTCTTCTCTTCGTCCTCATCCGAAAAATCCACGCCCTCGAAAATAATACTTCCGCCGTAATTGCCGTCATCAAACATATGAAGAACCAGTCCGTCCACATTCTTCACAAATCTTCCGAGTATGATATTTTCCCTCATATGCAGGCTTACTTTACGGAGTTCATCCGTATTTTCCATCTTTATAAAGTTCTTATAATCGGCTTCCGAAGCAAATTCAGTCCTTTCCAGACCATCATCATGTTTCTCTTCATATCTCGAGTATTTCAGCGAGCTGTAAAGGCCTTCCCGGTCAAACTCAGTGATAATCAGATTTTCTACTCCGTACCACTCCTTAAGCTTCATTGAAAGCACATCAAGAATTACATCAAGTGCGCCATTTTTATCGAAAAGATTGAATGCTATCGAAACATGACTCATGCTTTCCAGAATACCCACTGAAACCGCTTCTCCGAATCGTGCATCAACAGACATAAATTTGTACTTATCCTCTATCTCCGGATAGTACTCCGCATCTGTCTCATAGATTTTTGATACTGCAAGTGCTCTCTTCGCTTCCTTAATTACTTCCTTTGCATATTTTCCACGACCGTAATCAGTAATTCCGCATCCAAAATCCAATGTAAGAGTCTCTCTGTCAACAATCCTTCTGAACATACCCTTAAGATGATGAATAAAGTCGATTGCATCGACTTTGGAACAGGATGGCATTGTATAAATAATCTCGTCCGCCCCGGCTCTTACAAAAACCGGTGGTTCTTCTTCCTTTACACTCTCAAGTCCGCCGGAAATAAGTTCTGCCATGCTTGCAAGAACGAGATCTCCGAAAGTCATTCCGAAGCTGTCACTAATATACTTGAAGAATCTGACATCCAGAAGCACGAGCACACCGCTTTCTCCGATATTTATACGATGCTGAATTTCTTCCGTCCCTGCCTTGTATTTCATAAATCCCGTGACAGGATCCTGCATCTTTTTCCTCTCACGTTCTTCTTCCTCAAGCTTCTGCTGATTAACATTATGAAGACAGCCGAAAACCATCATATTTTTACCGTCTTTGTCAAAATCAATTGTCTTTGTACTCAGTTCATACCACTGATAGTCCGTCTCTCCTGCCGATCTTGCCCTTATAAGTGAATCAAACTGTCCGGCACTGAGTGATGAAAGCCTCTTTACTATCCTTCTGTCCTCTGGATATACATCCACAATCGCTTCTAAATCGGCAACAGACTCCAGCTTCCATTTTCCATCGTGTTCGTTGCTGTTAACAATCTCGAATTCACGCGTTATATTTCTGTAAGTAAAGAAGAAATCCTGTGAGCTTCCAATGGCAAGCCTGTATCTCTCCATTTCCTCCAGAACCCTGTTTTCCGATTCCTTCTGCCTGTCGGTAAGGTCTTCTATAACCTCATGAAGTGTATCAATCTCGGTTATTCCCGACGATTTAAATTTGTGAATGCCGCTTATTCCGCCGCTTATGCTCTTTACAAGTCTCGAAAGAGGCCTGGTAACATGCTTTACCAGGAGTATGACTATCATGAAACCGCCTACAACACCCACAACCGTAAGCATTATCATAAGAGTATACAGACCACGTCCAAGCTCATATATCGAATTCTCGGCAACAAAACCACAAAGAACCCAATTCGAGTTGTCATAAGGTATGTTATTTCCGTACACCTTCATCGGAACCTTTGTACAGTAAATCTTCTGGTCTCCTATCTTTGCACCGCTCACCTCGTAAAGATTATCCGTCCTGCTTTCTTTCAGGGAATAATCCGTACCCACTCCGACGATGCTGTCATAAAGCGCGCCTTTTCCGGTTACCGCCGTATAAACTCCGTCATTTTCATATGCCAGGGCATATCCGGCATTAAGATCACTGTCCAGCTCATCCACAGGGAAGTAATCTGCAAGCAGTGCAAGTGAAACCTCCGTCCCAAGAACTCCGTAAATCGTGTCATTATACTTCAAAGGAACGGAATATGTAATCATCCGGTGATTATCCATGTAATAATCTTCAAGAATGAACGGTTCTGACCAATATCCCAGATTAATCATATCCGTTTTCACATTACTCTGTGCGGTTACATATGGCACATAGAAAAAATCATCTGCTTTACGGGCACCTTCTCCCATAAATCGGAATTCTGCCGTCCATGAGCTGTCAAGCGATATGGATTCCTGCTGTGAAAGATATTTGCCGCCCCTTTCAAGTAAAAGGTCCGTATTCGTAATTGATTTTGTGGAAGGGTCTGAATCTCTCACAAAAAAGCCCTTATATTCCACTTCTTCATTAATCGGCATGTCATTTGCCAAAATCAGAAAGAGACCGGAAGAACTGTTACGCTGAAGCGTTTCCGTAAGCTCTGAAAAAACTGCCTGGAGAAATTCTTCCTGAGTATCTTCGCTTCTGAGAAATCCCCTGATTTCCATGCCGTTTGCATCAAGTATCTCTTCCAGACTGTTTGTCAGCATCTCCTCATCTTCCGCCACCGCTGCCCACTGGTCATTCATTGCATTCTGCAGAATTACCTGTCTGTTTTCAACAATTCTCAAATCCATCGACACCGACTTTGTTTCAAGATTTTCCTTGATTCCACTAACCAGAATCAATGCAAAAGGCAGTATTCCCTGAAGAAATACCAACGCAATCATCGGTCCAAGAAAAATTTTCATAATGGATCTTTTCTTTTTATTCAAGGTACTGCCCTCCCAAATATCTACTCGGCCTCCGCCTTATCCGTAAGTTCCCTTATAAAATCCGCATACCATTCATCGAAATAGTCATCCGACAAATATTCCTCAAGTGCCTCCTCAGCGGTCACTCCCGCCGCCAAAGCTTCCTCTATCTTCTGCCTGTCTTCCACTGCCCTTCCCGAAAGGACATCATCCAAAACCTTTCTCGTAGCATATCCGTTCTTAAAACTTTTGGTTGAATAAAATTCCGTATTATCAAAATCCTTCATTATGCTGACAAAGGAATCATATGCCTTGCTGTTTATCGAAACAGCCTCCGATTTTATTGCCTCATCAATCGATTCTCTGTTATTTGCCTCCTTGAGAACCGGCAGATATGCTGAAGCACAGGCAAATTTAAGGTTGTTTTCCTTTCCGGTAAACCATTTCAGAAAAACGCATGACGCATATTCATGAAGTTCGTCTGATTTCGTCACCGCCATTCCGGCTCCCTGCTGTACTTTAACGCATTCTCCGCCCTCCATGACGGGTGCTGGAAGCACAAGATAATCAATTTCATAGCTCTCGTTCTCGGTTTCCACCTTGTCCGGAAAATACATCGGTGATGAAGATGAGCCCGTGTAGGCAAGCAAATCGCCTGTTTTTACATCATCGGTTCGGAATCTTCCATAGCTTCCGAACCAGCCTTTAACATAAGGAACGTAGTAATTATCCCAAAGTCTTCTTATCTTATCCTTATCGGCATTTATGACAGCCGTACCGCCATCCGTCTCGAAAATTTCGACTCCCATCTGCTTCATTCCGATAATAAAATAGTTTGACATTGAATCCCTGCCATAAAATGCTTTTCCGTCATTTAAAATCTCGGGTGTAAGTGAATCCGTCCACTCATAATAAATTCCGGCAACCCTTGTAATCCCCTCAACAGTACTGAGGTCATCGGTTGATACACCGCATTCTGCAGAAAAAACATCCCAGTCCGTCTTGTTCAGCATCATTATTTCCGTTGATTTTGCCGTAGGGAAGATATAAAGCGAGTCTTCATCAACAAATCGCCCTTCTTCAACATATCCGTCAACATATGCCGCAAGCTCATCCTCCGTAAAATACTGTGATAAATCGGCAACTTTTCCTGTCTGCTGCATTTCAAAAACCGTATCCGAATAAGAGGAGAAGATATCCGGCAACTCTTTCGAGCCGATTTCTCCGTTCACGGAAGACATTATCGCCTGCTCAAGGTCGTCTACCGACCCCTGACTGTAACTCTCAATATATATGCCCTTTTCCCTTCCGACAGTCGAATTAAATTCATCAACAAGCTCATCAAATGCCGCCTGCTGCATTCCGTTGTAATAGTGCCATATCGTAAGTGAAACCGGTTTGTTCGGATCAAGAAGTCTTGCTTCCTCATCTTTTTTTCCACACCCGCACAGGGTAAAAATCGAAATACCCGTTATCAGGGCTGATAACAATATTTTCTTCCTCATTATTTCTCCGTTTCTACGCAAAAAGCCAAATGTCCGTATTTCCGGGCGGCATTTCTGCGATTCTGCTCTGAATTTCTGTTATTAACCGGTTGTCTGAAGCCGCAATACTGCAATCATTTCTTTTATCTTCCGAGTTTAAGACTCTTTTCGTAAAAAAGCCGGAGCCTACTGACGTAACTGTCAGTTAATCCCCGGCCACAAAATACATTATCTTATCGGAGCATTTCTGCAAATTCCTGCTCCGGAACAGGCTTGCAATAATAATATCCCTGAATCAGATCACATCCTGCTTCCGCAAGGAAATCAACCTGCGCCTTTTCTTCAACCCCTTCGGCAACGACCTGCATTCCAAGCTCTTTTGCTATACCTATTGTATGTCTGAGTATAACCTCTCCCTTTTTGTCACCAATATAATCAACAAGACCCTTATCAAGCTTAACCGCTTCAAAACTAATCTGATTAAGACTCGTCAGAGACGAATATCCCGAACCGAAATCATCCATATGAAGATGAAGTCCTCTGGATATCATTTTCCCGGTAAGCTCTCTTAAACGTATTGAGCTGTTCATCATTGTTTCCGTCAGCTCAATAGGAAGATATTCTACCTCTACGCCCTTTTCCCTTGTTATGCTTATGTATCTCTCAATCACATCTTCATGGAAAAGGCTGATTCTTGAAAGATTAACCGATATCGGATAGATTTTAAGTCCGGCATTATATCTTTCCTTTTGGAAATCACATACCCTGCTGAACACAAATTCATCCAGTTTTACTATAAGACCGTCTTTTTCAAAAAGCGGAATAAATTCTCCCGGACTCAGTCTCCTGCCATCAGGCGTTATCCAACGAACCAAAGCCTCGGCCGCTTCTATTTCGCCCGTTAACGGATTGTACTTCGGCTGATACCAGACCACGAACTCATTTTTTTCGAGGGCATCGTCAAAAGCTTCCTCCATCGCCTTGTCCTTCATCTGCTTTTCAACAAGCTGTTCGTCATATACAACATGATTCACCATGTAATTGTTCTTTATGCTGTCAAGCGCAAACTGAAGTCTCTCACAAAGCACCGGAATCTCCGGATTTCTATCAATGTTCGGATAAATTGCATATTTAATCATCACATTGTCTACGGGAGCACCTTCCGTAACCATTTTCGCCATTTCATGCCACTGCACATTTGCCATGTCACTGTCGGAATGAATCATAAACGTGAGCTGCGAACCCTCATGAAATCCGATTCCCCTAGAAAACACTTCCGAGAAAGCATGTCCAACATGCCTTATCAGTTTCTTTCTCATTTTTTCTCCATGAACCATTTTGATAAACTTAAGATTCTCAATTTCAATCGTTACGAGATGAAAACTTATATCCGAATGCATATTTATAAGTTGTGCGGCATGATGATAAAATGCCTGTCTCGTGTACAGTCCCGTTTCATCATCAAACTCAACTGCCGAAAGTGCCGCCACTGATTCATGAAGCTTTATTATGCTGTGAAGTCTTGCCATAACAACCTTGGGACTGTAAGGCTTCGTGATGAAATCGGAAGCTCCGAGTTCGAGACACTGCATCTCCGTTTCCTGCTTATCACTTCCGGTTGTTACAATAATCGGAACGGAAGACAGCATAACGTCTCCCTTAACTTTTTCCATAAATTCAAAGCCGTCCATCAACGGCATATATACATCAAGTAAAATCGCCGACAGTTCTCTGTAGTGTTTTGTCAGAAGTTCGAGTCCTTTCTGACCGTCCTCAGCTTCCATTATCTCATATTCACGCTCCAGAATCGCAGAGAGAATTCCACGATTCAAGTCATTGTCCTCTATTACAAGCAGCTTTCTCTTCTGTCTGAATACTTCCATTCTTCCTCTCTTCCTCTGCACCCGCAGACCATGCCGGCGGATGACTTACAAAGTCATACTGAATTTTCGCATTTTTATACATTTCACAAGCATATTATAAAACAATACCGTCCGAAAGTCACAGTAAATTTTTCAAACACGTTGCAAGCAGGTCTGTCGGCAGGTTTATACCTGCCTTTTTGCAATATTTTTTTCCATTTCACCTCTCCTTTACAAAACAGCGCAAAAAAAGACGGAAGGCCTTACACTGCCCTCCGTCCCGTTAACACTAAAATATTGCAAAGATGACAATCTTACGACAATGCCGTTTTGTGCCATTACCTTTTGAATGGTCTTAATTAATCAATTTCCTTGGCCTTGACACGTCTCATGTAATCTTTTGTTTCCTTGGCAACGACTCCGCTCAATGCAAGCACCGCAATAAGGTTTGGAATCGCCATAAGTCCGTTAAATATATCTGCAATTGTCCATACTGCACTTACTGTCATATATGGTCCGATAAATACACAAAGAATGTAAAGCCATCTGTATGGTTTAACAAACTTTGTTGTTCCCGTAAGATATTCAAGACATCTTTCTGAATAGAAATCCCATCCGAGAATTGTTGTGAATGCGAAGAATACGAGACAAAGCATAAGAATGAAGGAAGCAACTTCCTTAGGGAATGGAAGTCCCATCTGGAATGCCTTTGTTGTTACTGCAACACCTTCAAGTCCCATGTCCCATGCACCTGTAATTACAATTGCAAGACCTGTCATTGTACAGATGATAACCGTATCAATAAATGTTCCTGTCATTGAAACGAATCCCTGACGGACACATTCATTTGTCTGTGCCGTTGCCGCTGCGATAGGGGCACTTCCGAGACCTGCCTCGTTTGAGAAGATACCTCTTGCAATACCCTTCTGCATTGCAACTATCATGGCACCGACAGCACCACCGGCTGCTGCGCGGAGACCAAATGCACTCTTAATAATTGTAACGATTGCTGCAGGAACCTTTGTAATGTTGCAGAAAATGATAAGAAGTCCTGCAATAACATAAAGAGCTGCCATAAATGGAACTACTACCTGAGCAACCTTTGAGATTCTCTGAAGTCCGCCGATTACAACAAGTGCCACGCACAGTGTAAGAATGAGACAGCAGATAACAACAGTCCATGAATATGTATTTCCAAAAAGCTCAACGGTCCATGAATTTTCAGGATCAAAGAAATTATTTACTGCTGATGCAATACCATTTACCTGAGTGAAAGTACCGATACCGAAGAGACCAACGCCAACGCCGAAGAATGCAAAAATCTTTGCAAGCCACTTCCACTTAACACCCATTCCCTTTTCAATATAGTAGAAAGGTCCGCCGACAACATGTCCGTCTTCGGCTACCTGTCTGTACTTAACTGCAAGAAGACATTCCGCATACTTGGTTGCAGTTCCGAGAAGGGCTGCAAGCCACATCCAGAAGAGAGCTCCCGGTCCGCCGGCTACAATCGCTGTTGCAACACCGACAATGTTTCCTGTACCGATTGTTGCGGAAAGTGCCGTACATAATGCCGCAAAACTGCTTACCTCTCCTTCCGTTCCGCTCTTTTCATTCTTTACGATGTAACGAAAAGCTCTTCCAAGGTTCACAAACTGTGTTCCGCGAAGACGAATCGTAAGGAAAATTCCTGCAGCAAGAATGAAGATTATGAGGGGAAGTCCCCACACAAAATCATCAATTTTAGTTAATACGTCGCTTATCTGTTCAAGCATGACTACTCCTTTTCCCCGGTTTCCCGGATTGCAAATTGTTGATTAAAAAAAAGGCACACTCCCTGCGGAATATGCCTGTCAAATCGTAACAAAAGGAGACAGCGTAAACTGTCTTTTATATATAAACTCTGTCCTTTTGCCTGAGAGATTCAGTAAATTCCACCTTTGCCCCTTCGGCCCTTACCTTGATAAGTGTCTCCAGAGTGTGATTCATGTTCAGTCTTAATTCCTTTCGGAATGCCTGAGAGTTTTACTCCTTCGGAGGATAATTATCCGTTTCCTGAACACTTCAACTCACACACATTATTCAGTTTTCAACCAACGGTTAATATGCTATCACTTTTTATAAAAACATTCAAGCCATAATTTCACACTTTTTTCATTTTTTTGACAGATTTCCCCATAACTGCCGTTCACATCCTAAAACCTGCCGTTATCAGTTTTTCCCTGCCTGTCTGCGCTGTACCGCCTTTCTTGATGACAGAGGCAGTTCGTTATTCATATATGTTTCCCACACATTAATACGGTCCTCTTCATCTATCTGACGTATTACTCTTGCAGGAACTCCGGCCGCAATGCTGTTTGGAGGAATATCCCTCGTAACCACCGCACCGGCGGCAACTATGCTGTTTTCACCGATTGTCACGCCGCCGCAGATCGTTGCACCGGAACATATCCAGCATCCGTCCTTTATTGTAATCGGTTCCGAATACTCAAGGTCATGTCTGCCGTCCGGATAATCCGCATTGCATCTTTCCTCCGCAATAAAAGGATGATTCGGAGTCGCCAGCGTTACGTTTGCACCAAGCCACACACTGTTGCCCAGAGTTATCGGCGATATGTCAAGCAATACACAGTTGTAGTTCATGAAACACTCATTTCCGACATGAATATTTACTCCGTACTCGCAGTAAAGCGGTGCAAACACACCAAGTCCCTTTCCCTTAGCTGAAGGAATGAGTTTTTCCAGTGCCTTCTGTTTCGCTTTCATTCTCCGCACCGGTATTCTGTTAAATTTATCGCATCTTGAAAGTCCCTGCATATGCTGCTTTGCAATATCCGGACTTGCCGCATTATACAGCCTTCCGCTTACCATGCGTTCCCATTCATTTAATATCTTTGCCACTTTAAACTCTCCTTAATCTTCTGTCCTGTATCCGGCCGGAACACGCGTTGTAACAAGCCGATTGGTATACAGTAACCAATCACTCACTTAAAGTCAATGTATTTAGTTACACCTCTTTGTGGTTTCCTCTTCAATCCACTTAGCCCAGTCTATATAATACTTCGCATACAGATGAACTCCGTCTCCCGTCATGTCTGACTTAAGATTTCCATATCCGTCATCAAAAATCGGATTAACATCAAGATAGAAACAGCTCTTATCATCTGCAAATCCGGAAATTGCAGCATTAAATCTGTTTATTGCCGGATTATTTATCTGGCTGTCCGAATCCGACTTTCTTTTTGAAACATGCAGATTTGCTTCCACGAAAATGATTGCTTCCGGCTGTTTTTCCCTTATAGTCTGCAACAGTGAAGCGTACTTTCTTACCGTAGTATTAAAATCATATCCAATCTCGTTAATACCGAGCATGACATATATTTTTCCATAGGCACGGCTGCCAAGCAGTGTTTCAAGGTTTACCTTACCGACTCCGGCAATATCAATTTCCTGACCGTTCGCATTGTAAACACTCATACCTACCGAGCAGTAAAAATCCGCATTCTTTATTGAAGCATACTCTTTTATACCTACCGTTCTCGAGTCACCGATAAACAGTGTTTCACTGCTGCTGACATCAACCTTCTCTCCGGTATATTCCGGAACCGGTGTAGGCGTTGGTGCCGGCGTGCTTGTCGGTGCAGGTGTATTTGTCGGTGCAGGAGTTGCCGTCAACGTGGCAACTTCCACAATTTCCGTCGGTGTAGACGTGGCAGTCGCCTGTGGCACGTCTGTCGGCGTAACACTTACTGACGGTTCCGCCTTCGTCACCTCCGGAGTCACTTCCGCATCCGACTTTCCTGATGTTGCCACTCCGTAAATGTCACTGAAATCATAGTCATCAAGTGAATAATCTTCCTGTGTCTTCTGTTCTTTTTCCGGTTTCAGTCCGTTATATGCAAATGCCGCAATAACTGCCAGTATAAGAAAAGCGGCAGTTAAGATATTTTGTTTCTTCATATTCATACTCCCTAAACCATTCTTTTTATTATTCAATCTCCGGCAAAATCAAAGCCTTTGACTTCACCGTCTGTACGAAAACTTCCACTGTCCGTCCTCTTCACCTAAAATCTGTAATATAAAAACGGATCATCAAGCCCTTTATACATACAGTACAGGCTTCCTGCAAAAATCGCCGTCAGCAGTATAAAAATCACAACCCGGCTGCCAATGAATTTAAGCTTTCGATATGGAATTTTAGTTGAAAAAATTAATCCGACAAGCAGAAATATTCCATAGCTCTTGAGGTATTTAAGATAGTCATACTGAAAAACCGACCATATCTGTTCCCCACCGAAAGGGAAAAGTCTTCTAAAGAAGATTCCGAGCTGCTTTATATCCTCAATCGCAAAAACCGCCCATGTAAGAGGTATCAGAATAATCATGTAAATGTGTCCGAAAAGAGGATGGGTTTTAAAAAACCGACCCGTAAACAGTTTTTCAATGGTAATTATGAGAAAAATCACAAATCCCCAAAGAATAAAATTATATCCGGCTCCGTGCCAGATACCGGTCAGCATCCATACGGCAAAAAGATTGCGGACGGTTTTAAGGCCTCCCTCTTTATTTCCGCCCAAAGGTATGTATACATATTCCCTGAACCATGAACCCAGTGTTATGTGCCATCTTCTCCAGAACTCCGTCATTGTAAGACTTGTATAAGGATGATTGAAGTTCTGCGGAAGCTTGAATCCGAGCATCTCTCCAAGGCCTATTGCCATGAGTGAGTAACCTAAGAAATCAAAATAAATCTGAAAAGTATATGCAATAAGAGCCATCCAGCTAAGCGGCGTGGAAATGCTTTCAAAACCGATTGCACCGACCTGACTCCAAAGCTTACCAAGAGGATTTGCCAACAGAACCTTGAGCCCGAGTCCGAAGACAAACACTCCCATTCCGTGAAGTACCATGTTTATGCTTATCTTACGTTTCGAAAGTTCCTCTTTTACCTGAGAGTATGTTACTATCGGTCCGGCAATAAGCTGTTCAAACATTGAAATATAGACTGCATATCTTAAAAGGCTCTCTTCCGCCTTAATCGTTCCCCTGTAAACATCAATTATGTAAGAAATCCCCTGAAAAGTATAAAAGGAGATTCCTATCGGCATCACAATTTCAAGTACCGTTTCAAAACCCGGTATCAGCTTTGCCATCTCACCGGTTAGGAATCCTGAATATTTGAGAAATCCAAACGTAATAAGATGAAAACATATACCGAATCCCAAAATCAGCTTTTTTCTCCCTGAATACCTTTCGATTCCCACACCGACAAGGAAATCGACAAATATACTCAAGACAAAAAGCATAAAATATGCCGGCATTTCAACCGTGCCGACAAAATAAAAAATAAGACTTCCCGAAAGAAGTAAAAAATTCCTGCATTTCGCAGGTAATATATAGTACACTGTAAAAAAAACAGGCATAAAAATACATATAAATTTCAAACTACTGAAAACCATCCTCATTCCCATCCTTAAAACGTATAAATGCAGCCGTCAAAACCCGTCTCACGCATGACGACCACAGCATGTGCATTTTACACCACTTCGTTCTCAAAGGTGTTACTTTATGCTTAAGAAATTCTTACGATATTGTCTCAGTTTTCAATTTTACTCACATATCCGGAAAAATTTCCTCAGAATACGGACAAAGAAACCGTTTTCAGGTTCGAAAACATCAATATCTCCCCCTGCGAAAAGCATTCTGTACAAATATATAAAGATAAATGCCGCTCCGGCTGCATACATTATGCCAAGATAAATTTTTCTGTTTATTCTCGAGCGCAAAAAATACAGAACAACCACTATTGGCGGCAAAAAAAAGAGCGGATGAAACTTAAATGCAGCCGTTAAATCCGGCTTCAATACCGCAAGCCACGCCCTTGACATGCCGCACCCGGCACATGAAATGCCTGTCATAAACTTTATCGGGCATGTTATCCCGGCCGACTCCAGAAGTATATATATTATTGCTATAAAAAAGACAAGTTTTATGGTATCTTTTGAAGGTTTTCTTATACCGCCACCGTTCATCCTGCCGCTTACCTCTTTATTCTCTGCTCCATTCTCACCAAAACGGCGAAAAAATGCTTTGCTCTTCACCTCGTGACTGCATCGCACGGTAATTTCACCGTCCGCTCAGTTCACCGTGTTCATTATAGCACACATAAATTTACATTAAAGGGATTTTTCTAAAAAAGGCAAAAAAAATCCCGGATACCGATCCGTCGACGGAGGGGACCGCCGACGTTTACACTCCGTCTGCCGTATAGAGGTGTTGGTCAGACAGGTGTTTCCGGTAACCGGAAATCTTATCAGTTTTGTCTTTTCGTTTTTGTTCTCTCTCTTGTCTATAACTTTTCTAACGAAAAAACATTTAAGCATGGTTAGATTGAAAATTTTATGAGATTTGTCAACCTGATGTTTGTTAATCAGGTTATATATTATATACACTATTTCTTCTCAATTTTCAAGTGTTTTTGTGACGAATTTTCAAATTTCTTTGAATTTCACAGCTTACATGTGACAAATTTCATTTTCAGGTTTTAATTTGCATTTTATCACAGAATTGTAGATTGGTTTTGTGACTAAATACAGATTTTCCATGCCGTTTTACTCTCCTCTTAACAGTCTGTCAAAGAATACCGCCAGCGCCTTCTCCGCATCTGTCGTGTTCCTGAAAGACTTAATTTTTGAAATGTCGAACAAAATACAGCCGCAATGTCCTTTAAAGGTCGGAAAACATATGATATCGAGATAGGTATCGATTTCCGGACTGTAATCAATTATTTTCAAGGTTTCTCCAAACAGAGTTGCCCTCTCATATGAACGCAGCCACTTAGAATCCATGTTTGCAAACAGATTACCGAAGGTGTTTCCGATTATCGATTCCAAAGGCACTTTTTCCAGCTCTGCAAGTGACGGATTTCCGTAACGGAAAACCCAGTCTACTGCACGGTACTCGTCATCGAAGACCATCTCAATATCAGCAAAGGCTATCGACATGTTATCGAACACCCTGTAATAATCGTGATACTCTTCATCCGTTTCCGGAATTCCCTCAGCTGAAAAACTTCTTATGATCTCCTGCTGTTTCTTCTGAAATTCCCTGAGAATTTCCTTTTTATTTCTGATGGCATAGTCCAGCGATTCTCCGTTACTGAGATTTATCTTATCTGTTATGTCGTGTATTGCCATAACCGAAACAAGGCACCCCCTCTTTACCTTGATGAAGTTGTTTCCAAGAAGTTCCTCAAGCTCTGTCAAAGTTATTCTGGTTTGGTAGACCCTGTCATGAATCACATGAATGTAAGCCGAATTGCCATTCATCAAAACATACAGAATTGACTTTATGTCAATCTTTATCTCCTTTTTATCGGAGCTTATCCTAATGGTTTCTGATTTCTGCATACGTTCTCTCCCACCTTTTATTTCTTCACAAGATGTTAGCATATTTGTTACAGAATATCAACAAATCCTTACGTTTTGTCACAAATTTAGTCAGTAATTCCACGTTTTTTCCCTGCGACAACAAGACCGACACATAATATTGCCGCCGCAAAGAGCAGCTGGACTCCCAGATATGAAAAGAAAGTAAGCATTTTCTCCGGTCTGAACGATGATGCAGTCTCCACTGCCTTCACATACCAATAAACGGGAAGAAACCGTGCAATCTTTATTACAGAATCGCCAAGAACCTCCAACGGTACAAAAACACCGCAGAGAAAAGCCATTCCCAATCCCAATACATTTGACAGGAGCGACGTAACCTGCTTATTCGACGTCACTTTACTTATCAGGAAAGTCAGGGAAAGCGCAACCGCCAGCATACAGAATGCATTCAGAATACGAAGCAGCCCTTTTAAGGTCAGCATTTCTCCCGGGAACATAAAAATACCGACAAGTGAACATATTCCGCAGATTACCGTTCCCGTGATTATTACCCCGAGAATAATTTCCGCATTCATCCTCGAAAATCTGTATGATGAACATTTAATCCTGTTCTTTACTTCTTTTCTGTCAAGCATTGTGAGTATGGCCGACAGACTCTCAACACACATTGCAATAAGCACCCATCCCAGATATGAAAAGAAAGTGTCGGAATAATTTACCTTCTCCTTATCCCTGCTCACAAGTTCCGTTTCGACTGATATGGCAGCCGCCGACAGTGATTTTTCTGCCGCCTCATCCATCTGTATCCCCGAGGACACATATACATCGGTTGTCAGCAGAAAACTGTTAAGCTGCTGTTTTAAAAGCAAAGCTCCCGTGGTTCCGGGAACGTCATATATTTCCAGATAATCAGCCGCATCTCCCTTTAAAAAGGCATTCTCAAAGCCGTTTTTTATTACAATGACACAGTCAACATTAGTATTATAAAGTTCGTCCTGTATTGTCTCCTCTTTATCATCACTGATGCTTTTTGTTTTATGATTTTCTGCCAGAAATTCACTGACATACCCGCTGAATTTACTTTCATCATAATCAAAAATGGCATATTTGCTCATTTTCTTCTCATAGCCGCCGGCCCTTTGCCTTGCTGCCTGGGGAACGACAATACCCAGCATGAGTACGATAAAAATCGCTCCATATATAAGGATGGGTCCCCAATTTCTGCGGAGCAGCCTAAAATACAGTTTAAACACTTGCATACTTGTTCCTCCTCAAAATAAAAAAGGCGATTGTCATGAGTACCGCCGTCATTAATCCGAGAATCACCATATTCTTTAAATATCTTTCGTTCGTATCAAACACATTCAGTGCATAAAACGAATCCGTAATAAGTACTGCCGGATTTATCCTGTTTAAAATCGGTATTTTATGCTCAATTTCATCTTTTATTCCGGCAGCACTCAAGTCTGCCATTACTGATAAAGCCATGCTAAGAGCCACGCATATGCTCATTTTCATGTCCGGGCTTATTGACGGAATTGTTCCTACAATCATGCCCATTGCAATTCCAATACACGAACCGACCAACAATATCATCAGAATTTGAGGATATTTGTCACCAAAATCAACTCCCAGCATTATAAAGTAAAGCAACGCAACCAGCTCAACCGCCAGCTGAAATGAAAGCAGGGAAATAAATTCGGCAGCCATTGAATTTAGTCTGCTGTTTGGAGCAACCGTTCTTCTGATTCCCAGCGCACTGATATCTGCCTGCATCGCAATGATTTTTTCAGCTGCAGCAAAGGAAGCAAACAGACATGACATCGCAAAAATGGCATAAAAGTAATTCGTCATATAATCCTGATTTCCGTCGGATGTTTTTTTCTCCGTATAAAATTCTTCCGAAGATGCAAGTCTTTCAACTGCCTCACTTACTTTCTCCGGATTGCTTCCGGCTATGTCCGTAAGAATCTTCTCCTGTTTTTTGTATTCATTCAGTATGCTCTGAACCAAGGTATTTTCATATGAGTTTTCACGCACCTGCATGGAAATCTCATCATCCACATAGATAACCGCCGTCACACTTTCATCTTCAAGTGCGTTCTGTGCCTCCTCATCTGAAACATACACAGTCTCCAAAAGCTTATTATCGCCCGGTTCGGATAACTCATCAAGCAGCATCCTCAGACCGGTGTTTTCCTTCTCCATGACAACGGCAACGGGCACATCTTTAAAAAGCTCAGACTCCTCATACACCTTGCCAAATGCCATATACATAAAAGTTCCAAGAAGAATGGGAAACATTAATGTCCAAATTAATGCCGTCCTGTTTCTGACCATTGTCTTCATTGCATATTTTAAGTCATGTAAAAACATAATCGCCTCCGTATCAGTCCCTGAGTTCTTTTCCCGTAATTTCAAGAAATACGTCATTTAACGTCGGACGATTGGAGTTAATCATCCCTGTTGATATATCATTCTTGTTAAAATATCCGATAACATTTATGACGTTGTGCTTTCCACCACTGCATCCGATAACAAGTCTGTCATCATTGTAATTTACCTCATAAACATAAGGAAGTTCCCCGATTTCCGCAAGATTCCTCTCATCAAGTTCCGGCACCTCCACCGTAATGGTCTCGGTGTTCTTTATCATCTTCTTCAGTTCGTCTTTTGTACCGATTGCCATGCTTCTCCCTGCATCCATGATTAGAATCCTTGTGCAGATCTGCTCAACCTCTTCCATATAATGGGATGTGTAAATTATCGTTGCCCCTTCCCTGTTAAGTCTTTTTATACCTTCAAGAATATTATTTCTGCTCTGTGGATCAACAGCCACCGTCGGCTCATCAAAAAAAATGAGTTTCGGCTTGTGTGCTATGCCGCATGCAATATTAAGTCTTCTGAGAAGTCCGCCTGAGAGTTTCTTCGGATAGAATCCCTCATATTTTTCAAGTCCGACAAATCCGATGGCATCTTCCACGAGTTTTTTCCGCTTCTTTTTATCACTTACATACAATCCGCAGAAATAATCAACATTCTCTTTTACGGTAAGGCTGTCAAATACAGCAACATTCTGCATTACCACACCGACGTCCTTCTTTATGTCATATGAATCGGGTTTCATCTCCCTGCCGAACACCTTTATCTCTCCCTTATCAAATTTCAGTAAAGACAGGATACAGTTAATGGCGGTTGTTTTACCGCTTCCGTTCGGACCCAAAAGACCAAATATTTCTCCCTCTTTCACTTCAAGAGAAAAGTGGTCAAGCGCGAGAACCTCTTTGTATCTCTTAACCAGATTTTTTACCTCGATTGCATTTTCCATTTCTGCCTCCCATAGAATTCATTTTATGAAGTTTACAGTCGTGATTGTAGCATGAGTGCACTTCCTCCGCCAGTGAATATAATCATTTTTAAAGTGTGACAATTGTCACTTTATAATGTATACTTTTTTTAGTATCATCAATTTAAAAATTAACAGGGAGGATTATCATGACAATTTGTGCAAAAGTTCTGTTTATTGTTATTGGTGCCTTTCTGCAATTTAATTCCTATTCCGTGGATCTGGCCGGCATAACGATTTTTCTTGTTTCCATAGTACTGGCCAGCCTGTCACTGATAAAAAAGAACCGGATTTACGACGAAAAAAAGGGGAAACCATCTGACATCATTCCTCCGATTCTGTTTTGCATTGCATCCATCTTCATTCCGGAAATGAAGGTCTATTACCCTTTAATGGTAATCGATTCTGTCATATACAGAACAAAAGCGCCGGGAATTATCATCTGTTTGGGAATACTGCTCGAATTACCGAACCCCGCTGCCATCCGGCTTCTCCTGCTCTCCCTCACGGCTCTTCTCGTTGAATATGTAATTGCGGAAAATGACAGCTTCCGTGAAGAATCCAAAAAACTTCGTGACACATCGAGGGAAAATGAACTGTTAAATGCCGAAAAGACACGCCGGCTCATAGAAAAGCAAGATACTGAAATCCACATGGCAACACTTAAGGAGAGAAACCGTATAGCTAGAGAAATTCATGACAATGTCGGTCATCTCCTCACACGTTCCATTCTGCAGATCGGTGCTATAAAAACCATAAACCGATCCCCGATTCTTAATGAACCGCTTGATGGCCTTCACGAGACTCTGAATGCCGCCATGTCCAACATACGTACAAGTGTGCATGACCTTCATGATGAGTCACTGAATCTTGAGAGTGCAGTTCGCGAACTGTCCGAGTCAGCCGGTGAGCTTGACATCACCCTGCATTACGATATGGAGCCGATTGTTCCGAGGGACATTAAATACTGTTTCCTCAGTATCATAAAGGAGGCCGTAAACAATACTCTCCGACACGGCAATGCCACAAAAATGCAGATTACCATTCAGGAGCATCCTGCCTTTTATCGTCTCTTCATTCAGGATAACGGAAGTGGAACCGTAAGAGGCGGAAAAGAGGGCATCGGCTTAACAAACATGCGTGACCGCGTCCGAAAACTTGATGGGAACATTAGAATTTCATCCGATGACGGATTTCAAATTCTTGTTTCAATTTTAAAGGAAAGAAGGGAAAATAAATGAAAATAATAATCGCTGATGATGATAAACTTGTTTCTCTGTCACTGAAAACCATACTGGAATCCGAACCCGATATAACGGTCGCTCTAACGTGTGAAAATGGTTGCGAAGCTGTCAAGGCATTTGAGGAACTTTCCCCCGATGTCCTTCTTATGGACATACAAATGGGAAAAATGAACGGTCTTGATACCGCCCGACACATCATCAGCCAAAATCCCGAGGCGAAGATTCTCCTTCTCACAACTTTCTCCGATGACGAATATATCATTAAAGCAATTCAATATGGTGCAAAGGGTTACATATTAAAACAGAATTTTGAAACGATCGCTCCCGCAATTCGTGCCGTATTTAACGGCCAGACGGTCTTTGGAAATGAAATTATGGGAAAAATACCTTCTCTGATGAGCAACAGCTGTGCGAAAAGTTTTTCCGAGTTCGGTCTGTCCGGCAGAGAATTTGACATTGTAAAACATGTTGCCGACGGTTTAAACAACAGGGAAATCGCAGAGACACTCTGTCTGAGCGAGGGTACAGTTAGAAATTATATAAGTGAAATTCTTGAGAAACTGGAATTGCGTGACCGGACACAGCTTGCATGTTTTTATTTTAGAAATATGCTTTGACACTTCCCATGCCTAAAGGCAAGGAATTCTTGGTGACCGCCGAAAAGCATCGGCCGACCAGGTAAAAATACGAATCAGGCTTTAGCAACGCATACTTTATCTGCATATGCATGACTTTCCCGAATGCTAAGATACGGGTATAAATTGCCAGACCAAATCTTTCGCCTCCCCGTCTTTTTCCAAGCAACACAGATTTTTTTCATAGTCCTTTACATAATATCTAATGGTTTTTCGTCCCTTCTCTACAATGGTGTGCCCTTCTGCCTCTAACAATTCTTTCTGTGCTGCAGCACCTCCCGGATATTTATCATTCAACTCCCCGTCCGCCTTTAAAGTTCTCCAATATGGCGTTTTATCGTCAGTTCTCTGATAACTTGCCCATGCAGCAATCGAAACAAACATTCCCGCCGTCATGGGTTCCGTAAAATCTGCCCCGTTTAAATCGGCAAAATACTCCCTTATCTTACTTACTGTTATTACCTTCCCGTACGGAATGCACTTCATTACTCTGTCATAGTCAATCGGAGGTGCAAAATACATTTTATCTCCGCCATACCTCTCAATTGTTTTTGCATCCGTAACAATTTGAATCTTAGGCATGTCTTTAGAATTGTGAAGCATTGCGTTAAAGTTCTTTTTATTTTCGTTTGACATTTTGGCCTCCACTCGACAACATAAAAGTCCCACCGGAATTATGGCTGCTCTGCCTGCCGATTGCCTAATCCCGACATCAGTTTCGGATTGTATTTCATTATAAAAAGCTCCAAACTCTCTTTTAATACATCTATCTGAGATTTCAAGTAAAATTCATCCTCAAACAAAGCATAATGCACACATGCCCTTATAAGAATGAAAATCATCGGTGTAAGCTTCTGATAAGGAATTCCAAGCTTGCCCTCCAACAATTTTGCATATTCGGTATAACGCCTGTCCACACCGGCAAAAAACTTCTGACCATACTCCCTGTATTTAGGATGCGTATACACCTGGTACATCAAACGATATTTTTTCCCATGCTTTTCCGCCGTCCAGTACGGAATCTCATTTACAAATCTCCACAAATCTTCAACGTCCATGGGCGCTTCTGCCATAAAGTCATTCTCTACCTTACTCATACAATATTCCGTTGACTGGACTATTAGATCATCCATATCCTTAAAGTATGTATAAATCATGGACGTATTGCATCCGCAATATTTAGCCAGAGTACGAATGCCCGTACCGTGTAAGCCGAGTTCTGCAAACCCATTATAGCATTTTTCCATAAGCTCATTTTTCTTAGAGTTCCACTGTTCTTCCGTATAATTCGCCATATCATCACCTTTTCAGAGCATTTAATTCAGATAAAGATACCATAAACGCTCCCCTGTTTCAATACTTTTACCGGCCGGACAGGTTTCTTTCATGTGGAATTATGATGTCCGTGTCAAAACCGAATATGCCCGGGACACAGACGCCCCTTCTCTCAGTTAACCATGTTTTGCCCTGCCACATTTTTGATGCAAAATCTGCAGCGATGGACATTAACACTCCCACGACCAAAGCAAGAGGGTTCCTGCTTCAGTCACTACTGCAATAACCGTCTCATTCTCAAACTTTTCTCTCCTCATACTTAGCTTTTAGGATATTCCGGCAATATCTCATTATATACAAGTCCAACTTTTCTTTTAGTGCCTCAGGATGCATCTTCAAATAATACTCTAAGCACTGTCTTGCTTCCTCCTCTTTTGTTACGGCTTTCTCTCTCATTACAAAAACTTCCTCCCTCTCAAACTATTCTTATTCAGTCTCTGAAAAACTCCCGCCCATAATCAATCCGTTAACAATCTGTATCAGCATCCGAATCCGTTTTATGCAGGCTCTTACGGACATCTGACCCTTGTCCGTCTTTAAAACTGAATTTTCCAGTAAAGGCAGCGACATACTGTTGCTTTTTTCATTACGAACGTTCGTTTTAAATAAAATAGCATATTTCATATCTTTTATCAATACCTAAGATGGGATGTCTCTGTTCTGTTGCAAATTCAATTATAAGCATGATTGAAAGAACAAATATGTCCTTGAATAAAAAAGGCATGCCTTATGACCCCATGTAGAAATGGTTAAGGTTGTTTTGTTGGTAATAGTATCTATGTTTATCCCAGTAATAGCTACAAAATGAGTATACGGATATTTATCCGTAGTTTCCTCCGCCATTGCAGGGAGCATTGGAAGCATTGAAGCCGCTATGGCAGTAGCAACAATACCTGACAAAAGTCTTTTTGATTTCTGAACAAGTTTGTTCTTCATTTTTTCCTCCGTTT
>CAZOZM010000012.1:0-53616 GCA_964584255.1 uncultured Lachnoclostridium sp. | reverse complement strand
GCATAAATAAAGGGTTTTAAGGCGGTCAAAAACCAATTAAAATATTTTATAGTAATATATTTGCGGTGTGTTGAATACTGACGAAACAATTAAGTGTGTTACTATTGGACATTCCGGTATAAAAATAGGTATGAACATATATATTCATGCCGAAAAAGAAAAACAAAAGAAACAAATCCTATTGCGGATGATTTAAATGGGATTCATAAAGTGATGTCGAAAAATTGTATGTAACCAAACATCAAAATCCTGTAAAGTCCGTAAGAGTAAGGGTTTTTAGATAGGAGAAAGAAATCATGAAGCTCGGAATCGTGGGACTTCCTAATGTGGGAAAAAGCACATTATTTAATTCACTTACAAAGGCAGGAGCAGAAATGGCAAACTATCCTTTCTGCACAATCGATCCGAATGTCGGTGTCGTTGCAGTACCGGATGAGAGGTTGAACGTACTTGGAAAAATGTATGATTCTGAAAAAATCGTACCGGCGGTAATTGAATTTGTAGATATTGCCGGACTTGTTAAAGGTGCAAGTAAGGGTGAGGGACTTGGAAATCAGTTCCTGTCTCATATCAGGGAATGTGATGCCATAGTTCATGTGGTAAGATGTTTCGATGACCCTAACATTGTACATGTTGACGGCTCAATAGATCCTGTAAGAGATATAGAAACAATCACACTTGAACTAGTATTCTCGGATCTTGAAATGATTGAGAGAAGAATTGCAAGAGTAAGCAAAGGCAAGGCAAATGATAAATCATTGGCAAAGGAGTATGCTCTCTGTATGAAGCTTAAGGCTTTGCTTGAGGATGGAAAGCAGGCTAAGAGTTATGAGGCGGAAGATGAAGAAGAGGAAGAACTCCTGAAAACATATGGACTTCTTACATCTAAAAAAGTTATTTTTGCGGCAAATGTCAAGGAAGATGATCTTGCAGATGACGGTGCGGGAAATGCACATGTTGCAAAGGTAAGGGAATATGCAAAGAATGACGGTGCGGAAGCTTTTGTAATCAGTGCAGAAATTGAAGCTGAAATTGCCGAATTGGATGAAGAGGAAAAGACAATGTTCCTCGAGGAATTGGGCGTAAGCGAGTCGGGTCTTGACAAACTTGTAAAAGCAAGTTATTCACTTCTCGGTCTTATAAGTTATCTTACGGCAGGCCCTAAGGAAACAAAGGCCTGGACAATCACCAGAGGTACAAAAGCACCACAGGCAGCAGGTAAAATTCACAGTGATTTTGAAAGAGGATTTATCCGTGCCGAAATAGTAAGTTATGATAATCTTGTAGCCTGCGGAGGATTTAACGCAGCGAAGGAAAAGGGACTTGTCCGTTCTGAAGGTAAGGATTATGTTGTGCTTGACGGAGATGTTGTTCTTTTCAGATTTAATGTGTAGACATGCAGGGATGGAGTCGGACATGGTTTTATTGAATACCGGAATTTATTTTCCCGGAATAGGTATCAGCCTGAAAAATGTCGGAGATTCAATAAGTATTTTGGGATTTGACATTGCATACTACGGCATATGTATTGCTTTTGGAATGATATGCGGTTATCTCGTTGCTGAATTTCAGGCAAAAAGGACCGGACAGAATCCGGAAATTTATCTTGATTTCGCAATAATTGCAATTATTATATCTGTAATTTGCGCAAGATTGTACTATGTGATTTTTTACTGGGAAAATTTTGCGGATAACCCTCTGTCAGTATTTAATCTCCGTACCGGAGGGCTTGCAATTTACGGCGGAGTAATTGGAGGAATTGCAACGTGTGCCGTTTTTACGAAAATAAAAAAGCAGAACTTTTGGCTGTTTGCAGATACGGCATGTGTGGGATTACTGACCGGACAGATAATAGGAAGATGGGGAAACTTTTTTAACAGAGAGGCATTTGGTTCTTATTCCGACGGAGTGTTCAGAATGCTTGTTGATGTAAGAAATACATCAAGATTTTTTGATCCGGCAACTTCCGAGGCAGCTCTGAGAAGTGCTTATGAAGGTAAAGAAGTTGCTCTGGAGAGAATTCTTGAAATAAGAAATAATGCTATTGTTATGGACGGTGCAACATATATAAGTGTTCATCCGACATTCTTTTACGAATCTTTCCTTAATCTTTGTCTTTTAATATTTATTCTCTGTATAACAAAGAGAAAGAAATTTGACGGACAGTTGTTTCTGACTTATGTCGGAGGGTATGGAATAATCCGATTCTTTATAGAAGGAATAAGATCGGATCAGCTTTTTCTCTGGGGAACGGGGATAGCGGTATCACAGATTGTTGCCGTAATCATGCTGGTTGCAAGTGTGATTCTTGGAATTGTACTATATGAAAGAAAAAACAGACAAGACAAACAGAATTAGAAATAAAAGGAATCCGAGTTAATCGGGTTCTTTTTTTATGCCCTAAAGTTGCTTTTATGATGGAGTCGGTGATGGTGCAGGCTCCGTTTTTTCAGTTGAAGAAGATAAAAAAAGTAAAAAAACGTAAATGTTCTGAATTTGGCTGAATTAGACACTTTAATTACGAAATTTGCTATTGCATTTTAGAAATAAGTGGTTTAGAATGATGCTGTGGTGGCAAGTGGAGGATTGTGTCACAAAAGTGTATCAAAGTGGGGAATTTTTCAGAAAGGAGATTTAAGATGGCTTACCAGTTCAGCGGAAAATATAGTCATAACCTTGATTCCAAGGGTCGTATTATAATTCCTGCAAAATTTAAGAAGAACATCGGTGAAAATCCATTCTTAAGTCTCGGTATAGACGGATGTCTTACACTTTATCCGGCAGAAAGATGGTTTGCTTTTCTTGAGAGTATGAATGAATTGCCGGGAAATCTTGAAAAAGTCCGTAACATGAAACGTATATTGATGGCTAACTCGGTTGAATGTGATATCGACAGCCAGGGAAGAATCCTCATTTCACAGGAGCTGAGAGAAAAGGCGGGACTGGTAAAAAATGTTGTCTTTGTCGGCGTAGGAAATAAAATCGAACTTTGGGACAAGGAAAAATTCGATGAGATTGACAGTGTTGATAACCTTATAAGCATTGCCGAAAGCCTTGGTGAATTCAACATAGATTTCTAAAATCAGATTTATCGGGAGATAACATGGAAGACATAGTATTTAATCATTATTCGGTAATGCTTAATGAGACTGTTGAGGGACTTAATGTAAAGCCGGACGGAATATATGCAGACGGAACGCTAGGTGGCGGCGGTCATGCCGAGAAAGTGCTGGGCATGCTTTCCGAAAATGGAAGATATATAGGAATTGACCAGGATGAAGATGCGATTAGGGCGGCTTCTGAAAGACTTAAGTGTTTCGGCGGAAAATTTACTGCAGTGAAAAGCAATTACGAGTCCATGAAATCGGTGATGGCGGATTTAAACATTAAAGGACTTGACGGAATAGTTATTGATTTGGGTGTTTCGTCATTTCAGCTTGATACTCCGGAAAGAGGGTTCTCATACAGAACCGATGCACCTCTTGACATGAGGATGGACAAGTCAATGAAAATGACTGCCTATGACATAGTAAATGATTATCCGGAAAGAGAATTATACAGGATTATCAGAGATTATGGTGAGGACAGATTTGCAAAGAATATTGCAAAACATATAAGAATCGCAAGAGAAAAAAAGCCTGTGGAAACTACTCTTGAACTTGCAGAGATAATAAAGAATGCAATTCCTGCAAAGATGAGGGCAGGAAAAGGACATCCTGCAAAACAGACGTTTCAGGCCATAAGAATAGAGTTAAACAGAGAACTTGAAGTACTTGGAAATACTTTGGATGATTTTGTTGAACTGCTGAATCCGGGAGGAAGACTCTGCATAATAACTTTCCATTCACTTGAAGACAGGATTGTTAAAAGTGCATTTAAGAAATATGAAAATCCGTGTACATGTCCACCGGATTTTCCGGTATGCATGTGCGGAGCAGTAAGTAAGGGGAAGGTTATAACAAGAAAGCCCATACTTCCGTCAGAGGAAGAACTTGAGGTGAACAGCAGATCTAAAAGTGCAAAACTGAGAATATTTGAAAGGGGTTAGAAAATGAGTGATATAAGAAAGTCTGCAAGAATTTACAACTATGATAATCTTGCAAGAAAGTATTCGGCAGAAGACGAGAAGCATCAGCTTAAACTCGAAAAAATAAAAACCAGATCTGAGAGAAGTCAGAGGGAAAGGGAACAGGCACAGGCCGGAATTAATTTCGGAATTGATTTATTCTCAGCAGTGCTTCTTACGGCATCCTTGGCATGCATCCTGGTATTTGCTCTCGGTTATCTCAGCTTATCGGCAAGAATAACGGAAGCTAAGACTGATGTATCAGCTCTTACAAGAGAATATAATGAGCTTAAAACAGATAATGACGGACTTTATGCCGAAATAGACGCATCCGTAGACATTGGATATGTATATGAAACAGCAGTTACGGAACTTGGAATGGTATATCCTGATGACAATCAGATTGTTACATATGAACTTGAAAAAGAAGGATATGTAAAGCAGTACATGGATGTACCGGAGAAATAGATTAAACCGGCAGGATGTGTTTATGAAAGAAAGAACCAGAAAAAAAACCGAAAAGAAAAAGAAGATATTTACCAGGTTCATGTATCGTAAATTTAAACTGGTAGTAGTTATAATATCTGCGCTGATACTTATTTTGACAGGCCGCATTTTATATCTGAACAAGACTTATGGAGTCAGATATTCTAATGCGGTCTTAGGTCATTTATCCTATAGCGGAGCGGAAGTTCCTTATGAAAGAGGAACGATAACCGACAGAAACGGTGTAACGCTTGCATCATGTGAAGCAACTTACAATGTAATAATGAATCCGAATACGATAAGTCAGGGAAAAGATGACAGGTATGTAAAACCGACATTGGAAGCCCTTTCAAAAGCATTCGGATTTAATTATGATGACCTGTATGAAAAGTATGACGGAAACCGTGAAAAGTATTATCTTTTTCTTGGAAAAGGCATGGAATACAGTAAGGTAAGAGAGTTTAACAGTATGGCGGAGGAAGACTCTGACATAAAAGGCATTACTTTTGAGACTATTTATAAAAGGGTTTATCCATATGATTCTCTTGCAAGTCATGTTATCGGATATACGAACAGTGGAAATGCAGGTGCATATGGCATTGAACAGTATTATAATGATTATCTGAATGGTACGGACGGAAGATCCTATGGTTATTATGATAATGAGTTGAATCTTGTGGAGACGAAGATAGATCCGGTCAATGGTGCAACGGTTGTATCCACCATTGACACTTTCTGTCAGACGGTTGTTGAGGATGAAATAAACAATTTTCTCGGTGAATACAAATGTAAAAATGTTGCGGTAATTCTCATGAATCCGAACACGGGTGAAATCTATGCAATGGCATCCAATAAAGGATATAATCTTAATGACCCGAGAGATCTTACTTCACTTTTTTCAGAAGAAGAGCTTGCAAACATGACGGATGAGGCTAAGTCTAATGCTCTGGTAAATGCGTGGAGAAATTATACGGTATGTGATTCCTATGAGCCGGGTTCAACTTATAAGCTTATTACAATTGCGGCGGCACTTGAGGAAAATCTTATAAGTACAGACTCTGTTTATGATTGCGGCGGTTCAAGACAGGTTGGCAGATATTCGATAAGATGCAGTAACCGAGGAGGCCATGGTCCGCTGACACTTACACAGTCGATTGAACAGTCATGTAATATTGCACTTATGGATATCGGAGAACTTCTTCAAAAAGATACATTCCTTAAATATCAGAAATTCTTCGGTTTTGGTCAGAAAACGGGAATTGATCTTCCGGGTGAAACGGCAGGAATTCTTGTTGCAGATGATGTAATGGGTGATGTAGAACTTGCCACGTCAACCTTTGGACAGTCTTTTAACGTAACAATGGTTCAGATGTGTGCTGCTTATTCTTCTCTGATAAATGGAGGATATTATTACAGACCTCATGTCGTAAGCCAGATAATAGACAGCAACGGTGTATCCGTATATTCTGCAGATGATACACTTATGAAGCTTACGGTTTCGAAAGAAACCAGTGATTATCTTAAGATGGCTACTCAGTCCGTTGTTGAAAACGGCACGGCAAAATCGGCAGCGGTTGAAGGATATAAAGTCGGTGGAAAAACAGGAACTGCACAGAAGGGTGTAAGAACTGAGAGAAAATTCGTTGTTTCTTTCATAGGAAGTGTTCCGGCTGATAATCCGCAGTTAGTATCATATGTGGTTCTTGATGAAATTGATGATGAACAGTATTACAATTCAAGTAAACTTGCATCGGTAATGACAAGCGACATCCTTTCAAGGGTAGTAGCTCATCTGGGAATATATCCTGAAGATGGAGACATTAACTACCATGAAGGCGAATTCAAAGATGAAGTTGCAGGTGAAATTGAGGAAGGAACCGAAGGATCTGCAGAAGGCGAAGGCGGAGAGCCTGAAGCCGGTGGTGTGTCGGGAGATACAAATTAGCAGCTGTAAAGTCATATTTTGTTTGAATTTATATATGATATAAACAAAAAGACTTGAATATTTGTATAGAATAAGGGCATATCAAAAAAGAAAAACTCTTTTTGTTGTTATTGTTTTCATACTTATTATCATTGGTATGGGTATCAGAATAATCAGGATGGTTGAGACAGATACCTCTCTCATGAAGGGGGCTTTGGATACGGAGCAGAGAGAACGTGGAATCAAGGCGGCAAGAGGAAAAATATATGACAGAAACGGTGTTGTACTGGCTGATAATGTTCAGGTGTGTACGATATCCGTAATACATAATCAGATTAATGAACCCGAAAGGGTAATATCTGAGCTTTCCGGAATACTTGATATTTCAGAGGAAAAAGTAAGGGAAAGAGTTGAGAAAAAATCGTCAATTGAGATAATAAAAACGAATGTTTCTCTTGAGGATGGCGACAAAATACGTCAGCTTCGGCTTCAGGGAGTAAAGGTGGATACCGATTACAGAAGGTACTATGTTTATCCTCTGATAATGAGCAGACTGATGGGGTTTACGGGCGCTTATAATCAGGGGATTGTTGGTTTGGAAACGGTTTATGATGAATTGCTTACCGGAGTAAACGGAACAATTTATACCTATACGGACGCAAGAGGAAATGAACTTGATGAGCTCGGACAGACAAGGGATGAAGCGATAAGCGGAAAAAACCTTTATCTGACAATAGATCTCAACATCCAGAAATATATAAGCAGTGTAGCCGTTAATACTAGACTTGCAACAGAAAGTAAAACGGTAAGTATTGTTGTAATGAATCCTTCTGACGGGGAAATACTTGGAATGACCACTGCGCCGGAATATAACAACCGGGAGCCGTTTGAGTATATTTCAAATGATACGGAAGTAACAATGGATCTGCTCAATGAAATGTGGAGAAATCCTCTTGTTTCAGACAGTTATGAACCGGGTTCCACTTTTAAAATCATTACAGCAACAGCTGCACTTGAAACCGGAAGTTCAACTCTTGCAAGTTCTTATTATTGCAGCGGCGGTAAGAGTGTGGGAGACAGAATTATACACTGTCATCAGAGAAACGGCCATGGCTCGGTTACTTTTAAAGATGCCCTGGCTAAATCATGCAACGTGGCACTGATGGATATGGGGCTCGGGCTTGGAACGGACGGACTCTACAGGTATATGAGACTTACGGGGCTGATGGAAAAAACAGGTATTGACCTTCCGGGTGAGGGTAACAGCATCATGCATAAGCAGGATGAAGTGAAAGAGGTTGACTTGGCGGCAATGTCGTTCGGACAGTCCTTTCAGATTACTCCAATGCAGCTTATAAGAGCCGTAAGCTGCTGCATAAATGGTGGGAAACTGGTAACACCGCATGTCGGAATGATGTCGGAACAGTATCTTGAAGACGGAAGTATTCATGCCGAATCATTTGAATACCCGGAGGAGGAAAATGTTATCAGTTCAGAAATCTCGGAGACCATGCAGGAACTTCTGCTCAATGTGGTTGATAACGGAACCGGGAAAAATGCGAAAGTGGAAGGATTTTCCATAGGAGGCAAAACTGCCACGAGCGAGAAGCTCCCGAGAAGTGATAACAAATACATTGCTTCATTTATCGGCTTTGCACCTGCAGATGATCCCAAAGTTCTGGTGTTTGTAATGATAGACGAACCACAGGGAGCATATTACGGCGGCACCATTGCGGCACCGGTTGCGGCAGAGATTTTTGAAAACATACTTCCGTATTTTTATGCGGAGTAGATAAACATATAACAGGAATGGATAAGGCAGACTGAAATTGAACTGAAAATGGTTTCGGATGTCTGCACGGAGGTAGAAGATGGAATTAGCTGGAAAAAGTATTATTATTGCGGGAGCTGGAAAAAGCGGCATTGCCGCAGCGACACTGCTCAGCAGGGAGACGGACAGACTGGTTGTATATGATGGAAATGAGTCTCTTGACATCATGGAAATAAAAAAACAGCTTCCGGATGGTTTCGCCGGTGAAATAATAACCGGCGAACTTCCTGAAAAATATATTAAGGACACGGACATTCTGATTATCAGCCCGGGAGTGCCCACTGACTTGGATTTTGTCGAAAAACTCAGAAATGAGGGTGTAAAAATCTGGGGAGAAGCTGAACTTGGTTTCAGATTTTCGAAAGGCCGTTTGGCTGCAATTACCGGTACAAACGGAAAAACAACAACAACTTCTTTGTTGGGAGAGATTGTATCAACGGAATGTGAAAGCGTATTTGTTGTCGGAAACATTGGAATTCCATATACAAGCATGGCGGAGAAAACGACCGGTGAAAGTATTACGGTTGCTGAAATGAGCAGTTTTCAGCTTGAATCCGTGGAAGAATTTCATCCTCAGGTAAGTGTAATACTTAATATCACGCCGGATCATCTGAATCGACATCATACAATGGAAAATTATACGATGGCAAAGGCAAATATAATGCTTAATCAGGCGGAAGATGAGACATGTGTTCTGAATTATGAGGATGAGAGACTGCGCGAACTTGCATCAAAGTCAAAAGCAGGAGTTGTTTTTTTCTCGTCCGTTCGTGAACTTGAAAGCGGATGCTTCCTGAGGAATGAGCATATTATATACAAAGAGCAAAATGGCAAAGAAACTGATGTCTGCTCTGTTCATGACATGAACATCATAGGAAGGCATAATTATGAAAATGCAATGGCGGCGATTGCTGCTGCAAAGGCTTTGGGAATAAGTTGGGAAGGAATAAGAAAAGCTTTAAAAAATTTTGTGGCAGTTGAGCACAGAATAGAGTATACTGTTACCGTTAACGGCGTTAAATATTACAACGATTCAAAGGGAACAAATCCGGATGCTTCAATTCAGGCTGTAAAAGCTATGACAACACCGACAATTCTGATAGGCGGCGGTTATGACAAAGGTTCGGAATATGAAGAATGGATTGATTCTTTTGAAGGAAAAATAAAATATCTTCTGCTTATGGGGCAGACGGCGGAGAAAATTGCGGAAGCATGCGAGAAAAAGGGATTTAAAAATTATCTTTTTGTTAAAGACATGGAAGAAGCTGTTGATTTTGCATATAAAAATGCGAAACCGGGAGATGCTGTTCTGCTTTCACCTTGTTGTGCGAGCTGGGGAATGTTCAAAAACTACGAGGAAAGAGGAAGGATATTCAAGGAACTTGCGGGTGCATTGCCCGGAGCCGTAAAATAGTTGATGAGAATTATGAAACAGTAACAGGGGGATGTAATGGCATCTGGAGACAATGGAAAAATCAGAGAAATCAGACCGACGGGGACCGGAAAGAGGACCGCAGTATCGTCGGATACAAGAAAGAAAAGCAGTTTTTCCGGTGCCGGAAAAAACAGAACCGGAAACACAGGTTTAAAAAAATCCCGAATTACGGAAGCGAATCCTGCACCAAAATCTGTCCGGTCAGACAGAGGGACGCATAAAGCCGAACGGACAGGAACCCCGGATTCGCGAATGGGTTATGCGGAAAGAAGCCGTATGAAACATGCAGAAGAGGGTAAGGTTAAAGAATTTATCCTGAACATCGGCGGTAAACAGAAAGGGATTGTAACCAAATATGATTTTACCCTTCTGATGACAATATTTATTCTGCTTTCATTTGGTCTTATGATGGTTACGAGTGCGAGTGCCTATACGGCAGTTAAGTATAACGTATCGGCAACACATTATCTTGTGAGACAGGCAGAGTTTGCAATAGTCGGCATAGTTGTGATGATTGCAATCAGCAAATTTGATTACAGAATATTTGAGAAAAAATTTCCGCGAATGAGATTTGGTCTTCCTCATTTGTTCTATGCCGGTTGTGTTCTGCTTCAGGTTCTTGTGCTTTTTGCAGGAGACAGTTCAAACGGTTCGACCAGATGGATTGAGCTTCCGATAATCGGAAGATTCCAGCCATCGGAGTTTACAAAGATATGCGTTATAATTCTGGTGGCATATTTAATTTCAAAGGCACCGAGAAAACTTGATACGATTATGGGATTTATGGTTATAGCAATCATTAATGTTCCATTGATTGCTCTTGTCCTCAGTGAAAACCTTTCAACGGCACTTGTAATGGCCGGTATATTGGCAATATCATGTTTTATAGCCAGCAGAAAATGGTTCTACTATATTTTTATTCTGATTGGCGGTGCAGGTGTGGCCACATTGGGTATAATGATAGAACCTTATAGAAGACAGAGAATCGTAGAGTGGCTCTATGAAGGCGAAAAAGCATATCAGGTTCAGCAGGGATTGTATGCGGTATGTTCGGGAGGCTGGTTTGGTAAGGGCATCGGAAATGGTGTACAGAAGCTTGGATATGTGCCCGAAGTACATACTGATATGATTTTCTCAATAATATGCGAGGAGCTTGGTCTGTTCGGAGTTTTGATCCTGTTTACCGTATATGGAATTCTTTTGTGGAGAATATATAAGATATCGGTAAATGCACCTGATTTGTTCGGTTCGATGATCTGTGCGGGAGTTTTTATTCATATAGCGCTTCAGATGATACTGAATGTCGGTGTAGTAACAGCACTTCTCCCGGCAACCGGTGTAACACTTCCGTTTATAAGTTATGGAGGCACATCACTGATAAGTATCATGATAGAGATGGGACTTGTTCTCTCGGTTGCGGCAAGAATAGAACATGATATCTGAAAGACATGAGCAGAGGTAGTGAATGAAAAGTAAAGAAAAAGACGGAGTGGTGGAGTTAAGTACCACGCTCCCTTTTAGATATAAACTGGGAATATTTTTTCTTGCAGTGGCACTTTTGGCTGCAATAGGGCTGGTTTTTTGTGAAACAAAGCTCAAAATCAAAGAAGTAAATGTTTCGGGAAATACATGGTATTCTTCGGAAGAAATAACGAATCAGCTGCAGACGGAATATCTTGATAAATATTCGCTTTTCTTCAAAATCCATTATATCTTTGGGGAAATGCCGGAAATACCTTTTGTGGACAAGATAACCATAAAGTTTGATTCTCTTGACACGATTAACATAACGGTTTATGAGAAGAACATAGTTGGATGTGTTTTGGAAATGGGTGAATATCTTTATTTTGATAAAGACGGATATATCATCTCAAGCAGATCTGAGAGAATGAACAATATTCCGGAAATAACCGGTTTGGATTATCGGAGTCTTACCATAGGAAAACAGCTTGAGGTAGAGGATACCGGAGTGTTCTCAAGGATTCTTTCGATGACACAGCTGATAGATAAATACGAGATATTAATCGATTCAATACACTTCGATGATGAGCTTAATGTCACGTTAAACTGCACGGATAGAAATGTTGTATATCTCGGAGGCCGGAGCAATTATAATGACGTAATGATGGCATTACCGAATATTCTGGCTGCGGCAGAGGAAAAGACGGCAAAATATAAAATTGACATGTCGTCCTTTTCGGAGGATAATACAGTAATTAAAGCAGAATTTATTGAGCAGGAAAGTCCGGAAGCCGGAGATGCCGGAGACGGCGAAGGTGACATAGACCCGGAAGCCGGTGATGGCGAGGACAGTGGAAACCCGGATGACGGAGAAGGCGAAGACGATGATGAAACATTTGCCGGGTAAGAATCGGGAGCCGGTGAACAGTAAGACCGGGAACGGCAATCGTATGAAATTTAAAGTTTTGACGATATCGTTCATCCTTTGTAAACCATTGAATGTGACGGAGTAAATCTCCATGTGACATTCATTTAGTCATTATGTATGCGACAGGCGTGGTAAAATGTGGAAAAAGCCTGCTTTGTATAAAAAATTTATAGAAAAAGTTTAATTTCTACTTGATTAATTGAGGAAATAATAATAAGATTACAAGTAGGAGTTTAGGAAAGCGTAAAAGGAGGAAACGGCTTTGCTTGAAATTAAAGTAGATGAGAATGAATCAGCTGCAAAAATTCGTGTCATTGGTGTCGGTGGTGCAGGAAATAATGCAGTAAATAGAATGATTGAGGAAGGTATTGTAGGAGTTGACTTCGTATGTATCAATACAGATAAACAGCACCTTACAACATGTAAGGCTCCACAGTGTCTTCAGATTGGTGAGAAACTTACAAAGGGACTCGGTGCAGGTGCCCAGCCGGAGGTTGGTGAAAAAGCTGCAGAAGAGAATCTTGAAGAATTACAGAATATTATCGCAGGAAGTGACATGGTCTTCGTTACATGCGGTATGGGTGGCGGAACCGGTACGGGAGCTGCACCTGTAGTTGCATCTATTGCTAAGAGCATGGGTGTTCTTACTGTTGGTATTGTTACAAAGCCTTTCCGCTTTGAAGGAAAGCAGAGAATGACAAATGCTCTTGGCGGAATTGAGAAACTCCGTCAGGTTGTAGATACTCTGATTGTAATCCCTAACGACAAGCTTCTTGAGATTGTTGACAGAAGAACAACAATTCCGGAATCACTTAAGAAGGCGGATGAAGTACTTCAGCAGGGCGTTCAGGGTATTACTGATCTTATCAATGTATCCGGACTTATCAATCTTGACTTTGCCGACGTACAGACAGTAATGAAGGACAAGGGTATTGCTCACATCGGTATCGGTACAGGTACAGGTGATGACAAGTGCATGGATGCAGTAAAACAGGCTACAACAAGTCCTCTTCTTGAGACAAGCATGGAAAATGCAAGTCACATAATGATTAACATTACAGGTGACATTTCTCTTATTGAAGCAAATGATGCGGCTACATACGTTCAGGAGCTTGCAGGAGAATCTGCTAATATTATCTTCGGTGCAAACTATGATGATACAACACCTGATTATTGTAAGATTACTGTTATTGCAACGGGTCTTGAGGATGCAAGTGAGACACCTGCCCAGGCAACAAAGCCATCATCCTTCCAGATTCCGCCAAAGACAGCTGCTCCAAGACCAGCTTTTGCTCAGCAGACTGTTAAACCTGCATATACAGCACCATCTTACGCACCTTCACAGGAAGCAGAAAAGCCAGCATATGCAGCACCTAATTATACAAAAAGCAGTCAGGATAACGGAATAAAGATTCCGGATTTCCTCAAAAACAAGAGATAAATAAGATTTATCAGAGCCGGTTTAGAGACCGGCTCTTTTTTTTGTCGGTAATTTTATTTTAACGTTGCATAAAAATGTAAAAACTATGTTTTTATTGCTAAAGGAGGTTTTTTCTTATATAATAGACGGATAAAACAAATGCGTATTGTCATGAAATGTGACGAATATGCATTAAAGAAATTACCTTATATGGAATCCAATCTGTCAGGGAGGTTTAAATATGTGCGGAATAGTAGGTTTTACAGGAAAAGAACAGGCAGCGCCTATTCTTTTGGATGGACTTGCAAAACTTGAGTATAGAGGATATGATTCGGCAGGAATTGCCGTAAGAAACGGAAATGATGATATTGAAATAGTTAAGGCCAAGGGAATGCTTAAAATTCTCAAGGAGAAAACGAATGACGGACGTGCAGTACATGGAACGTGCGGAATAGGACATACCAGATGGGCGACTCACGGAGAACCATCCGAAAATAATGCACATCCACACTGCAGCGATGATAAAAATGTGGTGGCAGTTCACAACGGAATAATTGAAAACTATCAGGAGCTGCGTCAAAAGCTCATGAAAAAAGGTTACACATTTTATTCATCTACCGATACCGAGATAGCGGTAAAACTCATCGATTACTATTATAAAAAGTATCTTGGAACGCCGGTGGATGCCATAAACCATGCTATGGTAAGAATCAGGGGTTCTTATGCACTGGCGGTAATGTTTAAAGATTATCCGGGTGAAATTTATGTTGCAAGAAAAGACAGTCCGATGATTTTGGGTGTTAAAGGAGATAATGTTTATCTTGCATCTGACGTACCGGCAATTCTTAAATATGCAAGAAATGTTTATTACATCGGGAATCTTGAAATAGGAAAACTTTCAGATGGTAAGGTGACTTTCTACAACCTTGACGGTGACGAAATACAAAAGGAACTTGTAGAAATCAAATGGGATACTGAGGCTGCAGAAAAGGCCGGATATGAGCACTTCATGCTTAAGGAAATCCATGAGCAGCCTAAGGCTGTTTCGGATACGATTAATTCTGTTGTAAATGGAAACAGTATAGATTTTTCCGAAATAGGTCTGGATGATGAGCAGATTAAAAAAATCAGTCAGATATATATTGTGGCATGCGGTTCGGCTTATCATGCCGGAGTGGTTGCACAGTATGTCATAGAGGATTTGGTAAGGGTTCCGGTAAGAGTGGAAATTGGTTCTGAATTCAGATACAGAAATCCGATTCTTGATCCTGACGGACTGGTAATTGTCATAAGTCAGTCCGGCGAAACTGCAGATACTCTTGCTGCACTCAGGGAGGCAAAATCAAAAGGAGTGAAGACACTTGCCATTGTTAATGTTGTTGGAAGTTCAATAGCAAGAGAGGCTGATAATGTGTTCTATACGCTTGCGGGACCGGAAATATCCGTTGCAACTACAAAGGCATACAGTACGCAGATAGCTGCAAGTTACCTTATTGCGCTCAAGTTTGCACAGGTAAGGGGAATGATTCAGGATGACAAATTCAAGGAACTTTTGGATGAAATCAAGCAGATTCCTTCAAAAATAGAGAAGATCCTTGATGATAAAGAAAGAATACAGTGGTTTGCTTCCAAAGTTTCAACAAAAGAAGATATTTTCTATCTCGGCCGTGGAATTGATTATGCGGTAGTTTTGGAGGGAAGTCTTAAACTTAAGGAAGTAAGCTATATTCATTCAGAGGCGTATGCTGCCGGAGAACTTAAACATGGAACGATAAGTCTTATTGAAGACGGAACTCTTGTAATAGGTCTTCTGACACAGAAATCTGTTTATGAAAAGATGGTCAGCAACATGGTTGAATGTAAGAGCCGTGGTGCATATCTTATGGGAATCACTACTTATGGAAATTACAGCATAGAAGACACTGCTGATTTCACGGCATACATTCCGAAGACAAATCCGCTCTTTACGGCATCGCTTTCAGTCATACCTCTTCAGCTTATGGCATATTATGTTGCGGTTGCAAGAGTTCTTAATGTTGACAAACCGAGAAATCTTGCAAAAAGTGTAACCGTTGAATAAAAACGAAAGGATTTAATCCGATTCAGGATAGGGTAAGAAGATATGTTAACGCTTGAAAAATTTGAAGAAGCATCCGAAAAGGTTAAAGAGGTTACGCTTGAAACAAAACTTGTATACAGCGCATATCTCAGCGAGCAGACAGGAAACAAAGTATATTTAAAACCGGAAAATATGCAGTTTACGGGTGCATATAAGGTGAGAGGTGCATATTACAAGATAAGCACTCTTACGGAAGAAGAAAGAAGAAAAGGCCTCATAACGGCATCTGCCGGAAATCATGCACAGGGAGTCGCATATGCGGCAAAATGTTACGGAGCCAAGGCTGTTATAGTAATGCCAACGACCACTCCTCTTATAAAGGTAAATCGTACTAAAAGTTACGGTGCGGAAGTTGTTCTTTACGGAGATGTTTATGATGAAGCCTGCCAAAAAGCATACGAATTGGCGGAAGAGCACGGATATACATTTATACATCCGTTTGACGATGCTGCGGTTGCAACAGGACAGGGTACGATAGCAATGGAAATCTTTAAGGAACTTCCGTTAGTTGAATATATTCTTGTGCCTATCGGCGGCGGCGGTCTTGCAACAGGCGTTTCGACACTTGCCAAGCTGCTTAATCCGAAGATAAAGGTCATAGGCGTTGAACCTGCCGGTGCAGCCTGTATGAAGGCATCCCTTGAGGCGGGGGAGGTTATAACTCTTCCTGCTGCCAATACAATTGCAGACGGAACAGCCGTAAAGACACCCGGAAAAACAATTTTCCCATACATAAAAGAAAATCTTGACGGAATTATAACAATTGAGGATGATGAACTTGTCGTTGCTTTCCTTGATATGGTAGAGAACCACAAGATGGTAGTCGAAAACTCGGGACTTCTTACCGTTGCGGCATTAAAGCATCTTGATGTCCGTGATAAGAGGGTGGTATCAATTCTCAGCGGAGGAAACATGGATGTAATCACCATGTCTTCGGTAGTACAGCAGGGACTGATTTTCAGGGACAGAATATTTACGGTTTCAGTTCTTCTTCCGGATAAGCCGGGTGAACTCAGTAAAGTTGCAGATATAATTGCAAAAGAACAGGGCAATGTAATCAAACTTGAACATAATCAGTTTGTATCAACAAACAGAAATGTGGAAGTTGAATTGAGAATTACCCTTGAGTGTTTCGGAACAGATCACAAAAAGCAGATTATGAATGCACTTGAGGAAAAAGGTTATAAGCCGAAATTAGTCAGAACCAATCTGTAATACGGTAAAATGCACAAAAAAAATAAGAAAGTTTGTAAAATATTAGCAAAAAATAACAAAAATGCTTGACAATATATGACACAAGTGGTTTAATATGCTCATAAGTTATTAACAAGTGAGTGTCCTCTTATTTTTTATTTTACTCTTTCTTTAGTTTTTGGAAAAAGCACATCGTAAGATGTGCTTTTTTCTTGCAATTCAAAGGTGGAAGATTGGGAACACATGTGCTATAATTACTAAAAGTTTTATAAATTTAATAAGCAGAGGTTTGAAATGAATTACAATAGTCCAACAGATATTACGGAGAGCCTTACTGAGGGGTCGAAAGTAAGGGTCGGCGCAGGAAGTGGCAAAATAATTGTAAAGGGAATAATGGCAGGTGCATTTATCGCCATTGGAGCATCGGCAAGTTCAGCAGCGAGCTATGGAATAGCGAATACCGGAATAGCAAAGAGTCTTGCGGGTGTGGTATTCTCAATCGGTCTGATAATGGTCGTGCTGATGGGAGCAGAGTTATTTACCGGAGACTGCCTGCTGGCAATGGGAGTTATGGGCAGAAAAATATCGGTTTTGCAATTTGTCAGAATGCTTGTGCTGGTTTATCTTTCCAATATGGCAGGAGCAATGCTGGTAGCAGCATTGGTTTACTTTAGCGGCCAGTTTGACATGGGCTCCGGAGCCTTGGCGGCGGCAACAATAAAGACGGCATTGGGTAAGGTAACAAAGTCTACGGGAGAACTTATGGCATCTTCCATAATGTGTAATGTTATTGTATGTGCGGCAGTGGTTCTTGCAGCAGCGGCAAAGGATATTGCAGGTAAGATACTCGGAATTTTCTTTGCAATACTTGCTTTCGTTATTTCGGGTTATGAACACTGCATAGCAAATATGTATTACATACCGGCAGGGCTGATGGCCAAGGGAAATGATGAATACAGGGAAGCAGCAGCGGTAATATATAATCTTACGGGAGCTGATTTGGACGCGCTGAACATAAAGGCATTTTTCCTTGACAACCTTTTGGCGGTAACAATCGGAAACATAATAGGCGGTGTGGTATTGGTCGCAGTTCCGATGTTTTATTTATACGGAAAAAAGAATAAGCAGGAATAATAAATGAACGGATTAAAATCTTCAGAGTTGTTTGGAAGGTTTTTCTATGACAGAAAAGCGATAAAAGATGAGACATTACTTTTTGATAAAAAGGCACTCAAACTTCTTCTGATACCACTTGTCATAGAACAGCTGCTAAACCAGCTGATGGGTGTATGTGACACAATGATGGTAAGCCGTGTGGGAAGTGCATCCATTTCAGCCGTATCAAACGTAGATTCGATAAATATTCTGGTAATACAGGTGTTTTCGGCACTGGCTACGGGAGCAGTTATAATATGTTCTCAGTATCTCGGAAGAGAAGATAATGCAAAAGCAATAAAAACGGCGGAACAGGTAATAGTAACCGTATTAACCATGTCGCTTATTTTTACCGTACTGTGCTTAATCTTCTGTAATCCAATACTAAGGTTACTGTATGGTAATGTAGATAAAGATGTTTTTGAAGCATCGGAGACTTACTTTTTCATAACGGCGCTGTCATTTCCTTTTCTGGCACTTTTCAGTGCGGCATCTGCCTTTTACAGAGCAGGAGGGAATGCAAAGTTTCCAATGAAAATATCGGTTATATCAAACCTGTTGAATATAGCCGGTAATGCAATATTGATTTTTGGATTTAATATGGGGGTTGCAGGAGCAGCAATTTCCACTTTAATATCAAGAGTTTTCTGTATGGTGGTTATTTTCTTTTTTTTGAGAAGACCGAAACAGAAAATAGTAATTACAAATTATCTTATAAAGCCGGATTTGAAGATGATTGCCGCCATACTTGCGATAGGAATTCCGTCAGGTATAGAAAATGGCATGTTTCAGTTCGGAAAACTTGCAATTCAGTCGTCCGTTGCCACTTTAAGCACGGATGAAATGGCAGCACAGGCCATGACTGCAACGCTGGAAGGACTCACCGGTATGGTCGCAATCGGCATTGGAATAGGTATGATGACGGTTGTCGGACAGGCAGTGGGAGCAGGAAGGTATAACGAAGCCGGATATTACATATGTAAACTCACCTGGTGGGCCGAAATCGGTGTGTTTGTAAGCAGTATACTGATTTTTGCTTTTACACCGCTTATTACAAAGCTGGGCGGAATGTTGGAAGTCAGTGCTCAAATATGTTTCAACATGGTTTCGTGGATTACCATAGTTAAGCCCATAGTATGGACCCTGGCTTTTGTTCCGGCTTACGGAATAAGAGCTGCGGGAGATGTAAGATTTTCCATGATTGCATCGGCACTCATTATGTGGGTTTTAAGAGTTGCATTGTGTATCTTTCTTATAAGGGTAAAGGGATTTGGTCCGATAGCAGTCTGGATTGCAATGTTCTCGGACTGGACAGTCAGAATGGTGGTATTTACCGCAAGATATATAAGCGGCAGATGGAAACATCACAAGGTAATCTGATTAATCTGTAATAGGGGGTTAGTGTGGAAGTGGTTTCCATACGCGGGATTTGTGTCGGCACGCATATTGCACAATACCGTTAAGCACAAGGGTGTGCCGGGAAATGAGGATAGGAATGGAAGAGAATAAGGAATTGTCAATAAAGTATGAGCATATATGGTATGCCTGGATTATATATTCATGCATTTCTCTTATATTATGTGTCTTTACAGTGGCTTTGTCCTGGTCAGCATTAGTATTTATCTGGGTTGTAGTGGCAGAACTTGCCGTGTCATTTTTGGTAAACTACCTTAACCATACGGAACAGAGACTGAAAACTCAGGCAGAAGAGGCAAAAAAGGCTGAAAAGTCAAAAACAGATTTTCTTGCGAATATGAGTCATGAAATAAGAACTCCAATGAATGCCATCGTCGGAATGTGTGAGCTTATTTTAAGGGAGCCGGACATAAGCAGGGGAGTAAGGGAAAACAGTTACAATATAAAGTCATCAGGCCGCAGTCTGCTGTCAATAATTAATGATATTCTGGATTTCTCAAAAATTGAGTCGGGAAAGATGGAAATGATTTCCGATGAGTTTAATATTGCTTCAACCCTGAATGATGTGGTTAACATGGCAATGGCGAGAAAGGGCAATAAGGATATTGAGATAATTGTTAAGGTTGACCCGGAGATACCTAGAGGAATAGTCGGAGACGAACTCAGAATAAGACAGATCGTAATCAACATTCTTACCAATGCCATCAAATTTACGAGAGAGGGTTCCGTAACACTGAATGTTACAAAAACGAGACAGCCTTACGGAATCAATCTTAATATTTCCGTAAGCGATACGGGAATCGGAATTACAGAAGAAAACCTTGGAAAACTGTTTACAAGTTTTCAGCAGGTTGATACGAGAAAAAACAGATCAGTTGAGGGAACCGGACTTGGTCTTGCAATCTCAAAGAAACTTGTAACAGCAATGGGCGGCTTTATTAATGTAAGCTCAAAGTATGGAAAAGGTTCAAAATTTAAGATTACCATACCTATGGAGGTTACCGATGACAGACCTTTTATAAATGTAAAAGACAGGGAAAACATACATGTAATTTCCTATCTTGATTTCAGAAGTTTTGGAAATGAGCATACGGCAAAGGGATATGAGTCGGTAATAGACAGCCTCAGAGACAAACTTAACGTAGATTTCAGAAATTTCATGGATTTCCCTTCCTTCTGTAATGAGATGCAGAATTTTGAACAGGGTTTTACTCATTGCTTTATCGGGAAAAATGAATATTTGGATAACCAGGATTACTTTAATGAACTTGCAGAGTATATTAATGTCATTCTGGTACAGGACAGAATCAACTCAATTGAGCCGCCAAACAAGATAAGATGTATTTATAAACCGTTTTATGCATTATCCGCAGCGGCGATACTCAATAATGAATCAATAGTTGATTTCGAAGAGGCTACAAAATTTGGAACAAGATTTGTTGCACCTGATGCAAGAGTGCTTTTGGTTGATGATAACGAAATTAACCGTGAAGTGGCAATTGGCCTTATGAAGCCATATCAGGTAAAAATCACTGCCGTATCAAGCGGACGGGCTGCAATAGAAGCGATTAAGAGTAAGGAATATGACCTTGTATTCATGGATCACATGATGCCGGAGATGGATGGTGTGGAGGCAACACAGGCAATCCGTAAACTTGAGGGGGCATATTTCAAGAAGGTGCCGATTATTGCACTTACGGCTAATGCAATAAGTGGTGTGAGAGACATGTTTATCAGATCCGGATTTTCGGATTTCCTTGCAAAACCGATAGAGCTTAATCTGCTTGATAAAATGCTTAAAAACTGGCTTCCTGACAAGCTGCTTCAAAAACCTTCAGAGACGGAAACGGTTTCTGAAGGAAAGCCGGTAAGAAAGAAGAACATGAAGAATATTTCGGCCGAAAAGGGCCTTCGATACTGTGGAGATCTGAAGCATTATACCGAAATACTTGAAATGTATTTCAGAAGCGGTGAAGAAAAGATATCGGAACTTGAAGGGTTTTTCAGAGAACAGAATTGGAACTATTATACGATTGCAATTCATGCACTTAAGAGTTCATCACTGAGTATCGGTGCCGAGAATCTTTCTAATTTTGCCAAGAAGCTTGAAATTGCCGGAAAAGCAGGCGATTTTGGAACAATAAGAACTGATCATAACAGAGTAATAAGTCTCTATAAGGAAGTTCTTTCAGAATGTGATATGTTCTTAAATGATGATGGAGGACATGAAATCATTCATGAAACGACGGAAGAAGAATTCATCAGTTCGTTTAAACTTGAAATAGAAGGTTCGATGCTTGAAGTATATCTTGAAGATCTTGCATCCGCATGTGAATTTTATGACTGTGACGAAATACTTAGACTTTGTACGGAGGCGGGAATGTTCTCATATCTCGGCAGATCATTAAAGCCGTACTTTGATAATGTCAGACAGAAAGCGGAAGACTTTGAATATGAAGCAGCGGCGGATTATGTTGCATCCATAGAAGAAATGGCTGAAGAATGGAGGACGAAATAATGGCAAAGAAAACAATAGGTATTTCAGTTGACGGTATATGCGATCTTCCATACGGAATGGTTTCGGAAAGCGGATTGGAACTTATCAATTTTATTGTGGAAACAGAAAATGGCAGATTTCGCGACAGAGAAGAGATGACCGGTGAGAATGTTTTTGAACATATGAGCAGCGGCGGATTTAAAGCAGAGGCTTATCCTCCAACGGTTAATGATTACAGACTTTTCTTTGCAGATAAGCTGAAAAAATATAAAAAGATAATACATATTTCAGCTTCTTCCGGTATTTTTAAGGCATATGATAATGCTTTACAGGCGGCAAAGCAGATGGGACAATATGAAAAGTCCGTTTTTATACTGGATTCACAGACCATTTCCTCGAGTATGGGGATGATTGCCCTAAAGGGAGCGGAAATGGCCAACAACAAGTCTTCGGTTAAAGAAATACTTTTTGAACTTGATTTAATGAAAAACAGGGTGTCAACATCATTTTTATTGTATGATGCTCTTTACCTCTACATGAATGATGTGGTAAAATTAAAAACCGTTAAGTTCTGTGAGTTTTTAAGAATTCATCCTGTCATAACAATAAAGGACGGTAAGATAAAATTTTCAAGAGTAATGTTCGGAGCATATCCGTCATGTACAAGAAGATTTGTCAAAAACTGTTTAAAGGGTTCTGACAGAATAGATAAAAAGATGGTTTTTGCAGTGAATTCGATGTCTAATTTCGGGGTAGTAAGGGACATTAAGGAAGCTCTTGGAAATATAGGTGATTTCAAAAGTGTTATTGCAACAAAAGCATCGGGAACGATATCAAGCTTCTGGGGGCAGAACATGCTTGGAATCATGTATACCAGAAGATAAAAAGAACTTGTGTGATAAATCCGGAGGCAGATTAGGAATTTCTGCCGGGAGAAAGGAAGAATACGAATATCATGTAATGTCCGATAAAAGCGGGCGGCCGTTAATAAAGGCTAAACCGGATACAATCGGGTAATTGTGGGGGAGATATGAAGCATATTTTAGTAGTTGACGATGATAAGGTAAATCTTATTTCGGCAAAAAAACTCTTGGGTGATACATATAAAGTTACGGCAGTTACCATGGGAACTCAGGCTTTAAAGTTTTTGCAGCATGAAAGTGTTGATCTTGTTCTGCTTGATAAAAACATGCCGGAGATGGATGGAATCGAGGTAATAAAGGAACTGAAGAAAAACGAACAGACAAAGAATATACCTGTCGTATTCCTGACGTCGGAGGTGGATTCTCTTACCGAGACGGCATGTTTGGAAGCGGGAGCTATGGATTTTATATCCAAACCGTTCGTTCCCAATGTAATGCTTACGCGAATTGCCAAACTTCTTGAACGGGATGCGGCAAGAAAGAGTATGGAGAAGCAATTGGAGGAAATTACGGTAGAAGCATCCGACATAAAGACACGCTCCATGAAAGATTCACTGACCGGACTCTGGAATCGTGTCTATACCGAGGATACGGTAAACAGACTTCTTGAAATGGGTATCGGCGGTTCTCTGTTCATGATTGACATGGATAACTTTAAATCCATAAATGATAATTATGGTCATATTGCCGGAGATGAGACGTTGAGGATGTTTGCCGATACACTCAATGAATGCTGTAAGGACAATGACATACTCTGCAGAATCGGCGGAGATGAATTTGTGGTATTTGTTACCGGCGTGACGGATGAAGAAATCCTTGGAAATCTGGCGACGGAAATGATTGATAAACTTGCGGAAAAACTCAGCCGTTTCGGTTTTGAAACAAATACATCCGTATCAATCGGAATAGCACAGGCAACAGACGGAGATGTGGATTTTAATTCGCTCTATAATTTTGCCGATAAATCGCTTTATTACGTAAAGCAGAACGGAAAGAATTCCTACCATTTCTATTCGGACAGAAACCATGAGGAAAATCTTCGTGCTGGCAAGATAGTTGACATGGAATACATCAGTGACATGATGAAGCGCTCTGACCCTGAAAAAGGAGCATATCTTCTTGATTTTGAAAACTTCAGACATGTATATAATTTCATAAGGAGATTCGTGGAAAGAAACGAGAGAAATGTACAGACACTGCTGTTCACGCTTTCGGATTCCGGAGAGGAGTCGGATTATGAAGTTATGGAGAGGGCAATGGAGATTCTTGATGAGTCGATAGTGTCTTCACTTAGAAAGGCTGATGTTTCAACAAGATATTCTTCGAGGCAGGCGGTAGTTATACTTCTTGATGCCAGTGAAGAAAATGCCCTGATGATTTCGGAGCGCATAATAAACAGATTTAAAGGCAACCTTAAGGAACTTCACATGGACATAGACTGCCAGGTTGTTCCGCTGGAAAATGAAAATAAAACAGAGGCTGATGAAAAAAGCACTTTGAATAATGGAGGAAAAATATGAATATTGTATGTTTGGATCTTGAAGGAGTACTTGTACCTGAAATATGGATTGCTTTTGCAAAGGAAAGCAATATACCTGAGCTTACCAGAACGACAAGGGATGAGCCGGATTATGATAAGCTGATGAAATGGAGAATAGGTATTCTCAAAGAACATGGACTCGGACTTAAGGAAATCAGGGAAACAATTGCCAAAATTGAACCGCTTCCGGGAGCGCGTGAATTCCTTGATAAACTCAGAAGTATGACGCAGGTAATAATTATAAGTGATACATTCTCACAGTTTGCTGAGCCGCTTATGGAAAAACTCGGATGGCCTACAATTTTCTGTAATTCACTTGAAGTTGCGGAGGATGGTGAAATCACAGGCTTTAAGATGAGATGTGAACAGTCAAAACTTACAACCGTAAGAGCACTTCAGTCGATTGGCTATGATACAATTGCAAGCGGTGACAGTTATAATGACTTGGGAATGATATTAAACAGTAAAGCCGGATTTCTTTTCAGAAGTACCGAACAGATTAAGAAGGATTATCCTGAGCTTCAGGCTTTTGAGGAGTATGATGAACTTCTTGAAGCAATAAAAAAAGAAATCTGCTGAGATAATCCGGCCGGAAATTTTTACCGGCATAAGTAAGTCAGAATGGAATAAAACCGATACAAATGGAAATAACAGACTCTGTATATGACAGTAGATATCATATACAGAGTTTTTTTATACAACCATCCGGACAAAGGCATGATAATCTAAAAAAAAGATAAAAACATCCCCAAATTAGCACTCACCTCTTGCAAGTGCTAACAATTAGTGGTATTATGGGCACAGTTAATCAGAGAGATTGACAATTAAATCCGCAGAACAACCTGATATATGGGCGCGGGGAAAGAGGTATGTAATGAACATAAATAAGTTTACTCAAAAATCCATGGAAGCGATTCAGGAGTGTGAAAAACTTGCGTATACTTACAGCTCTCCTGAAATGGATCAGCAGCATCTTCTTACGGCACTTGTTACAATAGAAGACAGTCTGATTGCCCAGCTTATTGAAAAAATGGACATGCGACTTTCAGAGTTTGTAAGCAGATGCCGTAAGGAACTTGAAAAACTTCCTAAGGTGTCAGGCAATAACAAACTCGGTGTGAGCATGTCGCTTAATAAAGCCCTTTTGATGGCGGAAGATGAGGCGAAAAGCATGGGCGATGAATATGTCTCCGTAGAGCATATCATGCTTTCAATAATCGCTAATGCAAATGCGGGAGTGAAGTCGGTCTTTACGGAGTATGGGCTGACAAGAGAAAGGTTTTTAAAGGCACTGGCCGAGGTAAGGGGAACAAAAAAAGTAGAGAGTGATAATCCGGAAGCTACTTATGACACTTTGTCAAAGTATGCAGTTAATCTTGTTGAAAGAGCAAGGGAGCAGAAACTCGATCCTGTTATCGGCAGGGATGGTGAGATAAGGCATGTTATAAGAATTCTGTCGAGGAAAACGAAAAATAATCCGGTACTGATTGGTGAGCCTGGTGTCGGAAAAACGGCAGTTGTTGAGGGACTTGCACAAAGAATTGTGAGAGGTGATGTTCCGGAGGGATTAAAGAATAAGCAATTGTATTCGCTTGATATGGGAGCTCTTATAGCAGGTGCAAAATACAGGGGCGAGTTCGAAGAGAGATTAAAGGCTGTTCTTGATGAGGTTAAGAAAAGCGAAGGCTGGATTATACTCTTTATTGATGAACTTCATACAATTGTAGGCGCCGGTAAGACGGACGGTGCAATGGATGCCGGAAACATGCTCAAGCCGATGCTGGCAAGAGGCGAGCTTCACTGTATCGGCGCGACAACGCTGGATGAATATCGAAAGTATATAGAAACTGATCCGGCTCTTGAAAGAAGATTTCAGCCGGTAATGGTTGATGAGCCAACAGTCGAGGATACAATATCCATTCTGAGAGGGCTGAAGGAACGATATGAAGTATTTCATGGTGTAAAGATTAACGATTCTGCACTTGTTGCGGCTGCAACTCTGTCAAACAGGTACATTTCGGATCGTTTTCTTCCGGATAAGGCGATAGATCTTGTTGATGAGGCATGTGCGCTCATTAAGACGGAACTTGACTCGATGCCGGCGGAAATGGATGAGCTTCAGAGAAGGATAATGCAGCTTGAAATAGAAGAGGCAGCACTAAAAAAGGAAGAGGATAACCTAAGCAGGGAACGTCTTGAGGATTTACAGCAGGAATTGGCTTCTTTGAGAAGTGAATTCAGTGTAAGTAAGGCAAAATGGGACAATGAGAAGAATGCCGTAGACAGAATCGTAAAGCTTAGAGAAGAAAGAGATGAAATCAATAAGCAGATTCAGAAGGCAAAACAGGATTATGATCTTAACAAGGCGGCTGAACTTCAGTACGGAAGGCTCCCTCAGATACAGTCGCAGATAGCACAGGAAGAAGAAGCGGTGAAAAACAGGGAAATGTCTCTGGTACATGAGGCGGTATCGGAAGAAGAAATCGCAAAGATTGTGTCCAGATGGACAGGAATACCTGTATCCAAGCTTAATGAAAGTGAGAGAAAGAAGATATTAAATCTTCCGGATACGCTTCACGAACGTGTTGTCGGACAGGATGAGGCCGTTACAAAGGTTTCTGAAGCCATAATAAGAAGCAAAGCCGGCATAAAGGATCCGTCCAAGCCTATTGGTTCTTTCCTTTTTATGGGGCCTACCGGTGTCGGTAAAACGGAGCTTGCAAAAGCATTGGCAAAGAATCTGTTTGATGATGAAAACAATATTGTCAGACTCGATATGAGTGAATATATGGAGAAACATTCTGTTGCCAGACTTATCGGAGCGCCTCCGGGATATGTAGGATATGACGAAGGAGGTCAGCTGACGGAAGCGGTCAGAAGAAAACCTTATTCTGTTGTGCTTTTTGATGAAGTTGAAAAGGCTCATCCGGATGTTTTTAACACCCTCCTTCAGGTATTGGATGACGGACGTATAACGGATTCTAAAGGAAGGACGGTTGATTTTAAAAACACAATAATTATTCTGACATCCAATTTGGGATCACAGTATATTTTAGACGGAATAGACGATGACGGCAACATAACTGGGGAATGCAGAAAACAGGTTGAGGGTGAACTCAGAATGAGATTCAGACCGGAATTTCTGAACCGTCTGGACGAAACAATCATGTTCAAGCCTTTGACGAAGGAAAATATTTCTGAAATTGTGAAATTAATTATTGCGGAAATCAATGACAGACTTGAGGAAAGACAGTTAAAAGTCTCTCTTACGGATAGGGCAGAAAGACAGGTTGTTGAAGCAGGTTACAATCCGGTATTTGGTGCAAGACCGTTAAAGAGATATATTCAGCAGAAAGTTGAGACACTGGCTGCAAAATGTATTTTGGGAGGAAATGTTAAAACGGGTGATACTCTGTTGATTGATTATGACGGCAGTGAGTTTTTATGTAAAATTTGTGAAAATGGAATAAACGAATGAAAATAATGGACAAAAATTCCTTATTCTGTTACTATGTTTTATCAGGGAGAGGAGAGCGTGTGCCCGCCTCCCCCCCGATATAACCAGTTAAAAACAAAGAAATGGGGAATGAAAATGTTTAAAAAAGCAATGGCGGTAATTCTTTCTGCATCAATGTGCCTTTCAATGCTTACGGCATGCGGAAAAGAAAATAAGACTGACGGAAGTTCTTCGGGTGACGGAAACGGAACTTCAACTGAACAGACTGCAGGCGGAAGCTGGGGAGATTATAAGTTTGATACGACAAAGAATCTTTCAAATCCTAATGCTTCTGACAAGGCGAATGCAGTATACAATTGGCTCTGTTCAATTGAAGGCGAGTACATAATCTCCGGATTGCAGGAAATGTGCGGTGACAGCGGAAGCCCTGAATTCACATGGGTGAAAAACGAGACCGGCGATCTTCCGGGACTCAGGGGACTCGATTTTATTAATGGCGATTATGAAGGCGTTGTCAGAAGATCAAAAACCTGGGCCAAGCTTAACACAATGATTTCCATCTGCTGGCATATGGGTGTTCCTGGAGATGTGGATGGAGGATATGACAGTTCAAAAGGAACCTATAAAGGCCTTTTGGAAGCTCTAAATGATCCTGAAAGTGAAGGATATGCACAGATAGTTGCCGATATAGATAAGGCGGCACCTTATTTACAGGAACTCAGAGATGAAAACATAGTTGTTTTATGGAGACCGTTCCATGAATTTGACGGTAAGTGGTTCTGGTGGGGTAAAGACGGTTCGGAAGCATTTGTTAAACTCTGGCAGCTTATGTATGACAGATATACAAATGTTTATGGTCTTGATAATCTTATCTGGGTACTCGGATATGCAGGAAACTCTTCACCGGGTTCAGAGGCATGGTATCCGGGAGATGAATATGTAGATATCATCGGTGCTGATTCGTATTCTGAATATGCTTCAACAAACGGATATTCCGTAATGTATGAAGAACTTACCGAAAATCGTGCGGATTCAGGAAAGCCTGCAACACTTCATGAATGCGGTAATCTTCCAAACATCGGATCACTTCAGCAGAATGACATTAACTGGCTTTGGTTCCTTGTATGGCATTCAAATTATATTGAGAATGAAGAAGTGAACAGTTTTGCAAGCGTATATTCAACGTTTACTTCAGATTATGTATTGACATTATCGGAAATGCCTGATTTCAGTTCGTTTGATAAGTAAAGGAAAATTTATGAGTAAAGAGGTAATTATTACCGGTGCAAGCGGAGAAATCGGTTTTGCAACAGCGAAAAAATTTGCATCGGAAGGATTTAATCTTTATCTTACGGGTTTTAACAACTATGAAGGGCTTTGCTGTGACAGCGGGGCCCTTTCTGATTTGTATAATGTTAAGATAAAGACGTATAAATGTGATGTGGCAGACTGTTCTCAGGTGAACAGAGTCTGCGGACAGATTTTGTCAGAAGCCGAAGGTATTGATCTTTTGGTGAACAATGCCGGAATGTCAGTAGTCGGTCTTGATCAGGATATGAAGGAAGAAGAGTGGCTGAGACTCTGTAACACGAATCTTTCATCGGTTATGTATTTTTGCCGTAATATAATTCCGACAATGGTGAAAAGAAAAGAGGGAAGAATCATAAACATATCTTCCATGTGGGGCGTATGGGGTGCGTCGTGTGAGGCAGCATATTCAGCAACAAAAGGCGGGATAAATGCCTATACGAAAGCTCTCGGAAAGGAATTGGCTCCATCAGGAATTCCCGTAAATGCAATCGCGTTCGGTGCCGTTGACACGAAAATGAACGGACATCTGTCGGAAGAGGAAAAGGACATGCTTTGCGAAGAAATACCATTCGGCAGAATGGCAACAGCGGATGAAGCGGCGGAGATGATATACAATGTATATTGTGCTCCGAAGTATATGACGGCACAGATTATTGGGTTTGACGGGGGATATTAAAAGAGTTTTTCCAAAGTTCCTTTTTCAGGAAAGTATTCTGATTGGTAAAAGTACACAGCAAAGTGTACAGTTGAGGAGGGCATATTTTGTTAAAAACGTCATAAATGGGCTGAAAAAATAATTCAATATACAAATTCAACAAAATATCGCCCGGCAATTTGGGAAATTAAGATATAGAAAAAAAGGAGCGATTCGTTTATTATATCGAAGTAGCATAAAGTTGTGCTCAGTAGAATAATTAGGAGGCTTAGTAATGGCTAGTTTAAAATTACTTAACATTAACAAAACATATCCAAACGGATTCGTTGCCGTTAAAGAATTTAACCTTGATATTAAAGATAAGGAGTTCATCATCTTCGTAGGACCTTCAGGTTGTGGTAAAACAACAACACTTCGTATGATCGCAGGTCTCGAAGAAATTACATCCGGTGAATTATATATCGGTGATAAACTTGTAAATGACGTAGAACCTAAGGACAGAGATATCGCGATGGTATTCCAGAACTACGCTCTTTACCCACATATGTCAGTTTATGACAACATGGCATTCGGTCTTAAACTTAGAAAAGTTCCAAAGGATCAGATTGAAAAGCTCGTAAACGAAGCTGCCAAGATTCTTGGTATTGAAGCTCTTCTTGATCGTAAGCCAAAGGCTCTTTCCGGTGGTCAGAGACAGCGAGTTGCCATGGGTCGTGCAATCGTTCGTAATCCAAAGGTATTCCTTATGGACGAGCCTCTTTCAAACCTTGATGCTAAGCTCCGTGTACAGATGAGAATTGAGATCTCAAAGATTCACCAGAGACTTGAAGCTACAATTATTTACGTAACACATGACCAGACAGAGGCTATGACTCTTGGTACAAGAATCGTAGTTATGAAGGATGGTGTTATCCAGCAGGTTGATACTCCTCAGCATCTCTATGACAGACCAAACAACCTCTTCGTTGCAGGTTTCATGGGATCTCCACAGATGAACTTCATTGACTGTACAGTTAATGTTAAGGGTGAGGAAGTATACCTTCAGTTCACAAATTCAGAAATCTCCATTAAGGTTCCTGAAGCAAGAGCTAAGAAGCTTATCGATGGTGGATATGAAGATAAGGAAGTTGTTCTTGGTATCCGTCCTGAGGATGTTAAGGATGAGGAAGCATTCATTGCTACAGCTCAGGAAAATGCATTTGATGCAGCTGTTAAGGTTTACGAACTTCTTGGTGCAGAAGTATTCTTATACTTCTCAGTTGATGATCATGACATCACTGCAAGAGTAAGTCCTCGTACAACAGCAAGACCTGGTGATACAGTAAGAATCGCTCTTGACCTTACAAAGATGCATATCTTCGATAAAGAAACAGAGCAGATCATTACTCACTAATAAAGAAAACGTACAGCCCGCAGTCATGCGGGCTGTTTTTTTGTGTTTTTTTTGTGGAGTATTCACAATATGTAGAAAACGACTTGTAATTTTATTACAAAAATGTTACAATTGCGGAGAAAATAAGGTTGAATATGGAGGCAGCTATGATTTCGAATCAGATATTACAAAATGCGGTTGACGGAATGAAGTCAATTACCAGAGTGGATTTATGCGTTATGGACACGGATGGAAAATCTTTAGCATCCACCATTTCCAATCCTGAGAGTTATGAAAAGGCGGTTATTGCATTTACTGAATCCCAGGCCGAGAGTCAGGTAATACAGGGATTTCAGTTTTTTAAGGTATATGATGATCACCAGCTGGAGTACATTCTTCTTGCAAAGGGAGATACTGATGATGTTTACATGGTAGGCAAAATGGCAGCATTCCAGATACAGGGACTGCTTGTTGCATATAAAGAGAGATTTGACAAAGATAATTTTATTAAGAGTCTTCTCTTAGATAATTTACTTCTTGTTGATATTTACAACAGAGCAAAGAAACTGCATATTGATACTGAAGCAAGACGCGTGGTTTTTCTGGTTGAAACAAAGGCAGAAAAAGATATTAATGCGCTTGAAACCGTTCGTATGCTTTTTTCGGGTCGCTCAAGAGATTTCGTTACTGCTGTAGATGAGAAGAATATCATTCTTGTAAAAGAAATCAGAAACAATGAAAGCTATAGTGACATAATGACAACAGCCAAGACCATTCATGACATGCTTAATACAGAGGCAATGTCAAAGGTGAGAGTGGCTTACGGTACCATCGTTAATGAGATTAAGGATATTTCCCGCTCATATAAAGAAGCAAAGATGGCACTCGACGTAGGAAAGATATTCTACGAAGATAAAAAGGTTGTCGCATATAATAACCTTGGAATCGGAAGACTTATTTATCAATTGCCGATGTCCCTTTGTAAGATGTTTATAAAGGAAGTGTTTGACGGAAAATCACTTGAGGACTTTGATGAAGAAACAATTGTAACAATCAATAAGTTCTTTGAAAACAGTCTTAATGTTTCAGAGACCTCGAGACAGCTTTATATACATAGAAACACCCTGGTATACAGACTGGATAAACTTCAGAAGAGCACCAATCTTGACCTCAGAGTGTTTGAAGATGCCATAACATTCAAAATTGCACTGATGGTAGTTAAGTATATGAAGTATATGGAAAAATTTGATATCTAGTTTTCCACAGCAGGTAAAAAAAGACGTTACTGCCTGAATTACATAATCAGACTGGAGGTTATTTACTTGAGTAGGAAGAATGAGAATAAGGGTCAGGGCAATGTACAGGAAACCCCTGTAATAGTTCTGGATCATGTATCTAAAACGTATGACGGAGTATCTGACAATCATGCTTTAAGTGATGTCAGTTTTAACATAAAAAAAGGTGAGTTCGTTTTCATTGTAGGACCAAGCGGTTCGGGAAAATCAACTCTTATAAGACTGATAATGAATGAAATAAGTCCGACTGCAGGAAGAATTTATGTCGGTGGTAAGGACTTATCAAAGTTAAAAAACAGAGAAGTCTGTAAGTACAGAAGAAGTATAGGAATAGTTTTTCAGGATTTCCGACTTCTGACAGACCGAAATGTATATGAAAATGTTGCTTTTGCGCAGGAAGTAATTGAAACACCGAAAAGTAAGATCCCGAAGGAAGTATCTAAGATGCTTACTCTTGTCGGTTTGTCTCATAAATTTAAAAGTTTTCCTAATGAAATGTCCGGAGGCGAACAGCAGAGAGTTGCGCTTGCAAGGGCTCTGGTTAATAATCCGGTTGTTCTTCTGGCTGATGAGCCGACAGGAAATCTTGATCCGCAAAACTCATGGGAGATAATGAATCTTTTGGAGGAAGTTAACAAGAGAGGAACTACGGTTGTGGTTGTAACGCATAATCGTGAGATTGTTGATTCGATGCAAAAGAGAGTTATCCTTGTGCAGGATGGAGAAATTATAGAAGACAAAAAGGGAGGTTATGACATTGGGTAGTTTTGGTGCTCTTGGCTACAGCCTTGCACAGGGCTTGAAGAATATCAAGCGAAACAAGCTGTTTTCCATTGCGTCGGTTGCTACCATGGCAGCCTGCGTTTTTCTGTTTGGTATCTTATATTTTGTATTATGCAATGTTCAGTATGTGCTTGAAAATGCAGAGTCGAATGTAGGTATTTCGGTATTCTTTAATGAAGGAATAACCGACAAAAGAATTGAAGAAATAGGTGAGGAAATAAGTAAGCTCGACGGAGTGACAGAGTGTACTTATATGTCACCTGAAGAGACATGGGATTATTACAAGAAGGAATATCTTACCGATGATCTTGCAGCAACCTTCGGAGATGATAATCCGTTAAGTGATTCAATGTCATATACAGTTTATTTTGATGATGTAAGCAAACAGCCGGCGGCGGTTGAAAGCATTAAATCAATGCTTGGAGTCAGAAAAGTAAATGACTCTCAGGATATTGTTGCCACGCTTACAAAGATAAACAGGGCACTCAGTATAGGTACGGTTGTTTTTGTAGTTATTCTACTTGCAATAGCAACCTTTCTTATCAGCACAACTGTTGCAATGGGTGTATCCGTCAGAAGAAAAGAAATCTCAATTATGCATCTTATCGGAGCTACGGATCTTTTTATAAAAGGTCCATTCCTTGTGGAAGGTGTTTTAATAGGACTGTTGGGAGTATGTATTCCATTATCAATACTTTATGCGGTATATTATAAAGTAATAGCTGCGGTTGCAACGAAGTTTTCGGGTCTTTTCCTTACAATGAACTTTGTTAATATATCAACCGTATTTGCATTTATTGTTCCGGTATCACTTATGATGGGACTTGGAATCGGTTTACTTGGAAGTACAGTAACCTTGACAAGGCAGCTGAAGCAGATAAGAGCAATGTAACAGGGAGAACATGATGATTAAATTTTCAAAAAGATGTAAAGCAATAGTGGCATCTGCAGCAGTGGTAGCCATCGTTACTCCATTCTTTTATGCATATAAAGCAGCTTCAGCATATGCATCAGTTAATACCGGTGCAGGCATAAGATATTTATCATCTTATGATCAGGAAATAGAGAATGCAAAAAAAGAAACGGAGAAATATGAGGCTCTTGCGGAAGAAGCAAAGAAGCAGTGGGAAGCTGATAAAGCTGAGTACAACAGTATAGTTGAATTTATAGAAATCCTCGACGCAAAACAGGGAGAAATTGCCAAACAGATTGGTGATGTCACAATAGCAATTGCCGAAATTGAAAAAGAACAGGAAGAAATAGCGGAGAAACTTGAGGAAGCGCAGAAGAAACGTGATGAGCAGTACGAAAAGATGAGCGCCAGAATCAAGTACATATACGAAAATGGGGAAACGGATTATCTTGACATACTTCTCAATGCAGGAAATCTCTCAGACCTTTTGAACAGGGTAGAATATGTATCAGAGATTTCTGAGTATGATGATGAGCTTTTTAATGAGTTCGTAAGTGCGGCAAAAGAAGTTAAGGAATATTCGGATCTTCTTAATGCACAGGAAGAGAAGATGAAAGCAGCCAAGGGATCACTTGATGCATTTTATGCATTATCGGAGACTATCCTTGCGGAAAAAAATAAGGCCCTTGAAGAATCTTCGAAAAAAGTTGGAGTAAGCCAGGAAATATATGAGGAGTATGTTGCCGAGGTAGAAGCCGGAAGAATGACCTGGAATCAGGCTGTTAAGGCAAAGGAAGAAGAAGAAAAAAAGGCTCAGCAGGCTACAGTTACGGTGCCAACCACAAATCCATCTTTGAATGGTACAGGTTCAGGTGGTTTATCTTCCGTAACACAGACAGAAAATACAAACATCGGTGATATTATATGGCCTCTTCCGGGACATGGAAATATCACATCATATTTTGGTTACAGAACAAGTCCTACAGCAGGTGCAAGTTCAAATCACAAGGGAATAGACATAAGTGCTCCGTTCGGAACACCTATTATTGCGGCTCTTGCAGGTACTGTCATCGCTTCATCGGAAGGATGGGCGGAAGGAAAGTATGTAATTATTGACCATGGCAATGGATATAAAACACTTTATATGCATATGTCACAGAGAAACTGTGTTTCAGGACAGCATGTAAGTCAGGGACAGGTTATCGGTTATGTCGGCTCAACAGGAATTTCGACAGGTAATCACCTTCATTTCGCTGTAACGGTTAATAATGTATATCAGAATCCGTTAAGTTATGTAGCTTATTAAGCAGGAGAACTAACGCATGCTATCATGCGTTAGTTCTATTTTCAATTAAGGGAGGTTATTATGAAAAGGAGCTTTGCAAAAGGAATTTTCCTTGGAATGGCATTCATGTTTATGGCATGTTCCGTTTTTATGTACGCATACATAAAGATTGGCGTAAATCAGAACCGAATTGTTTTTGCAAACGGTGATGTTAATGAACGTACACAGTTTGAGGAAAAACTGACGACGGTTTTAAAGTATATTGAGGACTATTACTATGAGGATTATGACCTGGAGAACCTCTACATAAATGCTTTGAAGGGTGCAGTATCCGGATTGGGTGATAAGTATTCGGCATACTATACTGAGGATGATTACACGAGTATAATCGAATCCACGGATGGAAGATTCTTCGGAATCGGCGTGTACGTTTCAATGAATAAGGAAGCAACATATCCGGTTGTTTCTTCTGTGATAAAAGGTGGACCGGCAGAAGAGGCAGGAATTCTTGCAGATGATATTATTGTTGAGGTAAACGGAAAATCGATTTATAAGATGGATCTCGACAGCGCAGTTGCTTTGATAAAGGGTGAGGAAGGTACAAATGTAACCCTTACAATTGCAAGAGAAGGCGAAGATGATTACATTTCGATTGATGTTGAAAGAGGAAAAGTTGAAGTGATAACCGTTGAGTATGAAATGCTTGAGGATAATATAGGTTATATTCAGGTGAGTCAGTTTGACGGTGTTACAACAAAACAGTTCAATAAAGCAGTGGACGAACTTACCGAAGGCGGAATGAAGGCTCTTATAATTGATTTAAGAAATAATCCGGGCGGATATTTGGGAACTGCGACAACAATGCTTGATAAAATACTTCCCGAAAACAAACTTTTGGTATATACTGAAGACAAGAATGGCAAGAGGGAAGAATATTACTCGGAAGATTCCGACACGGTAGATGTGCCGATTGCAGTAATAATGAATTCTTCTTCGGCCAGCGCTTCAGAAGTCTTTGCAGGATGTCTGAAGGATTATGAAAAGGCTGTAATAGTGGGAGAACAGAGCTTTGGAAAGGGTATTGTTCAGTCACTTTATTCATTTGCCGATAAGACGGGTATTAAACTTACCACATCGGCATATTACTCTCCTTATGGATATAATATCCATGGTACAGGAATAACACCGGATGTACCGGCTGAAGATAATCCTGAGCTTGAAGGAGATGAGCAGCTTCAGGCAGCAATTGATAAATTGAAAGAAAAATAAATTTTGGAGGACGACTAAATGAACGTAGCTATACTTGGATTTGGTACAGTAGGATCGGGAGTATATGATGTACTTACACTTAACAAGGAGATTATTTCAAAAAGATGCGGAACCAATCTCGATATTAAGTATGTTCTTGATTTAAGAGATTTCCCGGGACAGCCGGTAGAAAAGGTTCTTGTTCATGACTTTAAGCAGATTGTAAATGATCCTGACGTTGATATTGTAGTGGAAGTAATGGGAGGACTTCATCCGGCCTATGAATTCACAAAGGAAGCATTGCTCGCAGGAAAGAGCGTATGTACATCAAACAAGGAACTTGTTGCAAAGTTTGGTGCGGAACTTATCGAAATTGCAAAAGAGAAGAGTATCAATTATCTTTTTGAAGCGAGTGTAGGCGGCGGAATTCCGATTATAAGACAGCTCATCAGATCGATAACGGCTGATGATATTGAAAGAATTGACGGAATTCTCAATGGAACTACAAACTACATGATGACAAGAATGAGAGACGAAGGTCTTGCATTTGATGATGTACTCAAAGAAGCTCAGGAAAACGGTTATGCCGAGCGTAATCCTGCAGCAGATATTGAAGGTCATGATGCATGTCGTAAGATTGCAATTCTTACTTCACTTGCATATGGTCAGCAGGTAGACTTTGAAGATATATATACTGAAGGAATTACAAAGATTTCAGACGTTGACGTTTCATATGCTAATAAAATTAAGCGTGCAATCAAGCTTATAGGCTCAAGCAAGAAAGAAGAAGATGGCAGTGTATATGCTATGGTTGCTCCTAGAATGCTTAAAAAATCAAATCCTTTATACATGGTTGACGGTGTATTTAATGCGATTATGATAAAAGGAAACATGCTTGACGAAGTTATGTGTTACGGTAAAGGAGCAGGAAAGCTTCCTACGGCAAGCGCGGTTGTATCTGATGTAATTGATGCTGCAAAACATGTTGATACAAACATTCCTATTATTTGGAGCAAAGATAAGCTTACACTTGCAAACAGACTTGATATGAAGAATGTTTTCTTTGCAAGAATTCCTCTTGATAAAAAAGAGGAGGCTCTTTCAGTACTTCCAACAGATGAAGTTATTGAAGGTGTGGCAGACGGTGAATTTGCGGTTATAACAAAAGAGATTGAGGAAGGGAAATTTGAAGAGCTTTCAAAGAATCTTAATTGCATAAGCATAATCAGATGCGAATAATAAATGAATCATCAAAGTAAAAAAGAGGGTGCAGAAGCGAGATGCTTTTGTACCCTCTTTAAATATGTCTCCATGAGAAGAAAATTAAAGCAGCTCTTTCATTTCTGAGACTGCTTCGGTAACGTCCTGTCTGATATCGTCTGCGGATTGTCTGATATCGGATTTGATGTTGTCTGCGGCCTGCATTAAATCACTGCCGACATTTTCTGCAGCCTTTTTAACATCCTTGCCTACGTTTGATGCAGTTCCTTTTATACCATCGGCCAGACCGCAGCAGCAATCACCCTTTGGATTTTCACAGTCGGATGAACACTTGCATTTGAATTTTTTTATTACCGTAATTATTCCGATTGTGCTGAAAACGCACAGTATCATTTTTAAAAGACATTTACACTTACAACCCATAGTTTCCTCCATAATTCATTAAAAGTCTGTAATAAAGCTTCTGGGAACCTGTTTATCCATAGTATTTGCAGGATTAAGGCAAAATATTCCGGGAGAGTCAGATTTAAGAAGTTTTATATGCGTCAGTAAGGTTAATGAGTCGTGGAATTATTCCGCGACTCATTATGCCGGTTGCGTGATGTTGTGTTTTGCAGTTTTTGAGAAATTAACAATGGGGGAATAAAAAAGCGAAGAGCAGATTTACTTTTCTGCATCTTCGCTTTTGATTTTCAATTAGTTTTGAATGTTAAATTACAAAGTCTGATACCTGGTTATCAGTCCAGGCTCTTCATCGTCGGAAAGAGAAGTACATCTCTTATTGCTGCACTGTCTGTAAGAAGCATTACAAGACGGTCAATACCATATCCTATACCTCCGGTCGGTGGCATACCGATTTCAAGTGCGTTAAGGAAATCTTCATCAGTATGGTTAGCTTCCTCGTCGCCTGCATCAGCAGCAGCATCCTGAGCCTTGAAACGCTCACGCTGATCAATAGGATCGTTAAGTTCGGAGTATGCGTTGCACATTTCCCAGGTGTTTATGAAGAGCTCAAATCTTTCAACCTTAGAAGGATCGTCAGGCTTTTTCTTTGTAAGAGGAGATATTGCAAGAGGATGATCCATGATAAATGTAGGCTGGATAAGGTGTTCCTCGCAAAATTCCTCGAAGAAGAGGTTGATGATATCACCCTTTGTGTGACGATCTTCATATTCAATATGATGCTCTTTGGCAAGTTTCTTTGCATCATCGTCGGTTTCAACGGTGTCAAAGTCAATTCCCGTATATTTCTTGATTGCATCATTCATTGTAAGACGCTCGAAAGGTTTTCCGAGATCAATTTCAATTCCGTTATATGAAATTTTAGTTGTTCCGCAAACCTTTTCAGCAAGATATCTGAACATGCTTTCAGTAAGTTCCATCATGCCTTCGTAGTCCGTATAAGCCTGATACAATTCCATCAGGGTAAATTCAGGATTGTGTCTTGTATCAACACCCTCATTTCGGAAAACTCTTCCAATTTCATAAACTCTTTCAAGTCCGCCGACTATAAGTCTCTTGAGATAGAGCTCGAGGGAAATTCTGAGCTTAACATCTTCATCAAGAGCATTATAATGTGTTTCAAAAGGTCTTGCGGCAGCACCGCCGGCATTTGAAACAAGCATTGGTGTTTCAACCTCCATGAAATCACGGGCATCAAGGAAGTTCCTGATTTCTTTGATTATCATTGAACGCTTAATGAAAGTTTCTTTTACTTCCGTATTCATGATAAGGTCAGTATATCTCTGACGGTAACGCATGTCCGTATTGGTCATACCGTGGAACTTTTCCGGAAGAGGCTTGAGTGACTTGGAGAGAAGAGTGAGTTTTTCTGCATGCACGGATATTTCACCGGTCTGGGTTCTGAAAACATAACCCGACAGACCTACAATATCTCCGACATCAATCATCTTTTTGAATTCCTGGTATTCATCAACACCGAGTGCGTCCCTTGAAACGTAACACTGAATGTTTCCGTCTTTGTCGGCAACATTAATGAAAGCCGCTTTCCCCATTACACGCTTTGACATCATACGTCCGGCGATTGAAACGCTGATTGGAGAGGCATCCATAATCTGTCTTCTTTCGTTGTAATCAGCCTTTTTAACCTCTTTGGCTTCTTCTTCTGAAAGACCGTCCAATACCGGTGCCTGTCTGTCGGCAAGAAGTGCAGCTTCATGCGCAGAATAAAGATCTTTGGTTTCGGTTGTGTGATGAGTCTGATCGTATTTCGTGATTACAAAAGGATCCTTGCCGTTATTCTGAAGTTCGGCAAGCTTTTCCTTCTTAATTCTGATTATCTCGTTATCGCTTACGGCAGGAGTATTGTTCTTCTGCTGAGCGTTAACCTGCTGATTGTTATCTGCCATTAAAACCTCCTGTCTGAACATAATCCGGCAATCAGAGTGAACAGTTTCCGATACGGAAAACTGTATTATGTTCAGGAAATAATGAGTTTGTTATAATCACATCCGGCAGTTTTTGCTGAAATGTGAATTCATATATTTGAAACTATCTTGATTTAGAAATCTCAACGATTTTGTAGATAATGTCACCGGCAGGAGCCTTGATTTCAACTTCATCACCAATCTTATGGCCGATAAGACCATGGCCGAGAGGAGACTCGTTTGAAATTTTGTGCATAAGGAAGTTGGCTTCTGCAGGACCTACTACCTTGTAAGTAAACTGCTGGTCATTTGCTGTATTTACGATAGTAACATCACAGCCTACACTTACCTTGTCATTAGAAATTTCGTCTTCGTCAACAACAATGACATTTTTGAGGATTTCCTCAAGTTCATCAATTCTTGCTTCGATGTCACGCTGTTCATCCTTGGCAGCATCATACTCTGCATTTTCGGATAAATCACCATGTTCTCTGGCTTCCTTGATTTTTTCCGCAATATCATGTCTTTGATTAACTTTTAAATCAGATAACTCCTCTTCAAGCTTTTTTAAACCGGAATAGGTGATAATTTTCTTTTCAACATTTTTAGTTGCCATAAATACCTCTCTTCCGCCATAAGGCTGTTATGAATTCTTAAATAAAAGGCAAAAGCCTACAAACAAAAAAACCGGAGCCATATGGTTCCGGTTAGCTGGGCTACAAGGATTCGAACCTTGAGATGCTGGAATCAGAATCCAGTGCCTTACCATTTGGCGATAGCCCAAAGTTGTTTTTCTCAATCACAAGCGATAGTATACTATATTGGTTTGGATTTTGCAAGCATTATTTTGAAAATTTTTGAAAATATTATAACGAAGTACCGGTATCGCATTCGAACCGGAAAAGAACAGCCTGTTTCTTTACCCGAGTAATATCCTGATTTGATAAATTCATTCAGGATTGGTAAAGAAACAGGCCTTTAAAATAAAATCTTATAAAAGGGGAGTATCAGCCGATTCCTCCGAGAACAGTGCCGAGTATTAATACAAGAATGCAGACAGGGCAGTAAACGTATTTACATATATAAATGTATTTTTCCGTAAAATTACTGCGTCTGCCTTTATTGACCTGCTCCTCAACATACTTCTTTCCACAAATATAGAAGAACATGATGCCGGCAAGACCTGCGCCGAGAGGGCAGATGTAGATTGATAAAACATCCATCCACTGTGAAACGATGCCCTGTATACAGAGGGAGATTGCGATGGCAATGACTCCGGCCGTGATACATGAATTTCTTCTGCTTAAATGAAGTTTTTCCTGTAAGGTTGCAATAGGAGCTTCATAAAGGTTGATAAGCGATGTAAGTCCGGCAAAGAATATTGCAACAAAGAATATGATTGCAATAAGATGGCCACCAGGCATGTTCTTGAAAAGAGATGGGAGATAAATGAACATAAGTCCGGGTCCTCCCTGGTTAAGCTGTGCACCTGTTGTAGCCATGGCGGGAATTATTACGAGTGCGGCAAGTATTGCTGCTAAGGTGTCGAAAATGGCAACGCGTGCAGCTGAGGCAGGGATATCTTCACTGTCTGAGAGGTATGAACCATAAATGAGTGTACCGTTACCGGCAACAGAGAGTGAAAAGAAGGCCTGACCGAGAGCATAAATCCAGGTGAATGGATCGGCAAGAGCCTTTGGATCAATTCTGAAAATATACTTGTAACCGTCAATTGCACCCGGTTGGAATGCAATGTAAATACCGAGAATTGCAAAAAGAATGAAGAAGACAGGCATCATAATCCTATTTGCATTCTCGATACCGCGGCTAACGCCGAAAATAAGTATGGCAATGGCCAGTATAAGGGCAAGAATCTGCCAAAAATTGTTTCCGAAAGAGGAAGCCATGGTGCCAAATGAAGCTCCAAACTCTTCAACACTGTCAGGTTTTAAAATTGAACCGGTGAATGAACCTGTCATGTATTTAAGAATCCAACCCATGACAACGGTATAACCTATTGCCATTGCAAAAGAACCGAGTACGGGAATGTAGCCCAGAAGTTCTCCGATTTTTTTGTGACCTTTTGTTTCGCAGGCAGAACCGAAAGCATTTACGGGACCGGACCTTGTAGCTCTTCCGAAACTCATTTCACCGATTACACCGGTAGAACCTATAAGAATTACAAATATAATGTAGGGAATAAGATAGGAACCGCCGCCGTACATGGACACTCTGGTCGGAAACATCCAAATGTTTCCCATTCCTACTGCCGAGCCTATGCAGGCAAGAATAAATCCCCAGCGGTTTTTAAAAGAATCTCTAGTTTTCATTTTTCCTCCGTGTAGTGAAAATGCCGGTAGAAATCATCTGCCGGCATTTAGGCTTTAGTAGAATTTTTTCTTTGTGTTTATCGGTTCACTGGTTAAGTCAACACCCAGTCTCGCAAAAGTCTTTGAGTCAACTTCTGACAGCATAACGGTTGTGTGAACCTGACATCCGTTTAGTTTTGGAAGCTGTTCGAGGGCAAGTCTTGCATTAGGGCTTCTTACGGAAGTAAGAGCAAGAGCTATAAGTACCTCATCGCTGTGAAGACGTGGATTGTTACCGCCGAGGTATTTGACTTTTAATTCCTGAATAGGTTCAATTGATTCAGGTTTTATAAGCTTTTCATCATGCTGAATGCCGGCAAGATGCTTAAGCGCATTAAGTATGAGAGCAGAAGATGCTCCGAGAAAATCTGACGTTTTTGATGTTATAATCGTGCCATCGTTAAGTTCAATTGCGGCACATGGTACACCGAGTTCTTCAGAGCGTTTCTTGGCTGCAACCGTAACTTTTCTGTCGTCTGTTGAGATTTTTGCCTGCTTCATGAGAAGTTCAATCTTATAGACCTCGTTCTCACCGGTACCATCCTTGGCAAAGTGGTTTACCGCATTGTAATATCTCCGGATTATTTCCATTCTTGATGCCTGGCAGCAGGCCTCGTCATCTATGATACATTTACCTACCATGTTGACACCCATATCGGTCGGAGACTTATAGTAGGTGTTTTCGCCGTAAATTTCTTCAAAAATGGCATTGAGTACAGGATAGATTTCAATATCGCGGTTATAGTTTACGGTAGTTTCACCATACGCCTCAAGATGGAACGGATCAATCATATTTACGTCATTAAGATCTGCCGTGGCAGCCTCATAAGCGAGGTTGACAGGATGCTTAAGAGGTATGTTCCAAATTGGAAACGTTTCAAATTTTGCATATCCGGCCTTAATTCCTCTTATATTGTCATGGTAGAGCTGGGAGAGACAGGTTGCCATCTTTCCACTGCCGGGACCGGGAGCGGTAATAACTACCAGTGGTTTACTTGTTTCTATGTAGTCATTTTTTCCGAATCCGTTTTCACTGACGATGAGAGGAATGTTTGAAGGATAACCATCGATGAAATAATGTTTATATACACGAATGTTTTTCTTTTCAAGTCTTTCCTGGAACGAGATGGCTGCAGGCTGTCCCGAAAAATGTGTTATGACAACGCTTCCGACATAAAGCCCCTTTTTCTCATATTCACTTATAAGACGTAAAACATCGACGTCATAAGTAATGCCAAGGTCACCTCGAACTTTGTTTTTTTCAATATCTGAAGCACTGATGACGATAACGATTTCAGCGACGTCAGCAAGCTGCATAAGCATTGAAAGCTTACTGTCGGGTTTAAAACCGGGAAGAACTCTTGAAGCATGATAGTCATCAAAGAGCTTTCCGCCAAATTCGAGATAAAGTTTATCTCCGAACTGACTTATTCTTTCTTTAATGTGTTCAGATTGAATTTTTAGATACTTTTCATTATCAAATCCGATTTTCATAAGTTTGTCCTCAATCATTTATATCTTTCCTGTTTGACAATGTTACGGTAATAACCAAATCAAACAAAGCATATTATACTCTTTTGTTTGCCGTTCAGTAAAGTAAAATCTTATTTTTTTTGAAGTTGTAGTATTCGTGAACCAAACTCCGGTAGCCTAGCTGCTTTAAATCCTGATAACTGATACGAAAATTTCCTTTGTAATGTCTGCCCGTATACAGATATCGGATGTAGGACTGCATATAATGGTCAATCTCTTCAAGACCCTTGTGCGTGTTTATATAAGGAAAGAACCAACGACTCCATGTAAGCTCTGGAGAATCCTCACACGTCAAATGGCTGTCAGGCCTTCCATAGAATTTTCGATTCATGGCCTTAATAAATCCCTTAGCTGCCTTATCCGGAGAAAGGCCTTTTTTGCGCTGCCATCGTGCGAGGGCATGGGCCTTGCGTTTTATTTTATGTTTCATTTTTCTGATTGTATTTTCAGAAAGATTAATTACACCCGAGTTGTATGAAAAACCGAGAAACTCCCAGGTTCCACCCGGACATGAAAAACTTTCCTTATCTTTATTTATTGAAAGACCGAAGGTGTCGAGACAGTTGAGTATACGATTTCTGTATACATCAAGTTCTTCCCGGGTTTCAGCGAATACAATTATGTCATCGGAATAGCGGAAATAGGTAACACCTTCTTCATGGAACATGAAGTCTAAAGATGAAAGATAGAGGTTGGCAAAAAAGGCTGAAACGGGAACTCCGGCCATGGCACCTCTCGATTCTTTTATAAGCTGTCCGTTATAATATGTGAATTCTTCAAGAAGAAGATTCTCAAAAATTTTGAAGAGAAGAGGATCAGAGTCCTTTATGAATCGAAGCTGTTCAAGCAGACGTCCGGTGGCTATTGAGTTGAAATAATTATGTATGTCGGCTTTATAACAGTATTTCAGAGAAAGGGATTTATCACTTTTTATTTTACGGATGGCCGTGCCGACACCTCTGTCTTTTCGGAATGCGTAGCAATTATCTGAAAATACAAAATCATATTGATACAGAGTGTGGGCGATATACTTCAATGCAATAAGGGTATCGGAATCAAAGGAATAAACAATTCTTTTTTTTGAATTCCCCTCTTTATTTATTATCTTTTTTGTTGATGGCTCTGAGGGAAAACGACCGCTTAAAATAAGTTCTTTCACCCTGTCAAACGCCCCTGATGAGATATAGTTTTCGAATTGAATTAACTCGGCGGATGATATGTTAGGGGACGTTTTTTTACAGGAAACAAAATCCGTAAAGAATTCCGGTGAGAAAAGTTTCTCTATTTGTATAAGTTCCGTCAAAATCATACTCCTTAAATAAAAAAAGAAAGAGAAATCAGCTTTGAAACGATAAAGCCGTGCTTTATCGACCGGGCATGAACATAAGTCTGTCACCCACAAAACATTTTAAGACTTATGCTTCGCCCACCGTGGGCGTAATAAAAATTACATTTCTCTTTCTTTTTATCGGTTTTAAATCAGAACTAACGGATGTTTGCCATTATTCTGTCAGTAATATATTCTTCCGTACTTGGAAGATAGGTCATTATGTTAATGCAGTTTATACCATATGTATGACATGCTTCGTGAGCCGCCCTGACATCCTTCTTTGCATAATCATTATGTCCGGATAAAACCATTATGGCAAGTTTTGGAGAATTGTCTTTAAATAACATAAAACTGAAATTTCGAGCATCATAACCGGCATTAACTTCAGAAGCAGGAATGCCTGATTTCAGTATGTATTCAGGAAAACTGCGGGCACATACATTACGTATTCTCTGGTCAACAGTTTTACCGGGTTTTCTGTCAGAGGATGCTTTTCCGTTATTGGAAAATGTATCAGATATATTTTTGGTTTGTGTATAAACATCCATTGCCTTGTCAGAAACTTTAGATGCAGTGGATAAAAATGAAGATAATTTGTCGAAAAAACCCATAGTCATGTTCTCCTTTTTGAAATTCTGCTTCATTATAGCATGAGGAAATGCAAAATGGAATATGTTCAATGGGGAAATTTAATCGTATAGGGATATTTTAATGCTTGACATATAAGAAAAAGAGGAGTAAAGTATGAATAGTTAGATGCAACTAACCAAGTAAAACAAGACTAACTGTGTAAACACAACTAACTAAAGGAAAGCGGGTTACGAATTATGATGCAAGCGTAATAGTTTCCTTGGAAAGAGGACGGAATGGGTGATGTTGTAGTATGCCTGGTACTTTTATTGGCAATTGTATATGCGATTCGTTCGAGTATGAGCCATTTTAAAGGTCAGGGCGGATGCTGCGGAGGAGGGGACCCGGCAGCAGTAAAGAAAGAAAAACCGGAGAATGTGGTTGAGAAGAAAGTTATACTTATTGAGGGGATGAAATGCAAAAACTGTTCTGACAGGGTTGAAAACAAACTTAATGAAATTGAAGGTGCAGCCGCAAGAGTAAGTCTTAGGAGAAAAAGAGCAGTTTTATATGCGGATAGAAAAATCAGTAATTCGTATATAACTGAAATTGTGGAAAAGGCCGGATATGAAGTAAAGAATATTTTATAAGAGAAAGGGTGGAAGTATGTCAGAAGAAGAAAAGAAGTTTTTGGAAATCGTGGATTTAAAAAAAGGATTTGGCAGCGGAGATACAAGACAGGAAGTAATAAAGGGAATGAATTTTTCAGTTGCCAAAGGTGAATTTTGCGTTCTTCTCGGACCATCGGGTTCGGGAAAATCTACCTTATTAAATATTATCGGTGGAATTGACAGCGCAGACTCCGGTTATATTTCTATTAACGGTGACAAATTGAAGGATATGAACGAGAAAAACCTTACCCGGTACAGAAGAAAACATCTGGGATATGTATTTCAGATGTATAATCTTATAGGAAACCTTAATGTAAAGGAAAATATAGAGGTTGGTGCATATTTATCCGATAACGCACTTGATATTGACGAGCTTCTGCATACGCTCGGTCTTTATGAACACAGGTATAAGCTTACTAATCAGCTTTCGGGAGGTCAGCAGCAGAGGGTATCAATCGGACGCGCAATTGTAAAGAATCCTGATATACTTTTATGTGATGAACCGACCGGAGCACTTGATTATAATACATCCAAGGAAATACTTAAGCTTATAGAAGATGTAAATGTCAAATATGGAAATACCGTGATTATGGTAACACACAATGAGGCTATAAAGGAAATGGCTGATCATGTGATTAAGCTTCGTGACGGTGTTGTAAGAAAAAATGAGGTGAATCTGAACAAAGTTCACGCAGAGAATCTTGAATGGTAAGGGAGTGACGGCATGAGCGGTAAGAAAGTAGGAAATCCTCTTATAAAAAGAATACCCAAAGAGCTTAAAACGGATTGGAAAAAGTATTTTGTAACGTCATTATTTCTGATTCTGGTTATTGGTTTTGTTTCAGGAATGTATGTTGCAAACGGGAGTATGATAGTTGCTTCAGATGAATCAACAGAAAAATATAAGCTTGAAGACGGCCATTTTGAACTTACTCAAAAGGCTGATAAGGAGCTTATGGAAAAAATCAGTTCAGAAACGGATTCTCAAATACACGAATTTTTCTACAGAAATGAAAGCGAGGACAATGATAATGATGGTGAGTCTGACGGCACAATCAGAGTGTATGTCAGAAATGAAGAGATAAATGGAGCCTGTGTATTGGACGGACGTCTGCCGGAAAACGAAAGTGAAGTGGCAATCGACCGTATGCATGCAGATAATGCAGGAATAATGGTTGACGACGAGATTACAATCGGAGAATGTAAGTATAAAGTTGTTGGTCTTATAGCATATGTAAATTATTCCACATTGCATGAAAAAAATACGGACCTGATGTTTGATGCGATAAAATTTGATGTCGGTATGCTTACCCGGGAAGGGTTTGACAAATTGAACGAGAGGATACATTATTCGTATTCCTGGTTCTACAACGAAAATCCGATAAGTGATATTGAGAAAAAAGAAGCTTCTGATGAATTTTTGGAGGGCATGTACAAACAGGTTCTCTCGGCCGGAAATGATTTGGAAGACTATCTTCCGGCCTACTCAAACCAGGCAATACAATTTGCAATTTCGGATATTGAATCAGATGAGTCTCTAATGGCAGTGTTACTTGCAGTATTCATTGTAATTATTGCTTTTATTTTCGCACTTACAATCAGCAATACGATATCAAGGGAATCATCTGTTATAGGAACATTAAGAGCCTCGGGATATACAAGGGGAGAACTTGTTTTCCATTTTATTTCAGTACCCATGGTTGTAACATTGATTTCAGCACTTATAGGAAACATCCTGGGATATACCGTGCTTAAAGACATAGTCGTTGGTATGTACTACGACAGTTACAGTCTTCCTACCTATAAGACAATATGGAATTCTGAAGCTTTCGTAAAAACTACTCTTATACCTATTGTAATTATGCTGGTGGTAAATTTTGCAGTAATAACATACAATATGAAAAAGACACCGTTACAGTTTCTGCGGCATGATTTGAAAAAGAGAAAAAGACAGAAGACGGTGAGGCTGCCAAGAATATCCTTTTTCAGCAGATTCCGTATTAGAATCGTATTGCAGAATACTGTGAATTACCTGATACTTTTTGTTGGAATTGTTTTTGTAATGTTACTGCTTGCTTTTTCCGTCGGAATGCCGGAAACACTTGACTATTACAAAGAAAATGCGGCAGAGAGCATGATTTCAAAATATCAATATGTGCTTACAACAAGTATTGATAAAAACGGTAATGTTGTTGAGACGAAAAATGAAGATGCGGAAAAGTTTCTCATGACATCACTGCTTTATACAAAGAATGACCATGAAGAAGAAATCTCTCTATATGGGATAGCAGAGGAAAGTGAATATATAAAGTCAGAACAATTGGATTCCCTCAAGATGGGAGAAGTGGTGATTACGGATCCTTTCAGTAAGAAATTTTCATTGAAAGAAGGGGATACGATCAGGCTTGATGATAAATATGCCGATAAGTCTTACGAGTATAAAATTGTGGGAATCTATGAAGGAACACAAAGTATTGCTGCTTTTGTCGATGAGGAGGCATACAGAAAAGACTTTGATGTAAGCGAGGGAATATTCACCGGTTTCTTCTCGGACAGTGAAATTAATGATTTGGACAAAGATTTGATAGCTGCCATCATTACGGAAAAGGAAATAACCAAAATGTGCGATCAGCTCGATCATTCAATGGGTTCGGTGATGGAATACTTCCAGTATCTTTGTATAGTGCTTTCGGTATTTCTTATTTATCTTCTGACTAAGATAATAATAGAAAAAAATGAGAATGCTATTTCAATGACAAAAATTCTGGGATACAAAAACAGTGAGATAGCAGGATTATATCTGCTCTCCACCACATTCGTCGTGATAATGGAATCACTGCTCGGTGTTTTCATAGGTAAACAGATGATGAGGGCCTGTTGGCGGGTAATGATTATGGATTACAGCGGATGGTATGATTTCAAATTGTCCATGGCAGGGTGCACGAAAATGTTTGTCTTTGTAATTGTTGCATACATGGTTGTTGCATTGCTTGATTTTAACAGAATAAGAAAAATACGCATGGATGAGGCGTTGAAAAATGTAGAGTAAAAAGATAAGGCGACATGTTTTGAACATATCGCCTTATACTTTGTTTTAAACTTTTTTGAGATTTTCGCAGATGTGTCTTGCAACATATACTCCGCTTGCCGAGGCATGTGACAGTGAATGAGTAACACCGCTGCCATCACCTATTATGTAAAGTCCTCTGTATTTGCTTTCAAGATTTTCATCAAGCTCAACTTCCATATTGTAGAACTTTACCTCTACACCATAAAGCAACGTGTCGTCATTGGCTGTTCCGGGTGCGATTTTATCAAGAGCATATATCATTTCGATGATTCCGTCCAGAATTCTTTTTGGAAGAACGAGGCTGAGGTCTCCCGGAGTTGCAGAAAGGGTAGGGGTAACCAATCCCTCCTCAATACGGCTTCCCGTGCTTCTGCGTCCTCTTACGAGATCTCCAAAGCGCTGAACGATGACACCGCCTCCGAGCATGTTCGAAAGCCTTGCAATGCTTTCACCATAGCCGTTACTGTCTTTGAACGGCTCGGAAAAATGTTTGGCAACCAAAAGGGCAAAGTTTGTATTCTCTGTCTGCATATCCTCACCCTCATAACTGTGTCCGTTTACCGTCACTATGCCATTGGTATTTTCGTTTACGACAATTCCATGAGGATTCATGCAGAAAGTTCGGACGTTATCCTCAAACTGTCTGGTTCTATAAACGATTTTACTCTCATAGAGCTCATCCGTGAGATGAGAGAAGATGACTGCGGGAAGTTCCACACGAACTCCTATATCGACACGGTTGGATTTAGTCGGAATATCCATCTGGCGGCATATTTCCTCCATCCATTTACTTCCGCTGCGCCCAACTGAAACAATGCATTTGGAACACTGATAGTCGTCTTTTTCCGTATGAATTATACATCCGTTGTCGGAATGCTCCATTGAGATAACAGGGGTATTAAAATAAAAATCGGCCTTGTCTTTAAGAAGATTATACAGATTTTCCAAAACTATGTAATTGATGTCGGTGCCCAAATGGCGGACAGACGCATCTAACAGTTTGAGTTTGTTCTGCATACATATTTTCTTGAATTGAGTTCCGGCAGTTGAGTAAAGTCTGGTACTGGCGCCACCATATGCTGTATTGATATCGTCAACATATTTCATGAGTTCAATAGCCTGTTTACGGCCAACATGCTCGTAGAGAGTGCCGCCGAAATCATTTGTGATGTTATATTTTCCATCTGAAAATGCACCGGCACCACCAAATCCACTCATTATTGAGCAGCTTTTACAATTTATGCAGTTTGTAACCTTGTTTCCGTCAATAGGACATTTACGTCCGGACAGTTTATGACCGGCTTCAAAAACGGCAATGGAAAGTCCGGCATTTTGTTTTATTAATTCGTATGCAGCGAAAATGCCACCCGGTCCCGCACCGACAATAATAACATCGTAATGCTTCATAAAAACCTCCGTGAGATTAATGGATAGTGTATCTGAAATGGAGAATACAGGTTGGTCTTATATAAGACATATTATAATCAGAATGTTCGGATACAAGGGTATGATAACAAAAACGTAAAGTGAAATCAAGGATTCAGATCGGATTTTATTCGGTTGGGGAGAGCGACAGGAAACGACAGGTTTTATGAATACTGTATATAGAAACAGTATGACTTATTGACAAGTAAAGAAACAGATGATAAAATTCTGCTTTGTGGATAAATGAATATGATCATCGGAGGGCAGGGCACCGTAGTGCCTGATTCCAATTGGAATTTCTGTCGGAGAAGATGTCGGGTGAGCCCGGTTACAGTGAAAACTGCTAATCGAGCTCTTTTTTTGTTAAATCGGGCGGACTTATCCAAGAACAGATGGTAAAGATAATCCACGGCATACTTTGCAGGATGCAGACAGTCTTTAGAGAGACTGTAAATACTACTACTTTATTATAAGAGGGGCAATATGATTCAATTATCAGATCACTTTACATTTAGAAAGCTTTTAAAGTTTACACTGCCATCAATTATTATGCTCGTTTTTACGTCGATATACGGAGTTGTAGATGGCTTCTTTGTGTCAAATTATGCCGGCAAGGTTCAATTTACGGCCGTCAATTTCATTATGCCATTTTTGATGATTTTGGGATCAGCCGGTTTTATGTTTGGAACCGGAGGAGGTGCACTTATAGCCAAAACGCTTGGAGAAGGCGATGAAAAGAAGGCTAACAGGATTTTTTCACTTGTTGTATACAGCTCCATTGTGTGCGGTGTGATATTTGCGGTTATTGGTATTGCCTTAATAGAACCGATAGCCGGTCTGCTTGGTGCAGAAGGAGAAATGCTTGATAACTGTGTTATATATGGACGCATTATTCTGGCTGCGGTGCCAGCATATATTTTACAATATGAATTTCAGTGTCTTTTTGCTACATCAGGGAAACCCGTACTTGGGCTTGTGGTGACAGTTGCAGCCGGAGTTACAAACATGGTTTTGGATGCGCTTTTCGTTGCCGTATTGCCATGGGGGATTGCAGGAGCTGCTGCTGCAACGGCAATAAGTCAGTGCGTCGGTGGAATTCTTCCGCTGATATATTTCAGCAGAAAAAACGGAAGTATGTTAAAACTCGGTAAAACCAAAGTAGAGATGAGAATTCTTGGAATAACATGTTTGAACGGTTCATCTGAGCTAATGAGCAATATATCAATGTCGATAGTGAGTATGTTATATAATGCGCAGCTTCTTAAGTATGCCGGAGAAGATGGCGTGGCAGCATACGGGGTTCTTATGTATGTGAGTATGATTTTTCAGGCTGTATTCATCGGATATTCAACGGGAATTGCTCCGGTTATAAGTTATCATTACGGTGCTGCAAATAAGCATGAATTGAAAGGGCTTGTCAAAAAAAGTCTTACAATAATCGGATGCTTTGCGGTTGTAATGTTTGGAGCGGCGCTGATATTGGCTGGGCCGTTGGCCAATATGTTTGTAGGATATGATGAAGACCTCTTAGAACTCACAATAAGAGCCTTTGGAATCTTTTCATTCTCGTTTTTACTTTCTGGATTTGCTATTTTTGGTTCATCATTCTTCACGGCACTTAATGACGGACCGGTTTCAGCTGCAATTTCGTTCTTGAGAACACTTGTTTTTCAGATAGCTGCGGTAATTATTCTGCCGTTTTTTATGGGGATTGATGGAATTTGGACTTCGATTGTTGTGGCAGAACTGATGGCAGTATTGGTTACGGTTCTGTTCATGAAAAACAAAAGAAAAAAGTACGGATATTAAGCATTTGAATAGGAATTGTAAGTTAGTAACGGGTTAAAACGATGAAGTTTAATTGGAAGAAAATACTGATATCATATGTGAAAATAGAAAATATACCGGAAATGACATGAAAATTTTTGTTATGTCATGAATTTATGAAAAGCACTTTCTTTACGGAAATCCGGCAAAGAAAGTGCTTTTTTAGTTGTCCGTTTGGAGTTATAGTGAATTATATTGGTAAAATATGGGTGGTTTTTGATTTTAACGGGAGATTAAACAGAATGACCTTGAAGAAATGCGATATATTATTGACAATATATCAGTATGGTGGTGTCGTAATAACAACATATTGTTTTGCACATCTTTTAAACAGGAATGGATAATTTCCCTACAATTCTTTGAAAGTAGTATTTTATCTGTATACTGTAGATGCAGAATGGGAGGAAAGAAATGAGATATTAAAAAGACGGAAAAGAAGAAAAGTGTGGTCCTGTGTCAAGATTTAGTACAAAATAAAATGAGAGGTTCCGCCAGCTAG
>CAZOZM010000011.1:0-53663 GCA_964584255.1 uncultured Lachnoclostridium sp. | reverse complement strand
AGGGACATCACACCTTTTTTACGGAACCATTTTTCTTTGATTCCAATAACAACCATCGCACCGCCGGACAGGAGCATAATAACAGCATACAAGCCAACAAGTGAGTTATCTCCGGTTTGCGGACTGTTTGATGCAATCGGCTTTTCCGGAATTTTTGCAAGTGTCACACTTCCGTCTTTGCTTTCGCCAGCATTTAATGTAAATGCTGTTTGCTTTAATTCGCCGGATTCGGTCTTGATTCCGTCAGGCAGAATAATCTCCGTTTCAATGCCTTCAACAGAATAAGGATTATTGTTTTTTACGGTTAGCGTAACAGCCAATTTTTCGTCAGCCGAATACTCGGTCTTATCGCAAGTCAGGGTTGCTACAATACCGTCTTGTTCCGCTGTCCCAGACGGAACTTCCAAAGCCGATACTGTCATAAATGCAGATATGACAAATACAAGGCTTAGCACTATTGGAATAAGTCTTTTTGTGATTTTCATTGAATATACCTCCTGAGAGAGATTTGATTTGTAATATAAGCCGTTAAGGTTGTATAGTAGAATGTTATACATACTACTATGGATATTCTCTTAAAAATTTTATTCTGTTATGGTACCCGATCTGGCTGTCGGGTTGTATTTCATGATAAAGAGTTCCAAACTTTCCTTTAATACATCTATTTGTGATTTTAAGTAAAATTCATCTTCAAACAATGCGTAGTTTACACACGCTCAAATCAGAGTAAATATCAGCGCCACCACTGTCAATATCACCTAACGCTACAGACGGTGCATACATGGATACGCATTCACTCTTCGCATCACTTAATTTTCCAACTTCCTGACGGCATCCTGTCATTTTGTTAATAGTCACACTGTCCTGCACTGCCTCTGTCGTGTCCTTCCAGGTTCTTTCGCTTTTTCCTGTTTCAGCATGTACTGCTTTCCCCGGAACCACCAATGCCAACACCATACTCAACGAAAAAACCTCAGCTGACAGTCTTTTTATTAATTGTTTTCTTTTCATGTCAGTTCCTCCTTCTATAATTATCCTATATTCTCTGAATATAAGATAATTATAAAAAATCGTGACTGAAAAACAATACACTTTTCCCGGCCATAAAGTGCCTGCTACTGATTTACATACTCCTTCAATTGCTCTCTTTTTGTTAAATCCAGTTTTTCAAGAATGACTGTCATATAATGTTTTACCGTATTTAAAGACAGTTCCAGCATATCTCCTATTTCCTGATTAGACCATCCTCTGCACGCCAGCATGGCTATGGAGAATTCCATAGGTGTCAGTAATTCAGTAACCTTATTGTCCGTACTCGGATTATGCAGTTTTATCCAGCCCCTGCTGAAAGCTATTACTCCCTTGGCTATTTTTCTATATAACTGTGGCTCACTTTTGCGTATGCATGCCTCCAATATTCCCTGAAGCAATCCGTGATGTTCGATAAACGGCTCTATAAAACCGTCTTTTTTCGCTATTTCCCATGCTGTCAGAAAAGTGTCTCTTGCTTTATCCTGCTCTTTCAGGTTGATATGGCACATGGAAACAATGCAATACAGATACAGCACGGCAATCGGATATGTGCGTTCGGCCATGACAATTCCCGCCTGTGCCATTCCGAGTGCTCTACCGTAATCATTTTTTAAATAAGCATCATGCGACAGAATATAGAGCGCATACAAGCGGATTCCTATAGGCAGTTTTTTATTATACTCCTCCAATGGCGGCAGATTTTTCAACGGAACATGAAGTAATACCGTGCTCAGATATGCAGAAAAAACACAGGCCGCTTTTATTTCTTCACTCTGATTCTTTTCAAAAGCTTCCTTCAGGCACGATGTTATCATTTCGAGGCATTTTTTTGAACCTGTAATGTTGCCACCGGCCAAACAGGAAAAACAATACAGTAAATTTGCGGACAGACGAACATATATCTGCGGATGCATCAGATACTGTTCCGTGATTTCAACACACTTCTCCGCCTGACCCGTAAAATAGCAGATTTCCGCCTGTGCGATATCCCTAAATGTTGCATTTTCCATCTGCTGTATTGTTTTTTGGGCTTCGCCGGGCTCAAAACTGCTGTTTATCAATGGCATAAAACCCGAAAACACCTGAATTTCCATAAACTTTCCTCCTCTGCCGCATAACCGTTAATTATCTTCTCCGTAAAGCCAGCTTTGCCTGTTTACCAGTGTTTTGTTACCGTCACTGTCGGTTATTTCGATAAAATCATCAATCCCTGCGGTACTGCCTTCATTATGACCCTCCGCTGCCACAGTGCTTTCCTCACAACTCATTTCTTCAGATTCGTCAGATTCATGCCTTTCATGAATCTCTTCCGTATCAACTTCATCTGAAATAGTTTCACGGTCATCGAAACACTCCTCATAAACAGGCTTTTTGACATTTCCGAATAATCTTCCCAAGATACTTTTTCGAACCGGTATCCTGCTTTCTTCCCAAAGTTCAACTCCAAGCTTTTCTGCTTCCTGCTTTGCCTGCTTTGTGAAAAACATATTGGTTACAACCACCGGGACATCACACTCATAGTATGCGCACCCCGTATATGCCTCCTGAACCGCATAATTTCCAACATTTGATGAATAAAACTTACACTGCACGGCATATGTTCTCTTCCCGGATGATGCAAGAATATCAACTCCATGATCTCCGGTCACTGATGTTGTCCGAATGTTTTTGTATCCGGATTTTTTCATGCGTCTGCATATGTACTTTTCATATTCCTCTCCGTTTTTTGGCTCCTTACTACGAAAAATCAAAACAAACGGAAGCGAAATAATTTTAAAAACCAGGGAACAACAAAATCCGATTGCTTTAAAAAGCATCCTGACCGTCCATCCGAGAAATGAAAAGATAAACAATCCGTTACTGCTGCTTTTCTTACTTTTCGCCATTACCTTCTCATTCCTCTGTCAGAAACGCTTCAAGTTTAGCACATACATTTTCGTACTCATCAAAATGTATTGCCTTCAATCCTGAATTCCTTGCCGCCTCAACATTTTCAATTCTGTCATCTATAAATACACATTCTTCCGCTTTTAAGCCAAAAGTATCAAGCAGAAGTTCATATATTTCTTTTTCCGGTTTTCTGAGTTTTACCATTCCGCTGACAATTTTTCCATCAACAGAGTCCATAAAGCTAAACTTCTCCGATGAATGTCTTTCAAACATTTTCTCGGGATAGTTTGAAAGGAGATATACACCGTAGCCTCTTTTCTTCAATCCCTCAAGCCACGCCTTCGCATACGGATAGGATTCTACAAGATTACCATAGTCTTTAAAGAATTCGTCTATTTCCTTTTCGTACTTCGGGAGTTTTCCCTTAATTCTTTCTATAAAAACTTCCTCTTCTTCTCCTCTGTCAAGAGAATTCCAATCATCGTCAAGTACCATCTTTTCAGAAATTTCTTCTATTACGGACTCATCAAACGACAACTCCCTCATATACTCCTTATATCTGAAATCTATCAGGACCTTACCTATATCAAAAACCACATTTTTTATCATGTTTTTTCCGCCTTTCTCTCATGTTTTCACTCTGCATTTTACCCTACAAATCTCTCCATTACAACATTCTTTTTCTCTTAGAAAATCAAAAAAGGACGGTTTTAAACCGTCCTTTTAACTACTCTTCAGTTTCTTCCCAAACAATTTCGTTTTCAACGAAATTATGTTTCTTTTTCATGTGGTTAATTACAAGTCTTGCAATGAATCCACTGAGGAATACCAATATGGAAACTACCCATCCTGCCGAAACTTCAGCCCAGAGAGCATATCCGTAATGTCCTCCATTCGTTACGAAAAGACTGTACATGTTCCAGACAAAGAGAACTGCAAGTGATATAGGTGCAATGAATTTGATCGAAGCAAGAATCCAAAAAGACGGAATCTTGAACCTGTTGGTATTTCTGTTGATTTCCTTTACGACCTTCTTTGTATCAAACAGCCATCCAATCGCAAAACATTCAAGAACACCGATAAGAATCAGGTTAAACATGTTTGTCCAGTGATCAACGATGTCAAGCCATGCAAGCCCGGCTCTTGTTGTATAAAGAAGAGAAATCAATGCAGCAATTATGCATGCCACCTTTGTTACTTTTCTTGGATTAAGATGGAATTTATCAGCTATTGATGCCGATACGCCTTCAATAATTGAAAATGCTGAATCTATTGCCAGTGTTACAAGCATCAGATAGAAAACGACGCCGAATGCCGCATTGAACCAGCCGACATTTGTAAGGTTAACAATTGCACTCGGATATATGATAAATGCTGTTGCAATTCCCGAATCAGAAATAGAATCAAGCATTCCTACACCGCCCATTGTTGAGAACATTACAATTCCTGACAAAATACTTACCGCTGCATCAGAAAGTGCAATAATTATTCCGTCAACGGCAATGTTGGATTTTTCATCAAGATATGAACCGTAGGCGAACATGATTGCCATCATGATTGAAAGGCTGTAGAACACCTGACCTATTGCATCAATCCAAAGTCCGGAGCTCTTAAGTGCATCAAGTTTTGGTGTAAAGAACATCTTGAGTCCTTCTCCCGCACCGTCCATGGTAACACCTTTTGCAGCCATGAGTAAAAGGAATATAACCGGAAGGAATACCGTATACTTAACAACCTTTCCTACACTCTGTGCACCATTTCTTATGCAATAATAAATTGCACCCCAGGCAATGACTGCTGAAATAAGTACGGGAATCGGAATCGAATAACCGGTTACATCCCAGGTTGTTTTTGTAGCTTCTGCAAACACATTGCTTGCCGCTGCCGCATCACCTGTCATTCCCGCAAATTTAAGTGCATAAGCTACCATCATAATAACCCATGCAAAAACAATTGCATAATATGTAACAATTACAAATGCATTGCTTGTTGCCGCCCATCCGATAAACTCGCATTTTTTATTTATGCCTCGCATGGACTCGATTGCTCCCTTACGGAACTTTCTTGCAATTGAAATCTCCATCATCAAAAGCGGAATTCCGATTACGAACAACGCAACCAGATAAACAAGCAAAAAAGTACCTCCGCCATGTTTTGCCGCAAGCCCCGGAAATCTCCATGCATTTCCCAAACCTACCGCACTTCCGATTGCCGCCAGAATAAACGTAGCTCTTGACGACCAAGTGTCTCTTTTTTCCATAATACCTCCAAATAATCCCTATTTTACTTCTTCAAAGGGTCAATAAATAAAAGTATACTATGAACCTGATTTAAAGTCCACTAAATATTTCCACAAAACTCTGTATTTCGTTTATTCACGCCCTCTGCCGGGTTTCATGATTATGAAAAAAGCTCACTTATAAATTACCTCATACCGGCTGCTTATACTGCTGAAGGATTATCATATGCAGAATCTGTTGCTGCCAAGCAGGCAGTTACAGATTGCATTCCAGAAAAGAAGTCTCACACAGACAAGTGAAACATATCCTCTTGTGCCATATTCGGTTTCTCTCTTTGTATATGTCTCTGTTCCCGAGTTCAATTTCTTCTGAACTTCCTTATAGGTTCTGTTTCCCGGTGCAAGTGATATGGCATATGATATACAGTTCTTTGCATTAACCATCCTGCCGCATCCCCAGTTTGCGAGTGCAGCCATATAATACCACCTGTCATCTTTTAAGAATACCCGGTCCAGTCTGTTTATAGCTTCCGAATACCTTCCGGAATTAATAATCAAAGCTATATTCTTAATTTCTTCCGTATCACTCTCCCAGATTTCTGCCCACGGTCTTCCGGAAGCGCCTCCGAAAAAGTCAAAATCGGAGAACTGCCATTCGTAAGCCGTTCTGCCATTAGCTGAATTGCCATAACCTCCCGTTCTGCCATATGAACCTGCACCGCCATATGCATTTTTTCCATATGTACCGCCATATGAACCTGTGTTTTCAAAAGAATCATATCCCTTTTCACGGGCATCGGTGATTCTTCTGTATGCCTCCTGAATTTCCTTAAACTTTTCTTCAGCCTCCTTTTCATTATTCAGATTCGCATCAGGATGCCATTTTCTGCTTGCGGCCCTATAAGCCTTTTTTACTTCTTCATCGCTTGCGGTGCGGCTTATGCCTAACACCTCGTATGGATCTCTCGCCATTACCACCTCTATAAAACGGTTTTACACCCTTCTTTCAAAACTTGTACCACATTTAGGACATGTAATTAATACCCTTCCATGTCCTCTTGGTATACGGTTGTATGTTTTGCAAAACGGACATTTATGATACTTATGGGTCTTTCTTTCCTTAAATCTTCTTATATTAATTCTGAAAGTCCCGATTATTTTTGATTTTGCCTTTATGTAAGCTCTCTTCTCTACATTTCTCGCGTTTATATTCCTCGAACATGTTCTGTACAGAGAATAAAAAACTGCTATAACACCAACCGGATAAAAACTTCCGAATCCCAAAATCATCGAAAGAATAAACATGACAATTGCAAAGTAATTCAACGCCTTTGAAAACTCATCATATCCGTATCTTCCTCTCATCCACATGCTTAATCTGTATTTAAGTTTCCACATAAGTCCGCCTCCTGGTATAATATCAGTCGTCTGAGTATTTTTCAATATCATTCCTCAAACGATACGACATTTTTATTATAGATTTTCAGTTGCGGATGTCAATAAATCAACGTCATTGATTATTGTAATTTTATAAATGATTACCGCATAAACATATTTTATATACACTCAGGCGCCCTGTTACGACATTTTCCAAGAAAAAAACTTCAACACAACGTCTGATTAAAAGACCGTTATGTTGAAGTCACTCTTTATGTATCACTATTCTGTTGTTTCAAGAATTTTCGAAGCTCTTTCGAGAGCATCATCTATATGCGCACAGAAGTTGTCTCGTCCTACTCTGTCCACGAATCCACCCTTTTCCATAATACGCATAGGCTGATCATTTACATGTGAAAATACAAGTCTTATTCCTTTCTGTTCACATGTGTCACACAAAGAAACAAGTGAATTCATTGCCGTCGAATCAAGTGCCGGCACTGCTCTCATTCTGATGATCAGAACCTTTGTGAAATCCTTTATACTGATTTCAGCAAGTCGTCCTGCCGCACCAAAGAACAATGGTCCGCTTATTTCGTAGACCCTTACCTGAAGTGGAACCTGTCTGATGTTTATGCTGTCAGGATCATCTTCATTTTCTTCATATTTCCAACTCTTAACATCCGTTTCGTCGCTCATTCTCTTCATGAAAAGAAGACATGCAACTACCATTCCGATTTCGATTGCTACAACAAGATCAAATACAACCGTAAGAACAAAAGAGAGAATAAGTACTGTTATGTCGCTCTTAGGAGCTGTCTTTACAAGCTTTACAAACGGTCTCCACTGACTCATGTTATAGGCTACCTGGAAAAGTATTGCCGCAATGGCAGGCATGGGAATCAGTGCCGCATATGGCATAAGAACAACAAGTACAAGCAGAAGCACAAGTGCGTGTACCATTCCTGCAACAGGTGTACGTCCGCCACTCTTGATATTTGCTGCTGTACGGGCAATTGCTCCCGTTGCCGGAATTCCACCGAAAAGTGCCGATCCGATGTTACCTGCTCCCTGAGCTATAAGTTCCATGTTGGAGCGGTGATGTGAATTTATCATACCATCAGCCACAACACAGGAAAGAAGTGACTCGATTGCTGCAAGAACGGCAATTGTAAATGCATCAGGTAAAAGACTTCCTATCTTTGAAAATGTCACTGCAGGCATACTGAATTCAGGAAGTCCACCCTTTATCGTATACAAATCTCCGATGGTATTTACATCCATATTTCCGAGTTTTACCATAAAAATTCCGGCAATCACGGCAATAAGTGAGCCCGGTACGATTTTTCCGATTTTTGGAATCATAGGCCACACGATAAGAATTGCCAGGCACACAAATCCGACTATTGCCGCCTGTGCGTTAAATGTATCAATATTTCCAAAGAAGGCCTTTATTTTATCAACAGTTTCTATCGGCTTTTCACCGTGCATATAACTTACTCCAAAAAAGTCCTTCCACTGACCTATAAAAATTGTTACGGCAATTCCTGCAGTAAAACCTGTCGTTATCGTATATGGTATAAACTTAATGAGGCTTCCGAATCTGCAAAATCCCATGATTACAAGTATTATACCCGCAAGTATCGTTGCAATTACAAGACCATCCTGTCCCTGTTCCGAAACAATGCCTGCCACTATGGTGGCAAATGCTGCTGTAGGACCGGCTATCTGAACTCTGCTTCCACCAAGAAAAGATATGATAAATCCTGCCACAATTGCAGTATATATACCCATTTCCGGTCCCACTCCCGATGCAAGTGCAAGTGCAATTGAAAGCGGCAGCGCAATTATCGCAACTATAATTCCAGACACAACATCCTTTATAAACTGCGATTTATTATACTGCTTTAAATTACTAAAGAGCATAGGTTTTAATTTGTCCATTAAATCCTCCAAAATGATGTCCGTTATTTTTTCGTCCGTGCCGGTTCAACCGACTTCGATTTATAAGACACAAAACAAGAAAATTTTAATCCCTAACTCTTTTTTTTACAACGTGCCTTTTATACAAATTTTATATTTCTTTAAGATATTTTTTATCGAATATGTGCAAAAGTCTTTTGGTTATAACTCAAGCCCTGCAGAATGGATATCATATCATCGAAAGCGATATTCTTTTTCTTTCAACATCTACGGATAACACCTTTACTTCAACTATATCACCTACGCTTACCACATCCAATGGATGTTTCACGAATTTTTCTTTTGTAAGCTTTGATATATGAACAAGCCCATCCTGATGTACACCTATATCCACAAAAGCTCCGAAATCGATTACATTCCTTACGGTCCCCTTAAGAATCATTCCTTCCCTGAGGTCCTCTATTGCCAATACGTCTTTTCTCAGTACGGGCGGCGGCATCATATCCCTCGGATCTCTTCCCGGCTTTTCAATTTCCCTGACTATATCTCTCAGTGTAGGTTCTCCTATACCAAGCTTTTTCGCCATTTCGGCATAGTCCTTTATTTCTATTTTGCATCCGGTTTTAAGCTCTTCCGGAGGAATTCCAATTTCCTTAAGCAGCTTCTTAACCGCATCATAACTTTCAGGATGAACTCCGGTATTATCAAGCGGATTCTTTCCATTTGATATTCTCATGAATCCTGCACACTGCTCATATGCCTTAGGTCCGAGCTTTGAAACCTTGAGAAGCTGTTTTCTGTCAGTAAAGCTTCCATTTTCCTCTCGATAGGCAACAATATTTCCGGCAACCGTCTTACTTATTCCCGATATGTACTGCATTAAAGGTGCAGATGCTGTATTAAGATCAACTCCCACATTATTTACACAATCTTCTACCACTCCTGAAAGTGCCTCGCCAAGCTTCTTCTGATTCATGTCATGCTGATATTGTCCGACACCGATTGATTTAGGGTCAATTTTAACCAATTCTGAAAGAGGGTCCTGCACTCTTCTCGCTATGGATGCCGCACTTCTCTGTCCGACATCAAATTCCGGAAATTCCTCCGTTGCAAGTTCACTTGCGGAATACACCGATGCTCCTGCTTCATTTGTTATAACATAACTCACATCTTCTTTTATTTCCGAAAGTAATTCCACTACAATCTGCTCTGATTCTCTTGAAGCTGTTCCGTTTCCTATTGAAATCAGATTTATATTGTATTTTTTTATAAGAGCCTTAACGGTCTCTTTTGCATCCCGGATTTTCTTCTCATTTGTCGGCGCCGTAGGATATATTACTCTGGTATCCAGTACCTTTCCCGTTTTGTCAACAACCGCAAGCTTACATCCTGTTCTGAATGCAGGATCCCATCCCAACACGGTCTTACCCGAAATCGGCGGCTGCATAAGAAGCTGGGTCAGATTTTTACCAAAGACACCGATGGCATTTTCCTCAGCACTTTCAGTCAGCTCGTTTCGGATTTCCCTTTCGATTGCCGGTGATATCAGTCTGTCATAAGCATCTTTAATCGCCTCAAGCAGGATTTTTCCGCACTCACCCACATCTTTTCTTATAATTTTTCTTGAAAGATATGTAATTATTTCTTCTGCCGGAGCTTCTGTCTTTACAACAAGTATCTTTTCTTTTTCACCTCTGTTTATGGCAAGAACCTTATATCCAGCAAGTTTGTTCAGGCACTCATGAAATCCGTAATAGTTTTCATACACTGTTTTTTCATTTTCATCCCTCGCACTTACATCTATAAACCCTTTTGCCCGGGTTTTGTTTCTTATATATGTTCTGTAATCTGCATTATCCGATATCATTTCCGCAAGAATATCTTTTGCGCCGGAAATTGCTTCCTCAACCGAGTTTACTCCCTTTTCCGCATCAATAAATTTTTCTGCTTCCTTTGTAACAGAATCTGTTTTTTGCATATAAATAAGGTCTGCAAGCGGTTCAAGACCTTTTTCTTTTGCCATGACGGCTCTTGTACGCTTTTTCTGTTTATATGGTCTGTACAAATCCTCTATGTCCACAAGTGTTTCTGCCTGAAGAATCTTCTCTTTTAACATATCATCGAGCTTTCCCTGTGCATCTATGAGTCTTAAAACAGCCTCCCTGCGCTCTTCAAGATTTCTGAGATAACAAAGTCTCTCATACAGCTTTCTCAACTGCTCATCGTTGAGCGTACCGTGTGCTTCCTTTCTGTACCTTGCAATAAAAGGAATCGTATTTCCCTCATCTATAAGTTTAATTACCGCTTCCGTCTGCCACTCCTTAATTGAAAGTTCTTCTGCAATTTTTGCCGCTATATTCATAATTACCTCTCTTCTCCATCCATATTTTCCGTTTTGTCACTTATTATGTATCTCGGTCTCTGTTTTGTCTCCATATATATCTTTCCGATATATTCACCTATTATTCCGAGACTCAATAACTGAACACCTCCGATAAAACATACGATACAGGTCATTGATGCCCAACCCTGAATCGTGTTCCCGACAATCGCTCCTACTATGCTCCACACAATTCCGATAAAACTTAACAGTGCCACCACGAATCCCAGTCCTGTAATGCATCTTACGGGTTTAACCGAAAGACTTGTTATGCCGTCAAGGGCAAGTGAAAGCATCTTCCTCAACGGATAATGACTTTCTCCCGCCATTCTCTCGTGTCTGTCATAAAGCACGCAGGTACTCTTGAAGCCTACAAGCGGAACCATTCCCCTAAGAAATATGTTTACTTCCTTAAACTCAGCAAATTCTTTCAGAACTCTGCTGCTCATAAGTCTGTAATCCGCATGATTATATACGGTTTCAACACCCATTACTTTCATAAAGCGATAAAATCCCTGAGCCGTCGTCCGTTTAAAAAAGCTGTCTGACTGCCTGTTTTTCCTTACGCCATAAACAATTTCCGCTCCATCATGATACGCTCTTACCATTGCCTCCATTGGTTCGATATCGTCCTGTCCGTCGCAATCAATGCTGATTGTAATGTCGCATATTTCTTTTGCTTCCATCAGACCTGCAAGAACCGCATTCTGATGTCCTCTGTTCCTGCTTTGGGATATACCGCAGAAATGCACATTATCGGATGCCAGTTTACGGATTATTTCCCATGTTCCGTCCGTACTTCCGTCATTTACAAATAAAATTCTGCTGTCTTCTCCGACAAGCTCCTTTTTTATCATATCTTCCAGCTTCTCCAAAAAAAGTCCGCATGTCACAGGCAAAACTTTTTCCTCATTATAACATGGTATGATAATATACAAACAAGGCGTCACTGTCTTTCCTCCAAACTAAAGAACAGGACGGCAAATAACACATTACCGCCCTGTAATACACTCTTACTTTTCCTTTAAATCAAAGTACGCAAGTCCCATACCTACCGTACTCATATAGCATCTTCCGTACACGCTGTAATCACCGATAATCATGCCTGCATTACCCGTACCTCCATAGTTATGCAAATCATCATTAACCCTTGTCCAGCTTTCTCCTCCGTCTGATGACATATAAATACCGAGAGTATCTCCTGCCACAGGTCTTCCGTAGATATAGACTGCATATGGATCTGAGTCTGTTTTACCCGCTCCAAGTCCTACAGTCTCCGCATAAGAAACATTAAGCTGTGTGAAACTTGTTCCATGATCTGCCGAAACCTGTACGCCTCTAAGGCCGCATGCAACATAGATTTTTCCTTCACCATCCGGCTCAACCGCAAACCTGTCACAGGCATTATAATTAAGTCCCGAAATCGTAAATGTCTCTCCACCGTCGCTGCTTACATAGAATGTTTCATTTGCACATGCATATACATACTTGCTTTCCATTTGGTCCGCATAAATATAGTATCCGGCAGTAAGTCCCTGAATTTCATTCCATGTTTCGCCTAAATCATCACTGTAATATGAATTGAATTCGTTGTCAGGACTCCAGAAAATCCTTGAACCGTCTGCACTTATTGCAACACTGCCTCCCCGAAGCACTTTAGAAGCAGGCTTATTTGTTATCTTTGTCCAACTCTCACCCGCATCATAAGTATACATAAGCACCTGTTTCTTATCATTGTTTCCGACTTTAATTCTAAAGTCCGTATTAGAGGCACAAATGGCAATTCCCGATGTTGTTCCTCCTACACTTTCCTGATAGGTTGCCGGTTTAGTCACATCATTTGTTACGAATCCGTCATAGTCGCCGATTACCACTGCCAACGTTCCGTCCCTAAGACTTACCGCATCAAGAGGAACCGTTTCCTCTATACCTTCCGAGAAGAAATAAAACTCCGGTTCTTCATCCCAAATATTATCACATCTGAAAATTCCATTACCTGAAACAACCATGAGCATATCGGTATTAAACGGATCCAACATCATGCTTCCACACCAGTGAATTGCATAATCTGCAACCCACTCTGCCTTAGTACCGTCCATTTTCATGACATCATTCAATCTTCTCCAGCTTGCTCCGCCGTCTTCAGTTACATAGAACTCATCTCCGTATGAACCGTTAGGCTGCAGACTCCATACATTTTCAGTACATGCAACCATTCTGTCCGTATTTTCCGGATCAAAAACTATGTCTCCCATGTTTAAATCACCGACAGAAATATCGACTGCCCTGTCGTCTGCGATTGAATATCTGTATATCGCACCACCGCTTCCGTTCCAAGGTCCTTCACTTCCACCGTAAGTAATAAGAAGGTTTCCGTTATTATCCGATTTTATACGCTGAGGCATGTATTCCATAGGAAGAGTACTTACCGCTTCCCATATTTCTCCCTCATTTTCACTTACATAAACATTTGTATCGCCGCTTCTTGAAACTGAAACAAAAACTCTTGACTTATCGTCTCCTGCTTCGGCTGCCGGCACAACAACAATACCATTGATACCGGTTCCGTTATCCGTGGATTCTACAGGGAATTCTTCCAGCTTTGTCCATGTATATCCACCGTCCGTACTTTTAATAAGACCGCCGCTGTATCCTCCCGCATATACTATCGAAGGATCCTCAGGATCAAATGCAATACGTTCGCCATTCTGACGGCCCATCCCATTACCGTCAACCTTTATCAGCTCTGTCACATCGACAGTATCATATGTTGTTCCACCGTCATTTGAAATCATTACGGCTGTTTTTCCATTGCTGAAATAGGATGTTCCGCAAAGAAGTATTATATGTGATGAATTGTTCTTGTCGATTGCCATTCCGGCAACACCCAGATATCCCCTGTCATCCTGTGTTACCGACGTACTTATTGATTCCCATCTTCCTTTTGCAGAATCAAATCTGTAAGCTCCGCCTACATCCGTACGCGCATAGTAAAGATTCTTTGATGCCGTCGAAAAGACGCCCGTAACAAAACCGCCGCCGCCAAACAACACCTGACCGTATTCCCAGTCCTCGTTAATATACAAATCCGTATCATCAGTTTCTGCCGGTTTCTGCAGGCCTCCGGCTGTCACGTTATCACTTCCCGGAACAACTTCCTTTTCTCCGCATCCGGTAAAAAGCCCCAAAGTAATTGCCATCATCATGGCAACTGCCATATATTTTTTAAGTTTCATCTTTTTAACTCCGATTAAATACCTTAATCGGATTTCCTCCCCCACTACAACAATACTTCTCTTACCATTTCCGCATCGAAAACAACCTTCTTCAGATGAGTTACTTCTATACGGTAAAGTGCATTTGCGGCCATATGTTCCGCTGCCTGTTCAAGGTCTCTTATTCCCGACGTGTTTTTGTGAATTTCCACCACTTCATCAAGTGCCTCAGGAAGCAGTGAAATTTCCTCTTCCCTGAGACCGATTCTCTTTAACACCTTAGGGAATGCATACTTTGAAAAAATAACCTTCTTTTCCTCCGGTGTATAATCAGGAATGTCGATTACTGCAAATCGGGACATAAGCGGAGCACTTATCATACTCTTGTCATTTGCCGTCGCGATTGGATAAACACCAACCGTAGGAACCATACATTCTATGTAATTGTCCGTAAAACCGAGATTGTCAAGCAGTGTCAGCAAAACATCTGCAGGATTACCATTACCTTTACCTGCTGCCGCCTTATCCAGCTCATTTATGATGAATACAAGATTGGATTCACCTGCCATCGAAAATGCTTCAAGTATTATTCCCGGTTTTGCATTTGCATATATTCGCGAACTTCCGGTAAGCTGTTCCGGATCGTTGATTGAACTCATGTCCAGTGTAGTCCAAGGGAGCTTAAGAATCCTTGCAACCGCATATGCTATCTGTGATTTACCTGTTCCCGCAGGACCCACGAGTAAAAGTCCGTATGCCGGCAGCGTATGTGTTCTGTTTATCTGAACTATTGTTTCAATAATTCTCTGCTTTACCCTTTCCATCCCGTAAAGCTCTTCATCAAGAATTCTCTTTGCCTCGTCAATGTCTATCGCCTCAAAATAATTGCTCTTCCACTGAATATTCATCATTATGGAGAGGGCTCTCTGTGCATGTCTTCTTTCCTCCGGAGAGACCTCATGCGATCTTGCGACTGCAAGATTTCTTCGCGCCCAGAGTCTGATATTATCCGGCAATGTTCTTCCGGCACAGTTCATAAAATCGGTGATACTCTGAATACTTGTAAGCTTCATCTCATCGCCGTCTTCTTCCTTTTCATCCTCATCCGTTTCATCCTCCGGTGCCGGACTTGCAAGAAGTCTTTCTATCATAAACTGAAGAAAACCGTCCTCTGCCGAAAGCTTTGTTCCGCTTCCAAGTGCAACCTCCCTGATTTTATAAACGGCATATCCTTCATCAGTATTCTTTCCTGAAAGCCGTACATCAATCCTGTTCTCTCCGAGCCATTTAAGAAGGCTCACAAACCTTGCATCTATTGTTAAAATGTCTGCCGGTACAACTCCGTCATCCTCATTGAATTCAAAAGCCGTCATTTTCGACGGATTTGTAAACTTTCCGGTGGAATGATGTTTCCACTGTCTTTTTGAATTATCGAGTACCATTATCGGTTTTTCCGGTGATGGCTCTGATTCATTTGTCTTAAACATTTTATAGGTGCACACAGCCGCTTTCTTCTCAGCAGGTGCACTGTTATTAAAATCAAAAACAGGCATTTTTCTACTCCTTTTTTAATAGTATTTCATTCATGCTTCCGCTTCTGTAACCTGACAAATCCAAGGTCACATAAGAAAATCCCATCAGCTTCAGCTCACGCTCCAGTCTTTCCCTTACCTCGTTTTCCATCAGTTTATGAAAATCTTCGACAGGAACTTCAATCCGTGCGGTTCTTCCCTGAACACGAACCCTGTTTTGGATAAATCCGTTTTCAAAGAGTAACTTTTCCGCGCGTGCCACACTCCGGAGCTTTTCCGATGTTATCTCCTCGCCATATGTAAACCTTGATGCCAGACAGGCACATGACGGTTTATTCCAGCTCCTGATTCCAAACTGCTTAAGCAGCAGCCTTATCTCATCCTTTGTCAGTCCGCAGTCTTTCAGCGGGCTTTTTATTCCAAGTTCACTGACTGCCTTCATTCCGGGTCTGTAATCATTCAAATCATCGGCATTTGAACCTTCGACAACATAATCATATCCTTCGTCGATGGCCAGTTTCATAACCTTGCCAAAAATCTCTTTTTTGCATATGTAACATCTGTCCGGAGGATTGTTTCTAAATCCTTTGATGTTTAAAACTTCTTCCCTTATAACATAATGTTTGATTTTAAGCTCATTACAGATGTCAGCGACATCACTGAGATCATTTTCCGGCATAACCTCAGAAATCACAGTTACCGCTGCCGCCCCGTCTCCGGCTCCGTCTTTTGCCGCTTTCAGTAGCAATGATGAATCAACGCCTCCTGAAAAACAGATCATCACACTTTTCATGTCGGAAAACATCTGCACAAGATTTTTATATTTTTCCTCAAATCCAATCGGCAATTCCATTTTGCTCTCCATTTCGTAATCTCTGTTCCGGAACTCTCAGACGGTATCCGCTGTTTATTATAACCATTCACCGCCCTCCACACAAGCCTGTTTCTGCCATTCTTTACAAAAAAACATTGTTGCAGACCCGTTCATTGCACAAAAAAACCGGATGCCCGAGCATCCGGTTTTTAAGTCATTTTAAATTCTTAGTTATGGAACCATGTTGTTCCGATTTTTTCTCCGTCAGGGAAATCATTTTCAATTCCCTGATAGTACATTCTGAATCCGCCATAACTTACCGTTGGACCGTTGTTTAAAACGTAAACCGCTGCATTATGTGCCGATTCATTGATGTTTCCGGCATTGTATTTTTCAAGTGCTGACTGAAGTATTCCGCTTGAATAAACACTGAACTGATAAGGAGCGGTTACAACAGAATACATTGAAGCTCCTTTTGAATTACATCTGTTAATAACGACGCTTGCTACTGCGAGCATCTCGTCATAGTCATAACCCGACTCTGTTGCTACGATACATGTAAGAAGTGCTTCATCCGAAGCTGCCGCAACAAGATCAGTTCCGCTTACACTTGGAGTTTCTGCCGGCTTTGTAGGCACTGCCGTAGGTTCCGGTGTCGGTTCAGGTATTTCGGTAGGTACGGGTGTAACAACCTCAACAACTTCCTCTACTTCCGGTTCCGGTGTCGGTTCAGGTGTCGGCTCAACATACTCAACATTCATAAAGGAATCATCCTCTTCGGTATGCACGAGTATTATCGCATCCTTTACTTCCTTTTCGTAGGCATCCGCAATTTCTTCTTTCGGAAGCCATTCCCTGTTGTAATAATTAACTTCACCCTCAATATCTTCTGTACTTGAATACAGTGTTGAGGCTTCAGTCGGTTTGTTTTCATTTACTTCACCCGTCTTAACCGCTTTATCAGCTCCAACAGATGAAACAATTCCTGCAATTCCGATTCCTACTGATAAGGCAAGGAATCCCATCATTGCTCTTGCTTTATAAATGCTAATCATAGAATCTTTCTTCCCCAATTTTCTTAATGTCAGCGGATTAAACCGAGACATCAGTCCACTATTTGCGTTTTCATTGCAAATATATTACGAATTTGTTACACCTATGATAACATATTTACAATTTTATGTCAACCACAGTATAGCGGCATCGAAAACAAAGCGGAATACATCATATGACATTTTCAGTCCCAAAAGGATGGACTTCCCGACATTCTCCTTCTTAACGACAAAGGGATGGCTTCATAATGTTTTCCGAAAGTATATCCCAGATACTTTGCCGACGATAAAAAGAAATAGGTTATTACCTGTCCGTAGCATTTCTTTCCCATAAGAGTCTTTATTATGGTTTTAACCATCTTTATGCCCTCTGTGGTTGATGACAGACCTTCAAAAGCTTCACTGTTCATCTTCTGTGATACTGCAAGGTCAAAATTCCTTCTAAACTGTGCCCTCATTTTGTATTTATGATAGTGAATCACGCCGTTCATTCCATAGTAACAGATTTTGTAACCGTTTCTGACTGCCTTGCCGGCAAAAATCATATCTTCATTAAAGATTACCCTGTCCTCAAAACCCCCCAGAAACTCAAAGACATCTCTCCTATACATACAGCATACATTTGAGCAGAAAATGGTCTTAATTCCCATCGTGTCAAAATCTTCTTTGCCCTTGTATATGATTTTTTCCGGGTAATTGAACTTCTGCGTAAGTCTTATATATTCCGGTGCGTTTTCATCCGTATTCTGACGGCAATACACCTGACTTACATCCGGATTCATTTCCAGTACATCCATCATGTTTCTTATAAGGTTCCTGTTTTCCGGAACAGCATCCTGAGTCATACAGAGTATATAGGGATTTCTTCCGTATGCAATACCGCGGTTTCTGGTTCTTCCATGATAAAAATCATTTTGTGCTATCGGATGAACTTCCGTCACGGTATTCGCTCCGACTCCCTTTGCAATGTCACTGCACCTGTTTTCCAGCGCATGATAATCATCATTATCACCTGACAGCGTATACATAATTATGATTCGCGACGGTTGACAGCTTTGCTGTACTAATCCCCTTATCAGAGCGTAAAACCTCTCATCCGGCCTGTGAACCGGAATTACAACGTCTATCATAAAAATATCTCCATAAAAGAATAAAGAATGCGCCTAGACATTCCTTTATGATTCAACTCCTCAAAGTTACACTCTTCGGAGCAAAATTAAGGCATCTGAATTCACAGATGCCTTGATTATACACTCATTTATAGAAAAAAGAAATTACATTTCGATTTTTCCTGTATTTCCGTCAGCAACATAGTATGCCGCATTGTCCTCAGGCTTTACATAAACTGTAATTTCTGCTGCATCACCAACAGTCTTCTTTACGTTTTCAACGATTTCGTCGAAAGCAATTTCTTTTCCTGCATACTGAAGATAAACATTTGTCTTAACTGCTTTCTTTGTTGTCTTCTTTGCTGCAGGCTTCTTAGCTGCTGCCTTTGGTGTTTCCTTTGCTTCAGCCTTTGCTTCTGCTTTTGGTGCTTCCTTTACTTCAGCCTTAACCTCTGTCTTTGGAGCTTCCTTTACTTCAGCCTTAACTTCTGCCTTTGGTGCTTCCTTTGCTTCTGCCTTTGCTGCCATTGCTGCTTTCTTAACTGCCTTTTTGTTAGCCATGATGATAATTCCTCCTATTAAATTCACTATCATTTTAATCGGTTTTTCAACCATGCATCATCGTAAATCAATCCGCATGCGGTAAAACCTACGGACTTATTTCTCGCCTCTACATTAGGTATAATACTTAAAACGGAGGTTTTTTTCAAGTTCATGAATTTAATTTCTACTTATTGAACAATGCACCTGGTTTTTTGAAAAAAAAAGGCAACATTCTTCACAACTGTTTTCTATGCCGGGCTCTTTCTTTTTTATCGTTTTTGTACAAAATAAAGGAAAAGGGCGGTCATTTTTTTGACCACCCTTTTCTCTTTGTGATGAAAATTTAAAAAAATGGAAGTTACCCATGATTAGTAAGCCGATCACTTATCCTGCATTTACTGTTCATAAGTACCATTTAAAATTGCGGTAATTGCTTCTGCCATTTCACCGGCCGCCTTGTCGTGGCTTGCCGGAGTCGGATGATAATCAACTCCAAATGAACCGCTTTGTATGCTGAGAGGAACACAGTAAACATTTTCATCAGAATAATCCGAAGTAAATCTGTAAACAGCCTCTTCTATCTTTCCATACAGGTCATTACCCATTAAACCTAAAGTACATACAATAACCGCATCCGGATAATAACCTCTGAGCTGTTCAAGGAATGCATAATAACCCTGAACATACTCTTCACATTTAACGGCATCTTTCTTTGTATAACTGTAATCGTTTGTTCCCAGATTAATTACAACCACATCCGGTGTGTGTGAGAAATTCCAAAGAATTGATGACGGATTCAAATCCCTGCCGCCCGCATAGAATGTTCCGTAGGAATTTCCAAGTTTATCATAGTATTTAGGAAGCTGCTGGTTTTCCTGTTTCGCACCGCTTGTATATCCGGAAATGATTCCGTATCCGGAGAATGAAACCAGACTGTAGTCTGCATCAAGCTTTTCTGCTGTTTTATATGCATATGCTTCCGATGCATTTTCATTATGTGTGGAATACTTGTCTTCAAGAGTACCATCGGCACCATAACCGCATGTTATCGAGTCTCCGATAAATTCCACAAAAAGATCTTTTGCTTCCGTAGGAGCAATCTTTGCTTCCGTATCACATGTCACATGATGTATTCCGATTGTCGAATCCGAGGATTCGGAAAGTTTAATGAATCTGACGGTATGCGTTTCGCTTTCGGAAAGATTAAAGACTTCAACACTTTTTTCTTTCTCATCAACAAATGCATCAATAACCTCTTCACCGTCTACAAGAACCGAAAATCTTGCCTGATGGGTTTCACCATAGTAATTTGAATCCGCCACCAGATCAAAACTCAGTTTCTTTCCGGTAAATGTAAATTCAACACCCGTTGCCGAGAATGAACACCAGAGGATATCTTCAATCATCTTCGTTCTTCCGAGTCTCTTGACATTTTCTTCCGTCATCAGAAAAACTCCCGGATCATATTCTTTTCCGGTCAGACCGTCATCCTCTTCTTTCGGAGCTTCGGTAGGCGTTATGTCATTTTCCCCCTGTTCTGCTGACACCGTAGGTGTAGCCGAGGGTTCTGCCTCTCCGTTACTGCTTCCGCATCCTGTCACCGACAAGAGCATACATGCGGATAAAAATACCGCGACAAGTTTCTTTCTCATACGTTCTCCCTTCCTTAACCGGCAATCTGCTTTCTTGCAGCTTCAATCTGTCTTATAATCTCAGATCTGCATGCTCCGGCATTTGGATTGAGAGTACCGAGTCTTATGTTCATTGTTGTAATATTGGATACAAGTTCCACAGCCTTATCAAAAGCCGGGTCTGCCTTGCAGTCATCAATGTCATTTTCGGAAATTTCATCATCGGATGCAAGAAATCCGAGATAAATCTGTTTCAAAAGTTCCGGTATCTTCCAGAGCTGAACGTCATCATTGGCATCCATATCAAAGAGTTCCTCAAAAGCAGTATCTCCATGAGCAATAAGCTTGTCTCTGAAATTGAGTTTCTTTGATGAAAGATATTCCTGATATCCTGTAATGAAATCCCAAAGTGATTCCTGTGACTCAAGTGCCTCAAGCGCCATCTGTGAACGCTTTGCAATCTCGTTATCAAGGATCTCCGCTGTTCTTGCGTAGACCATCTGCATTTCCGGATTCTTAAATTCGTTTTCGAATACGTCAAGGGATTTTCCGTCTAATGCTCCGTAGGCTGCGGCCTGACTCATCATAACTTTCATAAGCATATCCGGCATTTCAGGACGGAATACACGACCGGTACGGAGTGAACGGAAAGCTTCTTCGCCTTCTGCAAGCACTTTTGTCTTGTAATTTTCCTTTTCTTCAAGCATTCGCTTTTCTTCAAGCTCACGCTTTTTAGCCTCTTTTGCCTGTTTTTCTTCCTCTTTAATTCGCTGTCTGTCCTTCTCGCTTTCGCTGAGAACCTGAGCATACGCACTTTGAACCAAAGGCTGTATGTTTGTGAGAACCTTTGCAAGAGCTTTCTTACCTCTGTTTCCAAGTCCGAATCCGGAACCTGTATCAAGCGCTTCAGTTCCTAATATACCACCACGGTTTATAACCGCATAAGGTCTTAAAACACCATTATCGGGAAGCAGAATACCAATCATTCCGCCGTCTGCCGATTCATCGAGACATTTTCTGATCATGCTGCTCAATTCAGCTTCTGTTTTAAGAAATTCTTCACCCTTGGCGTCTCTGACAAGGCTTGGAAGGAATTCACATAAACGGGATTCCGTAACTTCTTTAAACGAATCAGAGATTATTTCTTTCATTGTCTGTGCCATAACGTCTTCTCCTTTAATAATTCTAAACACATCAGCAATGCCAAAATCATCTGCTGTATGTATATGTTTTTGTTTGTTCAATTAAGCACGTTTTTGCTTTGATTAAGCTCATTCTACTCTTTTTTCTGATTTTTGCAAATGCATTTGAAATTCACGGATATTTCACAAAATATTTCGGTTTTAATGACGTTATATACGACACTATCAAATAAAATCTGTTTTTCAAGCTTCATTTTGCGCAAAATGTTACGAATATGTGTACAACAATTTTATTCCGGCCGTATACACATTTATCTTGATTTTACTTTGGTTATATGATACAATCACCAAAGATTATTGGGACCTGTTTCCCAAAATATTTGGACGGAGGTACAATTTAATGAAGAGAATTCAGACTGTTAACACTCGTGACTTAGAGTCCAGCAAGGTTTCAGGCGGATGCGGTGAGTGCCAGACTTCCTGCCAGTCAGCCTGCAAAACATCCTGTGGTGTTGCAAACCAGGAATGTGAACAGGTTAAGAGTGACAAATAATCATCTTAACGGCTTTATTTATGAAACAACCGCATTCCGGTTATTCGGAAGCGGTTTTTTTATATTAAAAAATCCGCAAATGACACCGGTCACATACGGACTGTTCAAATAAAAAGAAAGTAGACGATATACGGAGGATTTATGATACACCAGTATAAACTTAACGGATACAATATTGTCCTTGATGTTTACAGCGGCTCAGTTCACCTTGTTGATGAAGTGGCCTACGACTGTATTGAAATGTATGAAACACATTCCCGCGAAGAGATAATTGACACGATTACAAAACGTTATGCTTCTCTTCCTGACGTAAATGAGGCGGAAGTCAATGAAGTTCTGGACGATATTGAAGAATTAAAAAACAGCAGCAAGCTTTTCAGCGAAGATACTTATGGCGACATAGCCTTCGATTTTAAAAAGAGAAGTACAGTTGTAAAGGCTCTGTGTCTGCATGTCGCCCACACCTGTAACCTTAACTGTGAATACTGTTTCGCAAGTCAGGGAAAATATCACGGAGAGCGTGCACTTATGAGCTTTGAAGTCGGAAAGCAGGCTCTTGACTATCTCGTTGCAAATTCCGGTTCAAGAAAAAATCTCGAAGTTGACTTTTTCGGCGGTGAGCCGCTTATGAATTTTGAAGTTGTCAAACAGCTTGTTGCTTATGCACGTTCGATCGAAAAAGAAAAAGGTAAAAACTTCCGTTTCACTCTTACCACAAACGGTCTTCTCATCAATGATGACGTAATCGATTTTGCAAACCGCGAGTGCCACAATGTTGTTTTGAGTCTTGACGGTCGTCAGGAAATCCATGACTCTTTGAGAAAAACAATAAACGGAAAAGGAAGCTATGAGACAATCGTTCCTAAATTCCGGGAGTTCGTTAAAAAGAGGGGCAACAAAGGATACTACATTAGAGGAACGTTTACTCATAACAATGTGGATTTTACAAAAGATATTTTCCACATGGCGGATCTCGGCTTTACCGAACTGTCAATGGAACCTGTCGTTTGTTCTCCTGATGATCCTTACGCCCTCACAGAAGCAGACCTTCCCGAATTATTTAATCAATATGAAATCCTTGCCAAGGAGATGATTAAGAGACGAAAAGAAGGCCGTGGCTTTACTTTCTATCATTACATGATTGATTTAACGGGCGGTCCTTGTGTATATAAGAGAATCAGCGGCTGTGGTTCGGGTACTGAATACATGGCTGTCACACCTTGGGGAGATCTTTATCCTTGCCATCAGTTTGTCGGTGATGAAAAGTACCTGCTTGGAAATGTATGGGACGGTGTGACAAATACTGCTGTCCGTGACGAATTCAAACTCTGCAACGCATATGCACGTCCTGACTGTAAGGACTGTTGGGCAAAGCTCTACTGCAGCGGTGGTTGTGCTGCCAACGCATATCATGCAACAGGTGACATAAAAGGTGTTTATAAATACGGCTGTGAGCTTTTCAAGAAGAGAATGGAATGTGCCATCATGCTTGAAGCTTCAAAAACAACCGAAAAATAGGATTAAAAAAAAGCCCGTTCGCTATGAACGGGCTTTTCTTATGTTATAAGGAAATATAGGAGATAAAAGAAAAACGATAAATTATTTTCTGATGAGATTATAACACAACTTAACTTTTTTGTAACAATTAATTTTCAATTTTCAAAAAAATTTAATAAATTGTAGGTTTTGCAATCATATACGACATTGTATGCCTAATTTTTTTATTCAAGCGGTTAAAATCCAACTCCGTTTAAGCATTTTGTGTCACAACACGACATGTTTATACAATTTTTTCACGTTTTTCCACTCCCGTTCCGTCAAATTCCGGAATAAAACTTTCCAGACAAACCTCTCCCACCTGAATAAAGGCATTGCTTATTCCAAGCTCAATGGCATAATCCGTCAGCTCATCATATTTTTCCATATCAATTCTTTCTGACAGCTCCGGAAAATCCACGTTTTTCTCCTTCATTGGCGTGTACTGACTCATTATGCTGATAGCGATTGCATCTCCGTATTTTTCAAAGAGGTATTTAAGTATTCTCTTCGTCTCTCCGTATTTGCCCGGCAGAACAAGATGTCTTACAATCACGCCTTTCTTTATATAAATACCGTTCTCATAATCATCATCGGAAATTTCAACCTCATCCATGCTGTCATATAAGTTTTCCCGCTCATCTTCATAAAGGGTTTTCCCTGTCTGCCTGAACATTTCATCTATCGCCGCTTTTGCTTTTTCCGGATAATCCGGTGCCATGGAATATTTCCCTGCGGTTTCAGAGTCGATATATTTCATATCCGGAAGGTATACATCTATAAGCCCCTCCAGTTTTCTGAGGCTTTCGACATTTTCATACCCGCTGCTGTTATATATCACCGGAATTACAAGTCCGTTTTCCTTTGCCTTCCTTAATGCCGGGATGATTCCGTGAAGCCAGTGTCCCGGTGTTACCAGATTAATATTCGCCGCTCCCTGCTTCTGCAGTTTTAAGAATATGTCAGCAAGTTCATCTGAATTCACTGCCGTACCGACAGGCTTTCTGCTTATCTTTGCATTCTGACAGTAAACACAGCGTAAAGTGCAGCCCGAAAAAAACACGGTTCCCGAACCCTTTTCTCCGGAAATACACGGTTCTTCCCACATGTGAAGAGCAGCTCTTGTCACATGCATCTCCGATGTACAACCGCAAAACCCGGTTTTTCCGGACTTTCTGTCCACACCGCATTTTCTTGGGCACATAGTACAGAATGACATATCAAAAACATCATCTAAATTCATTTATATACACTCAATCCAATCCTGTAATAAAGTAATTGGAAGGATATTCATATTCAGTCCTTCAAATCCCTTTTCATTATACCTTTATTCCCCAAAAATTCCATGCTTTATTTCCATATTTTTCTATTCCTCTTGAAACAATCAATTTCAGGCTTTATAATAGTACGGAATAATTAACTACCGCAACAAACCGGTTGCGATATGGAGGTATCATAATGAAACAAAAGCTTAAAGACTTTTTTTCAGATAAAACCAATCGAATACTTATTATTATTTTCTCAGTGATACTTTTCATCACAATTATGGCAGTCATTATTGCCTCGGTTTTTTCAGGAAAGGACAAACCGGCTTCCGTACCTGATGGCAATAAGGCTACGCCCGAGACTGCTACATCCACAACGGTAACGCCGCGTCCGACAGATGTTCCGGTCGTTCCGCCGGAAATTACCATTCCTGATGACGAGGAAGAACCGAGATTTTCCGACAACAGTAAAATACTTCTGGTTGATGTGTCAGGCATGACAGCATCCGAAGCAAAATCCGCAGTAAAGGATTACTACGGAAGCTACAGTCTCAAAATAACTCTCGATGACACCGCAATTGTAATGACATCCGGAGAACTCGGTATAAAATTTAATGAAGAAGCTGACTTTTCACTTATGATGAATCTCCTCGGTGAAAATGATATTGCAGGATACAAATCCATTGTAAATTCCCTTATTTCCGCTCCCGACAAAGCTCTTATAGAGAAAAATGTCGAGCGTGTATATAACCGTTACGTTCACGGTTCGGATGATTGGGTAAATCCCGATACAATACTTGTCACATATCCTACATTGAAATTCAGTAAATCCAAAGGTTCTTTTGAAACTGCCGACGGAACAGACTTTACGGAATACAATTATTCCAAAGCTGCCGATGCCATTTATTCTGCCGCATCCGTTTTTTCAACAGATTCAGTAACAGTCACCTCTGACAGGACAGTAACCAAAGGGAAAAAGGCTGCTGACTCAACTGTAATCGATAAGGCTTTAAAAGAAGCAAACAGCTATCTTAACCTGAATCTTAAAGTAACCTTTAATTATAAGGACGGTTCATCAAGCACAATGGGAATTGATAAACCGACCCTTGCCTACTTTGTTTCCTACTCTCCTGACACAGGAGATGTGGCTCTTAATGACGAGAACATTTCAGTCATCTGCTCCTACCTGGCTGATTTACATAACAAACTCGGTGACGAACAGGCCAAATTCATGACACATGGCGGAAGCTTCATTTCATTAAACATTACCGCCGGTTCTGAGCTTGTAAATACGAATTCTCTCTTTGAGAACTTTAAGAAACTTCTCAGTCAGAAGAAATCAGGCACCATTACCGCTGACATGATTGTAGACACCAACGAAACCGGTGTATTTGATTTCGGCGGAAATTATGTTGAAATCGACCTTACTAATCAGATGGTTTATGTTTACAACAACCACGAGCTCAAGGTATCTTCTCCTTGCGTAACCGGATGCGTTAAAAACGGAACGATTACACCTACCGGCGTATACGATATCTGGCTGATTCAGCGTGACCGGTATCTTACCGGACCGGGATATAAATCCTGGGTCAATTATTTCATCGCCTTCAATGGCGGAATCGGATTTCATGATGCCTCCTGGAGAAGTGAATTCGGCGGCACAAAATATCTTTACAACGGAAGCCACGGCTGTGTAAACATGCCTCTGGAAGCCGTTACCGTACTTTATCAAAACATAAAAATGGGAACCAAGGTTATCGTTTACGGCGGTACTCAGAATCTCAATCAGGCTGATCCCGTATGGAGCGGAACGGATACTTATAACGTAACCTCCACAACTCCATCCTTCAAACTTGATAAGAAAGTTTCCTCCGGTTCTCTGCTTACATATACCTCCGACAACCCTTCCATCTGTACCGTTTCCGATAACGGAACCGTTACTCCTAAGGCTGCCGGAACCGTAAAGATAACCATCAACTGCAGTGAAACAGGCTCGTTCCGTGCTTCATCCACCACAGTAACCATTAACATTAAAGCATCCGCTTCCCAGACCGTAAAAGGCAAAACCGATTACAGTCTCAAAGTCGGAGAATCCGTAAAACTTGATGCGTCCGCAGCCACCTCCTTAACTTATTCATCATCTGACACTTCAATAGTTTCGGTAGATGAAAAAGGAAATGTGAAGGCACTTTCCGCAGGTACTGCTACAATAACCGTTACAGCCGCATCCGATGTTAATCATCAGTCAGCTGCACTTAAAGTAAAAATAAGCATTGCTGCCATTGATCAGACAATCACAACTGACACAACCGAATACACTCTTAATTCCGGAGAAACAAAGAAACTGAACGTTTCTGCAAAAACTCCGCTCAGTTTCTCAAGCAGCGACGAAAATGTTGTCACCGCAGATGCTGACGGCAACATAACAGCCGTCGGAGCCGGCGAGGCAATAATCACTGTCACCGCTGCCGGTAACGGACAATACAACACCGCTTCCATCACGCTAACGATAACCGTTACGGATATGGAACCTACCGTTTCACCTGACAAACCGGAAACGGATTCGTCTGAACAGTCTCTGAATTAAGAACATATTTCCACAAAAAAACCTGCAACAGATTTTATTCTGTTGCAGGTTTTCTTTTATCTCCAATCAAAGTTTATCATTCCGATTATGTAAATTACGATAATACATATCGGAGCTACATATTTAAAAATCGGTTTCATCCAGGATTTAACTTTAATACCTTTACCCTGATTTGCCTCATTGACGAAGTTGTTCCATCCCCATCCGAATCTGTCACCTGTACAGAAAAGAACTATAACAAGCGATCCCAGAGGAAGAAGATTTGTACTTACGATGAAATCCCAAAAATCAAGCCACGCAGTTCCTTCTGCAAAAGGCTGGAATTTAATTACGCTGTAGCCGAGTGCCGTTGTCAGTGCAATAAGGAAGATTCCCGTACCACATACCACACAGCCTTTTTTTCTCGACCATCCCGTAAGTTCCCTGACACATGCAAGTATGTTTTCGCACACGGCAAGTTCCGTTGAGAATGCCGCAAAGACCATGAACAGGAAAAAAAATGATCCCCATATTCTTCCACCGGATGTATTTATAAATACAGTTGCCATCGTATCAAATAAAAGTGCCGGTCCCGCCGTAACCTCAAGGTCATAAGTAAAACATGATGGGAAAATTATAAGTCCTGCCACTATTGCAACAAAGGAATCAAGAATTATTACATTTATACTCTCACCCATAAGACTGTGTTCCTTGTCTATATAACTTCCGAATATTGCCATGGAACCGATTCCTGTTGAGAGTGTAAAGAATGCCTGATTCATTGCCGAAACAAAAACGTTCAGATTTATTTTTGAGAAGTCAGGAACAAGATAAAATTTATACCCTTCCACTGCTCCGTCAAGAGTTGAACTTCTTACGGCAAGTACAACCATAAGAATCAGAAGAAAAATCATCAGATATTTTGTAATTCTTTCAAGACCACCCTGGAGGTTAAATGTCAGAATTCCGAATCCGAGTGCAACAGCAATTGCAAGATATGCGACATTAATACCCGGATTTGAAATCATCTCACCGAATCCGAGATTTTCCGTTTTTCCTGTCACAAACTTAACGAAGTAGTAAATCATCCAACCTGTTACAACAGTATAAAATGCCATAAGACAAACATTTCCGACTAATGCCGCTTTTCCGTGCCAATGCCATTTCTGACCCTTTTTCTCAAGTTCCTGGTACATTTTTACCGGGCTCTTCTGTGCCGCCCTTCCAATTGCGAACTCCATTGTAAGAACGGGCAGTCCGAGTATAAGCAGACAGAGTACATAAACAAATACGAATGCACCTCCGCCATTTTCTCCTACCATCCAAGGGAATTTCCAAACGTTTCCGCACCCAATGGCGCACCCCGCACTGAGAAGAATAAATCCCAGACGGCTTCCTAATCTTTCTCTTTCCATTCCAAATCCTTTACTTTGCAGACAGGAAATCAGACCCTATATCTGACTCATACTTACAAAGTACCATTCCTTCCGTTAATTTTTAAGCGGACATTATAATCCGGCTTCCGCTTTTACAATATTCCCATAACAGCCACCGCCGGGAGGTATGTGGCCTTTTATCCGAAATGATTAAAAGCATATTGCTGCCAGTCTGACTAAAAATGCAGTAATCCATGCAATCATACACTGCCAAACGACTATTCCGCAAGCCCATTTTGCTCCCATTTCCCTTTTTATTGAGGCTATTGCCGCAATGCACGGAGTATACAGAAGTGTAAACACAAGCAAAACCGCTGCTGACAATCCCGTCATTGCAGCACTTATTCCACCCGGGTACAAAATCTCCAAGGTTGAAACAACGCTTTCTTTTGCCATCACACCGCTTATCAGTGACGTGCAGATTCTCCAATCACCGAGACCGAGCGGTTTTAATATCGGCACAATAAGCCCCGCTATTCCGGCCAGAATACTTTCTTCCGAATTGTCAACAAGATTTAACTTGAAGTCAAAACTCTGTAAAAACCAAACTGCTATTGTTGCCACAAAAATAATGGTAAATGCCTTTGTTATAAAGTCCTTTGCCTTCTCCCAAAGCAATTGTGAAACATTCCGCACTCCGGGCATACGATAGTTTGGAAGTTCCATTACAAATGGCACGGGTTCTCCTTTAAAAAGCGTTCCCTTGTACAGGAAAGCTGCCAGAATACCGATAAAAATCCCCAACAGATAAAGCAGAGTCATAATCAGTCCGCCTTTTCCCGGGAAAAAAGCATTTACGAAAAAAGCGTAGATAGGCAGCTTTGCACTGCAGCTCATAAACGGAGTAAGAAGAATCGTCATCTTCCTGTCACGGTCACTCGGCAGTGTTCTTGATGCCATTACCGCCGGCACCGTACATCCGAATCCGATAAGCATAGGTACAATACTCTTTCCCGACAGACCGATTTTCCTAAGCAGCTTATCCATTACAAATGCAACTCTTGCTATGTATCCGCTGTCTTCCATAAGTGAAAGAAACAGGAAAAGAACTATGATTATCGGAAGAAAGCTCAATACGCTTCCGACTCCCGAAAAAATTCCGTCTATCACAAGACTCTGAATGGCCTCATTCACCTTTGCCGTCACAAGCAGCTCCGCAACCTTATCGGTAACCACCCCTATTGCCGTCTCCAAAATGCCCTGCAGCCAGGCTCCTATCACATTAAAAGTAAGATAGAAAACCATAAGCATAATTAATATAAAACAGGGAATTGCCGTATATTTTCCGGTCAGAATACGGTCGATTTTCTCACTCCTTATTCTTTCCCTGCTCTCCTTCGGCTTAACTACCGTCTGCTCACACATTTTCTCGATGAATTCAAACCTCATGTCGGCAACTGCCGCACTTCTGTCCAAACCGCGTTCGGACTCCATCTGTCTTGTTATGTGTTCGAGCATCTTTATTTCGTTATCGTCAAGAGCAAGACTCTCAAGTATAAGACTGTCTCCCTCTATTGCCTTCGTTGCAGCAAATCTCACCGGAATTCCGGCTCTCTGCGCATGGTCCTCAATCAGATGTATCACACCGTGAATACATCTGTGTACCGCTCCGTTATGATCACCCTTGCTGCAGAAATCTTTCCGTCTCGGTTTTTCCTGATTCTTTGCAACATGAATCGCATGTCTTATCAGCTCATCCACGCCCTCATTCTTTGCGGCGGAAATAGGTACTACCGGAACACCCAACAGTTCCTCCATCGCATTTACATCTATTGAACCATTGTTTCCTCTTACCTCGTCCATCATGTTAAGAGCGACAACCATAGGTATATCCATCTCAATCAACTGAATTGTGAGATACAGATTTCTTTCGATATTCGTCGCATCAACAATATTAATTATGGCTTTAGGACGATTCTCAAGGACAAAATTTCTCGAAACTATTTCCTCGCTGCTAAACGGAGACATCGAATATATTCCGGGCAAATCGGTTACCATCGTATCCAGATGACCCTTTATTATTCCGTCTTTCCTGTCAACGGTCACTCCCGGAAAATTACCAACATGCTGATTCGAACCCGTAAGCTGATTGAAAAGAGTGGTTTTTCCACAATTCTGATTGCCAACGAGTGCATATGTAAGTACCGTACCCTCTTCCAGGGGCACTCCGTCATCCTTTGAATGGTACTTTCCGTCCTCTCCCAGCCCCGGGTGATGGGACGGTTTTATTCTTTCAATTCTTTCGTGAGCCTTACTTCTTTTCTCGATAGGTTCAATCAAAACCTTTTGTGCATCATCAAGCCTTAATGTAAGCTCGTATCCGTGAATCTGCAATTCCATCGGATCTCCCATGGGTGCAAATTTTACTACCGTTACCTCTGCTCCGGGAATAACGCCCATATCAAGAAAATGCTGTCTGAGAGCTCCCTCTCCTCCGACTTCCCTGATTACCGCGCTTTTTCCGGCTTCCAATTCCTTTAGTGTCATTTTCTGACTCCTTCTTTATTTGAAACTCATGTTACTGTCCGGCTGCCTGTTTGAGGAAATTTCCGGAAAACATGTGCATCTTCTGAAATATCAACGGATTCTATTATATACATATCGGTGAAATATTTAAACAATTAATTGAGTTTCTGCTTCTTTTTTTTATTTATTACTTGACATCGGCCTCGATAAAGACTATCTTTATTTCATAAAAGGGAGTAGTTTGCATCATTATTTTGGTGTAATTACAGTCGTCATCACGCCCGACGGGCCGGCTGTTTTTTTAAAAAACGAGACTTTTACCTACTACATCATAAACAGGTAAGGTCTTTTTTTATGCAATTTTTTCAAAAGTCCTTGCCGGGAAAGGACTTTTTTATGGAATATCTTTTACTTATCATCGGATTCGCATTTTTAATTAAAGGTGCCGACTTTTTCGTAGAGGGCGGTTCATCACTTGCCAGAATTCTGCGCATCCCAAGTGCCGTAATCGGACTCACAATTGTTGCAATGGGAACCAGCGCGCCTGAGGCTTCCGTCAGTATAACTGCCGCAATCTCAGGAAACAATGACATTGCCGTAAGTAACATTGTCGGCTCGAATATTTTCAATATACTTATAGTTGTCGGTGTCTGTGCCGCAATTTCAGCCTTTAAGGTTAACCCCGACATTCTGAAAAGAGACATCCCTCTCAACATAATCATATCTCTCATTCTTCTCATTTTTGCTCTCGATAAAAAAATTACCCGGGTTGAGGGTATCATTCTTCTCATCCTTATGATCGGATATATTCTTACAATGGTTATTTCCGCTTTGAAGAACCGTGAAGAAGAAAGCGATACAAAAGAAATGTCTCTCCTTAAGAGCCTTATTCTCATAGTGATCGGTCTTGCAGGCGTTATTTACGGCGGAACACTTGTTGTAGACAATGCCGTTGTAATTGCCGGAGCTCTCGGTCTCTCCCAGAACTTTATCGGTCTTACAATCGTTGCCATCGGAACCTCCCTTCCGGAACTTGTAACTTCAATAGTTGCAACAGGCAAGGGTGAAAGCGGTCTTGCTCTCGGAAATGCCGTTGGTTCAAACCTTTTCAATATTATGTTCATACTCGGTATGTCGGCATCGATTTCTCCATTGAATGTACTTTCAGAATCTGTTGTTGACATGATAATAATGACCCTCGTTGCCATCATACTCTTTGTTTTCTCCAAACTCGGAAAAAGCATGAGCAAAAAGGAGGGCTTCACATTTATCATCCTCTACATTATGTATACAGTCTATCTGTTTATCAGATAAGCACTGACTCTCCACTTTTCTAAGACAGGAAATTCCCGGTGACTTCCGAAAAAATATCTGCTGACCGGGTAAAAACATTTCAACCCAAAAAAGCCTTTTGGTGACTGCGGATTTTTCCGACGTGCAGTCTGCCAAAAGGCTCTTTTTTATTCATATGTTTTTATTTTTCTGTACTCATCTTTTCCGGTCATTTCATAAATGGCTTCCGTATCCGAATCCATCAATTCCTCTTTTATGCCGTCTGAGCGATACATTACGCATGTTCCGCATGATGCACTCAGATTTCTGGGAACCGGTATCATTCTCGACTCATTTCCGTCTTCTCTAAGATTTCTGTCCGTAACGAGTGCTGCAAGATGTGTATGAAACGTTGCTACAAATGTTTTCATTTCTTTAATGTAAGTTTGAAATCAGGTCTGTCATTTTCCACGTCAACTCTATATCCGTTTGAACCTGCAAATCTTGATATGTTTTCTACCGCACAACGGTCATCAACCATTACGACTACCGTATCCGGATTGTTTGCCTTTACCTCTTTCTGAACCATGACAACAGGCATGGGGCAGAGAAGACCTCTTGCATCTATCATAATTACCGCCTTCCTTATTCTGCTTTTTTCTTTGATGGTAGATTTACAATCGAAATAACAACAAGAAGAACGATTGCAATCACTACCGCAATCTTACCGTTTGTTCCGATTCCACCGACTACAAGTTCACCTGCTTCGTTTAAGGCATCCGCTGAGCCGGCAAGCTTGAAATTGTGTGCTATTGCCGCTCCCATAATCATACCTAATACGGTAACAGCCGAATCACCATTTCCGGAACCTGCAAGAATAAGCTGTCTTAAAGGGCAGCATCCTAACAGCACCGAACCCCATCCTACGATAAACATTCCAAGGAAGTTCCAGAGATGCGCACTGTGTGCAATAGGCTGAAGAGTAAATCCCGCATTGAAATTTCCAAGAATAAGATTTCCTATTAATATTGTGAGGAAGATTGCCGCAAATCCATAAAGCAGTTTAAAATCTCTGAACATGATTGCATCACGGATTCCTCCTGCCATGCATAAACGTCCTTTCTGAGCAAGTGCTCCGACAACAAGTGCAATGACAAATGCCGCTGCAACCGGTGCATGCATTGAGCCCGGTCCTTTAACGCTTGCAATAAAAACCGAAGGGACAATGATAAACAGTACCAAAAGAATAATGCTTAAGACAGGAAGAACGCTTCCCTCTGCCTTTCCCGAATCATATGCCCTTCTAAGAGAGAAGCCTCTGTTAAGGAAAAGTGTTCCGACAAAAATTCCGACTGCAAAACCTGCAAGTGCAGTGAGGGCATTAAGATCTCCTCCTGCGAGTCTGATAACCATTCTTAACGGACATCCGAGGAACACAAGAGCTCCTATCATTACTATTGCTCCGAGAACAAATCTTAATGCAGGTGATGAGCCTGCTTTTCCCCTGAACTCACCTGCCACAATACTCATAACAAAAGCTCCGAGAACAATTCCCGGAATTTCCGGTCTTACATATTGAACGGCTGCCGCTCCGTGAAGACCGCACGCACCGGCTATGTCACGAAGAAAACATGCGATACAGAATCCCATGTTTGAAGGATTTCCGAGTTTTGTAAGAAGTACTGCCGCAATACCTACCGTAACACCGGCGATAACTGCCATCCAGCTTACTTTTTTCATAAATAACCTCCTGATGATATTCATTTGTAAAAAGAAACTTTTCTGCCTCTTTTTCAGCCGGACACAAAACACCTGTAATAACCGTGCTAAATGCTCTATACAAAACGCACCTGCATCCGTTCCTTACCGGTTTCAAACCGATGCCTTCGGATACTCCGACCAAAACATGAAAATTATACAATAAGTCCCGGGATTCTTCAAGATTATGTGCTCTGTTGTTACAATCTTTTATTTATGATATAATTTTGCTAAACCAAAGAAAGGAAAATCCGATTCTTCCTGACCAATCGGATATATAATAAACCATGATTTATCTTGACAATGCCGCCACCTCTTTTCCTAAGCCGGAAGGCGTATGTGCAGCCATGACCGAATATCTTTGTAATGTAGGTTCAAACATTAACCGCTCTGTCTACGGCAAATCCCAGGAAGCCGGTCTGATGGCACTGTCATTAAGAGAATCCCTGAAAACTCTCTTTAATTTTCCGGAAAAGCCTTCTCATGTGATATTTACACCAGGGGCAACCTGGAGCATAAACATGGTAATAAACGGACTTCTGAACCCCGGGGATCACTGTATTGTCAGCTCCATGGAACACAATGCCGTAATGAGGCCTCTAAATGCCCTGAACGGAGTCAGGGTAAGCCGCATTCCATGTACTTCCGACAGCTTGTGTGACATTTCCTCCGTAGAATCCCTCATACAGCCCGATACAAAACTACTGATTATGTCTCATGTTTCAAATGTATGCGGCTGCATTCAGGACATAAAAGCCATAGGTGAAATATGTGAACGGCACAATGTTTTCTTTGTTTTGGATGCGGCACAATCCGCAGGACATATTCACATTGATTTCACCGGGATGAAACTCTCAGGACTCTGTATTCCTGCCCACAAGGGTCTTCTCGGACCGTCAGGCATAGGCGCACTCCTGATAAGCGATTCTCTTGCTCAGGCTCTGAAGCCTGTCGTTGCAGGCGGTACCGGAAGTGCTTCCGACACCGAATCAACTCCCGGTTATCTTCCGGACCGTTTCGAACCGGGCACACCAAACCTTCCCGGAATTTACGGTTGGAAAGCTGCTCTTGATTATATTAATACCATTGGAATTGAAAACATAAGAACGCATGAAAAAAGGCTGTGCTCGGAATTCCTGTCCGGTCTCACAGCCTTGAAAAATATTGTTGTATACGGTCCTTCAGACGTTTCACTCCGTACCGGGGTCGTATCCGTAAATTTAAAAAACATGGACAATGCCGAAGCTTCGTTCCGACTGGAAACGGAATTTGACATCATGACACGATGCGGTCTGCACTGCGCACCCTCCGCGCACAAAACCCTCGGCACATATCCAAACGGAACACTGCGTTTCTCATTCAATATTTTCAACACCTCTGAAGATATCGAAAAGGCCCTAAGTGCCCTGAAAAAAATCAGTGAAGAATGATTCTGCTGCCACCATGGTATTCTGCGACCGTTCCTATCCTGCGGCTGCATGGAACCTTTTGACTCAGTTCTGCAAACATCGCATCCGCATCCTCACCGTCAACGGAAATCAGTAAACCTCCCGACGTCTGAGGATCATAAAGCACATCCTGCATCGCCAGGGACACATCTCCCGAATCAACAAATGCTTCCGCATATTTTCTGTTTCTATACATTCCGGCCGGAAGAATTCCGTTTTCCGCAAGCTCAATTACTTCATCATAAATCATTATGTCCTGTGTATTAATATGGAGAACCACATCACTTCCCTGTGCCATTTCACAGGCATGTCCCATCAGACCGAATCCCGTAACATCCGTACATGAATGAGTTTTATATTTAACCATTACATCTCTGGCTGCCCTGTTCAGGGTTGCCATCATGCCATAAGCTTTTGAAAGTGTTCCGCTGCTCACCATTTCCGCCTTTGCCGCCGTCGTTACAATTCCGGTTCCTATGGGCTTCGTAAGAAAGAGAACATCTCCCGGTTTTGCCCCTGAGTTTGTCAGCAGCCTGTCCGGGTGAACAAATCCGGTAACTGCCAGACCGTATTTCGGTTCTTTGTCGAAAATACTGTGTCCTCCGGTTATAAGTGCACCTGCTTCATAAATCTTGTCATAGCCGCCTCTTAAGATGTCATGTACCGCATCCCCCGGCATATCTTCCGGAACACACAAAAGATTGAGTGCCAGCTTAGGCTCTCCACCCATTGCATAAACATCAGACAATGCATTTGCTGCCGCAATCTGTCCGAAAAGAAACGGCTCATCTGCTATCGGCGGAAAGAAATCAACCGTCTGCACCAATGCAGTTTCTTCATTCATCTTATAAACCGAAGCATCGTCACTTTTGTCAAATCCAACCAAAAGATTTTCGTCACTGTGAACCTTCAGGCCACCCAAAAGTTTTGCCAATGTGCCGGCTCCGACCTTTGCACCGCATCCTGCACAGTTTGCAAGTTTCGTAAGTTTAATTTCTTCCATGGACTGCTCCTTTAATTATCGGTAAAACGTGTTTACCGCTGCCTTTTCCGCTTCCATTCCTGCTTTATATTTTTCAATAAAAGCATCAAAACCCTTTATGGCTTCCGGGTCCGGCTCCAGTACTTTTTTCTCCATCTCACAGAATATTTTTCTGTTGAGATAATCCCCGAGACTTTCATTTTCTTCTCTGCACAATGTATATCCCGCAAGAAGCGCAGCACCCCATGCACCGCCTTCGCCTGCAGTTTTCATCACTGCAACCGGAGCTCCGGCCGCTGCCGCCACAATGCTTTGTCCTATACCCTCAGTCTTAAAGAAACCGCCATGTCCAAGCATGGAATCAACTCTCACATTTTCTTCTTTTATCATTATATCAAGCCCGATTTTAAGCGTTGCAAGTGCAGAATAAAGATGCATTCTCATAAAGTTACCGAGTGTGAATCGTCCTGACACGTCTCTCATAAAGAGCGGAGCTCCTGCCTCCATTCCGGTAACAGGTTCACCTGAGAAATAGTTGTATGAAATCAGACCTCCGCAATCCGGTTCACCGTCTTCCGCCTTTTTGTAAAGAGCCGTAAACAGTTCTCCCATATCAACACTTTTTCCCATCATTTCGGAAAACTCAGCAAAAAGTTTAACCCATGCATTTATTTCGGAAGTACAGTTGTTGCAATGCACCATTCCGACAAGTGAATTGTCCGGAGTTGTAACCAAATCAATCTCCGGATAAACCTTAGACAATGGTTTTTCAAGAACAACCATGGCAAATACCGAAGTACCCGCCGAAATATTTCCGGTCCTCTCCGCAATGCTGTTTGTTGCCGTCATACCCGTACCGGCATCACCTTCCGGCGGACAGAATTTCGCTCCCGGTTTAAGTTTACCGGATTCATCCAACAAAGCCGCTCCCTCAGCAGTAAGCACACCTGCTTCCTCTCCTGCCATAAGCACCTTTGGAAGCAGACTTTCAAGTTTCCAAGGCATGTCCTTTATTTCCGGAAGTCCGTTAAATATCTCCATAAGTTTTGCATCATAGTTTCCCACACCGCAATCTATCGGAAACATTCCCGATGCATCTCCGACTCCCAAAACACGCCTGCCTGTAAGAAGAAAATGAACATAACCCGAAAGTGTTGTAAGATATTTGATTTTTGAAACATGTTCCTCTTTATTAAGTACAGCCTGATAAAGATGTGCCACACTCCACCTTTGCGGTATGTTGTAATTAAACTGCTCCGTAAGTGCTGCTGCCGCCTCCGCCGTTATTGTATTCCTCCACGTTCTGAACGGTACAAGCAACCGGTCTTCCCCGTCAAAAGCCAGATAGCCGTGCATCATGGCCGAAATTCCTATTGCACCGAGTTCCGTCAGTTCCTCACCATATTCCCTTTTTACATTGTCAGAAAGATTTGAGTATGCACTTCTTATTCCGGTAAGAATATCCTCTTCCGAATAAGTCCATACATTATTTTCATATCTGTTTTCCCACGAGTGTTCTCCCGATGCCATCACATGTCCAGGCCCGTCGGTCAAAACTGCCTTGATTCTTGTCGAACCAAGTTCCATACCTAAAATTGCCTTACCTTTATTTATTACTGTTTTAAAATCCATACCTTCCCCTTTTCACAATTATTTTCAGCCGGCGGCATACAACTTCAATGCACCGCCACTTCCATTAACTGCTTATATATTACATTTTGAAAAAAACAATTACAAGAGTTTCCTCACATTTTCTTATTTCTCAAATTTCACCGTATTTTTTTGAAAACAGCACGAAAAGTGCAAAAAACGACCTGAAATGAGAAAATCCGTCAATTATTATGTTGTTTTTGTTAATCTGTTTCCTTATAATGCATTATGAAGTAAACGGAGAATAATCGGAGTTCACTAATGAGCAACACAGAGAGAATACTAATTGTAGAAGACAACAATATCCAGAGAATCGTTATATACGAAACTCTGAGAAACGCATACCCGGACTGGATAATTGTAAGCGTATCAGGGTATGAGGAAGCCGAGTCCGAAATCAGAAAATCCCTTTCGGGTGAACCTTTTTCACTCTTTCTGCTTGACGTCCAGCTTTCCATAAACAAGTCAGACCGCGGTGGATTCGTCCTTGCCAATCTGATAAGAAAACAGGCCGAATACTTTCAGACACCAATACTGTTTCTTACGGCAGTGTCTGATGAGGCGCTGTATGCCCTTTCAAATTTTCACTGCTACAATTATATCTCCAAACCCTATACGCCGGTGGATCTTCTTGACCAGATAGAACAAATGAAGATAACCGGATACCTGAAAGACTATCTTGTAATCCGTGATTCACGACGCATCACTCATCATATCAACCCTGATGAGATTTACATGCTCAGTACGTCCTCTCACGTGTTACATGTATTCACTCTTTCAGGAACCATTGACACAAGGGAATTCACACTTGACAGCATCATGCCGAGTCTTCCGTCATGTTTTAAGCGCTGTCATAAGAAATACATAGTCAACTCCAACTTCGTTAAATCTCTTGACGTTACAAGAAAAGTTCTTTCGGTAAACACGGAAACCATTCCCGTAAGCATTGCATACATAAATACGCTTAAATAACGGAGGGTTCTCTTTCACATGCATGATGTCCGCTGATGAATGCGGAAAAAAGGAGTTAAAATGCCACTTTATCCATATATTCTCAGCCTCTTGGAGGCTTTGTTCCTCTTCTACATTATAAAAATATTTGTACAGGGAAAACTTTCAATAAACAAAAATGACATAATGGTTTTGCTGTTTAATCTTCTGCTTATTGGCAGCATTCCCTCTGAATACTCACTTGTTCCATGGTTTTTAGGACAGGTAATTTACTATGTCTACGGTTTTTTTACATTTAAAAACGAAACTTTTCACGGACTTCTCTCCGTAAGCTGTATGTTCTTATTTGCAGTCGTTGTACAGTTCATATGTGTTTTGTTCTTCTTGTTCATTCCCGTCAGTCTGTCGGAAGATGCCACTGCCCTTATAGGAAATCTTCTTACGCTTTTCGTATCAGTCTGTATCCTTCAGATTCCGAGAATCCGTAATCTCTACGGCAACATAACAAAGGCTGCCCGGAGCTACAAGTACATTTTTTTCAACTCGTATCTCCTGATGCTTTGTATCATACTTTTCTTCAAGATTAATCCTCATTCCTTGACGAAAAGCATATATATCATCGTCATAACCCTGTTTTCGGTTGTATCAGTCAACCTCTGGCTTTTGAATTATGACAATAAACTCAAGCTCCAAAATATCGAACTTGAGCATTACAAAAAGGACATGCCGATATACAAGGCGTTAATTGATGATATACGCAGCACTCAGCATGAGTACTCAAACCGTGTTCAGAATCTTCAATTTCTCACTCAGACATGTAAAACGTATGAAGAACTCTCTAATGCGGTCATGCAATACACTCTCAATGACGTAAAAGTAATGAGAGCCTATCCTTTACTGAAAATCAACATGCCAATGCTCGCGGCTTCACTTTACAGCCTTTCTCTCAAGGCGGGAGATCTTGGCATAACCGTTCGTTTCGATATAACCACCGAGGATCTGCACTGTGGAATTACCGAAATGGAGCTGTCGGATTTTTCCTCCATACTGCTTCAGAACGCAATTGAAGCGTGTTCCAAAGGCGATGTCATCTATGTCAAAATAGAAATGCTCGGCGAACGCCTGCATTTTGAGGTTCGTAATCCGGTTCCATGTCAGGTAACCAATAAACAGATTCAGGATTTTTTCACCAAGGGCTATACTACTAAAGAATATTCAAAAGATGATAATATTCCTCACGGTCTCGGATTACATTATCTGCTCTCAAGTCTTGCATCCGATACCGGTGTCGTCTGTGCTCAATGCATTTGCGAAGGAAGTAATTATTATATGGTCTTTTATTTTGAAATTCAGTAACTATAAAACTGTCTGCGTGCTTTTCATATCAAAAGCACTAAAAACCTAAAACAGAGGAGCAGTCACATGCTGTCAAACGAAAAAATATTAATTCTTGAGGATGATACCGTTCAGGCAGAAGCCATTCTTAACGGTTTAAAAGAACGCTATCCTCACTGGGAAATCATATATAAAACAAATTTAGAAGATGCACTTAAAGAACTGGAACTTTCCTTAACTCCCAGTCATTCCGCATTTTCTCTCTTTCTGCTGGATATTCAGCTTTCGGCTGATGAGAAAAACCGTGACGGATATGTATTTGCCGGCGCACTTCGTTCAAAGAACAAATACTTCCAGACTCCGGTAATCTTTCTCACGGTTATCCAGGATGATGCAGTTTATGCTCTGTCAAACTTCCACTGCTATAACTACATCCCAAAGCCCTATACCATATCCGATCTTATCGACCAGATTGAGCAGATGAGAATAACCGGATATCTGAATAACTCCCTGCTTATAAAGGATTATCAGAGAATCACTCACCATATTAATCCTGACGAAATCATAATGATTACGGCACAGTCGCATGTCCTTCACATTCACCTTAAAGACTGCATCATAAAAACCCGTGAGTATTCCCTGGACAGTATAAGTGCAATTCTCTCAAAGAGCTTTGTGAGATGCCACAAAAAATACATAATAAACTTACTGCACGTCACGTCTTATGACGAAAAGGACCGGATTCTCCATATCAACGATCTTGAAATCCCGGTGAGTACTTCCGGCATGAAGCTGCTTCAAAGCCGTTCTTCCAGATAGCCTTTTCCGGGTGTATCCTTTCTACACAAAACCTCTCAATACCGTCCGGGAATGTCCGTCAGATACCATGACGGATTTTTCGGACGGTATATGTATGTGCGGCCATTGTTTCCGCTGACTGGAACAAAAGTGTCATAATGATGATGGATTTTATTGCCGGGAAGACACTTCCAATCATAATCTCAATAAGAATTACGGTAAGTGCCTGTGCTTTAAATTTTCTTTTAGAGCTTTCTGAATACTTTCCCCTCTTTTCCGAAATAACCGGTGCGCTTGTCCATATTGAAATAATTCCTATAAGAACCACCATACATGCCAGCACATTGTCGAACGTCGCTATGCCTGCCAGTCCGACAATGCACGAAAACGTTACCAGAGACTGGAGAAAACATCCCAGATTTGTTTTTCTGTGAAACCCTCCCATATAAATTCTCAAACAGATAAGCGAAGCCGCTGCCACAATAAATTCTTTCAGTTTTCCTGCCGCCAGAAAAAAGAACACAAGTAAGATCATCTTCCCGAACTCATTAAAAACGTAAGTCAGAGAATATCTGACTGCCGCCTTTTTATTGCTTTCAAGAGTATTCTCCCTGTCAAGAACATGCATAACCGCATCAATAAGTTTTCCGTTGAATTTTTCCCAAAGCATTTCATCACCTGCGTTTTCCGTAATCTTTTCTTTAATTCATTACCCGCACCGACAGGAACGGGCTTTATCTCTCACATGACATATTTTATACGAAACCCGGCTTATCAACAATAGTCCCGGCTCAATGCGACCTGAAACATAAAAAAAGCGACCTGAACAAGCCAACCGCTTATTTCAGGCCACCAAACATGGTAAGTATTTTATTGTATACACCAGAAGATTCATCACACCAGTTAACCGCAGTATTTTCAATTCTTTCGCCGACCTTTGCCGGATACTCTCTGACATAGGACTTGATCATTGATTTACTGAATATATTTGAACTTCCCTTAAACATTACCGCCTCATAATTCTTTTCAAGAGAAAAAGAATCACATAAAATCTGATGTCTGTCCTTCGTAAAAATTTCCCATGTGATGCAGTCAGTTACTATAACTGCCTTTGCCTTTCTTCTGAGAAAAAATCTCACGGCAGCCATCAGCTTTCTTCTTCCCGCAGCTGTAGGACTTTTCACCTTGATAACAACCTTTTCCTCAAGTGAGCCCTCTCTCACTCCGTCTTTGAAATCTATGAGGATGTCAGGTTTTCTGCAGACAAAAGAATTCTTCTTTTTTCCGCAATGACGCTTTCTGTCTTCTTCCGCTATTTTAACATAACAGTTTTCCCCATACACTTCCCTTATCAAAGGTATCATCACCTGATTTATGTAATTGATTTCACGATCATCATTTTTCAGACAATAATCAACCAATTGCCTGTACTCCGAGTATTTCATTACCTTCACCTGTATGATTTGTTTTTAAATACATTTTTTTGCACGATCATCACATAAAATACCTGTTTCAACGAAACGAACTTCACATAATCACGCAAAAAAACGCAGAATACGACAGATTGTAATATAAGCCGGAAATTAAATCAATGAGCGGATTTGACAAAAAACGTCAAAAAAAATGCTCATTTTGCACATTGTAGCTTTTCTGATGTTACAAGTTGGTTTTTTATCAGTTTTTAAACCTCACCTCTATGCTCCGATAATTTCCAGCCGTTTGTTCTCCCCCCCCATTCATTTTCCTGTCCGTCAACATACTGTTTTACCGTAATCTTACGCCATACCTCCTTAAATACAGACAAATCCCCTGCCCGGCTGCCTGATGCAGCCGACACAGGGGATTTTGTTAATTGATGTAAAACAGCTGATCACTACATGGTGTAGGCTGACCTGTTTTGCAATTAATTATATCTGATATTTTTCGCATGCTTTCTCTCTCAGATATGTAAAATCTTACTCTTCTTCATTCATTACGAGACATTCAGGAACATCTGCTTCTCCCCAGAGTAAAATACATGCTGAATTTACAAGTACCTCCTCTGCTGCTGACGAAAGAGTATCCGTTATAACTTTTGCTAACTTATTCATTTGTTTCCTCCCTTTAAAATAAGACTAAGTATTAAAACCTGTTTCATATTAATACCTGTGTTATTCAAAGGATTTGCCGGCTTCCCTTTGATGGCTTTATTCTAGCCTTTTTTTCCGGCATATTCAATACCCTCAGAGCAAAACGACCCGTATGCAGGTGAAAACAGCCGATGCTTAAGTTATCCGGACTTTAGAAAGTAAAAAAAGCTTTTTTAATCGATATAAAGTTATTTTTCCCGTACAACACGAAAAAAACTATTTCATAAGTTCCTCCGTAAGCTTCAAAACCTGTGGAGCTATCTTCTTTCTTTCACTCTTTAAAACCCTGCCATAAACAGGATAAGCCAAAGATACGCATACTAACCCGATTAAACCTACCGTTATCCCGATTACACTTTCCATAAGACCTGACAGTCCGAGAACGTCACCGATATCAGTCATCATGAGACTCATTCCCATTCCCAGAATCAGGGCACCTGCCACACCGAGAATGATTGAAATCATCGTTGCCTTTTTTGTAACCGTCTCATCAAGCCTTCTTAAAGTATCCATTTTGCTTTCTTCGCGAGGCTGATACTTTTCCCTTATTTTCTTCAGTTCCTCCTGCTCCTTTGCGGAATATTTATAACTGAATCCCTTATCTTCCTGCGTACTGCCATTTAAGTTATCCATTAATTTATTTCTCCCTTAATTCACTTATTTCCCGTGTTGAATGCACTATCATATAAACCGAAATTCCGGTAACAAAAATACATATACCGGCTCCCGTCGCCAGAATCATTCTGCTTTTAACCTCAGCAGGCGTTTCATGTCCGAATTGAGAAAACATTGCCGTCTCAAGGAAAAGCATCGAAAACAGGGTTGACGTAAGCTTTACAACCTTGCTCATCAACATAACGGGACTGTTATATTTGCGATACTTTATCAGATTTACAATTGCATTTGTGGTCGCATAAAATGTATATACCGCCATAACGTATATCATGAAACCTCTGTAAGTAAATCCCTTGTCATAATAAAGCATCATAAGTATTGTTCCGGTCAGTGTTATGTTCACCGTTATGAGAATGTAGGCACACGCCCTCACTCTTTTAAGCTCTCCGATACGGCTCCGGCCGATTTCATTATGGTCTACATATCTGACAAGAAGCAGTCTCGTAACCGCCATTATTCCGTAGTAAATTGCGAAAATTGCAAACCAATGGCTTTTAAATGCATATGCCGACACGGCATTAATCGTTATATAAAAAACATTTCCCGCAAGCGAAACAAAAAGACCTACCTGAGTCTTAAAAACCGCATCAGTCAGATATCTTCCCGCATATTTGTTCTTCCTTACGCGTTTCTTTATTTTCCGATACTTTCCCGGAAGGGTCATAAAAAGATAAACACATAAAACGGTAAGTGTATAAAAAGCAAAAACATAAACAAAATATGCTATCGGCACTTCATCCCAGCCGTTTAAGAATATCACAACAAGACCTGCGGTACTTGCGGCAATCATCATTACAATAAGCCATACCGGAAGAAACAGCCATTTCTTAAAACTCTCTTTCTTCATATCTGTTCCTCCGAAATTTTACCATAAATGTACTTCCCTCACCCGGAATGCTTTCAACGGATATTTCCGCCTGTAATATATCAACCACTCTTTTTACGAGGGCCAGACCCAATCCGTTCCCCCGCGTACTGTGTGACGTATCTCCCTGATAAAATTTTTCAAAGATTCTTTCTCCGTCCACGGCAGATATTCCGCATCCCGTATCAGTCACCATTACCACTGCATTGTCCTCGTTCGTTTTGAGTGTTACCGTTACCCTGCCGCCTTCCGGTGTAAACTTAAATGCATTTGAAAGAAGATTGTTCCAAACCAGGACCAGAAGTTCCCTGTCAGAAACGACAATCACATCTTCTTCTATATTCACCTCAGGCTCTATTGATTTTCGCTCCCATTCGGACTCAAAAGCAACCATGCACTCACAGAGCTGTTCTCCAAGATTAAACTCTTCCCTCTTCGGATATATCTGCTGTTTTTCAAGTCTGTTAAGCTTCAGGATGTTTGTCATCATGGATGCCATCCGCCTGGAACCGTCCGTCACGCCTTTTGCATATTCAATTCTCTTTTCTTCATCAAGCTCCGGACTCTGCAAAAGCACACCATAATTCTGTATTACCGCCAAAGGTGTTTTCATTTCATGAGAAACATTCGCAATAAAATCCGTGCGGAGAGTTTCCACACCCTCAAGTTCCTGTGTCATCATGTTAAAACAGTTGATAATGTCATTGATATTACCGTCCATTCCCAGCCTCAGCACAGGCTCAATTCTGACGGAAAAATCACCCTCAACAACCTTTTTCGCCGCTTCTGCTATGCGCTTCGTCACCCTGTCTACGGTAAGCTTTCGTCTTATTATATCAATAACCGTAAATAAAACACTCAGTATTACGACGTTTACAAATGTATATTTTGCTGCATCACTCAGATTTTCATCCGTATACTCTATACCGAGAGAAACTGAAAGTTTTGTAGCAAAAAGCATCGTACTGCAGCTTACCAGAAATGCCATCAGCAGAAAAAATATCAGATAATGATAAATCCATTGCAGAATCTTATACCATATTTTCTCTAATTTCACTTCAGCACCGCCTTATATCCGAGACCATGTACGGTGACAATTTCAAAGTCCCTGCACTCTGACAGCTTTCCTCTTAATTTTGTCATGTAAACATCCACCGCTCTTGGCGCTGTTTCAGTATCTGCATCCCAAAACTCATCCATCAGCTGACTTCTGGTAAATGTTTTCTTCGGATAAGAAAGAAGCTTGTAAAGTATGCTGAATTCACGATTGGTAAGTAAAATCTCGTCACCGCCCAAATATGCCGTATGTTCATCTGCATCCATGACGAAATCTCCGATTTCAATCTTCCTGCTTGATGCAATTCCCGCACGCCTTAAAAGTGCGCCGACACGCAGAATAAGCTCATCCGGATCAATCGGCTTCACCATGTAATCGTCCACACCGATTTTAAATCCCCTTTGTTTTGAAGCCATGTCATCTCTTGCCGTCATAAACAGAATAGGAATGTTTTCGTTAAGTCGTCTGATACTTTCCGCAAATTTAAACCCGTCAATTCCCGGCATCATAATATCAGATACTATCAGGTCAAAAACATTCCTATCCATGGCATCATATGCCTCAAACACATCAAGGCATCCGAATGACTCGAAACCTCTGTTATCTAAAAACGAACATACCGTCCTGTTCAGTTCTTTATCGTCTTCCACCACCAATATTTTAAACATCCGCATCCTCCCGATATCGTCATTTTCCCAGTTTACCTTACATAAATTCCAACCGGTAAACAGCTGTTGTTTATTAAACCCTTGCCAATGGTTTTTGCATCCGACAGCTCCAGGAATTTTATTATACCACAAAAATGTTAATGTTTTGTTTCTGTTTATGATTTCTGACTATTTGTTTGCCATTATTTTTTCGCTCAGCTTTAAAATATCACTTGCAAACTTTCTCTTGCGTGAACCAAGAATCTTTTTATAAATCGGATAATTAACCGAAACCATTATTAAACCGATTACGCCTATTACTATTCCCGGAATCATTACATTTTCAATACCGATTGTCTCACCGATATCAGTCATTATCAGACTCATTCCCGCTCCCATGATTATTGCACCCAGTGAACCGAAAACATATGCAAATACATTTGCAGGTCTCTTAACATCGGCATCAAGTTCCTTCAGAGAATCAAGTTCCGTATGACCCTTTTCCGTATACTGTGTACGAATCTTCTCCACTATAAATTCTTTATCATTTCTGTTCATATAATCCTCCGTTCTACCATTCACCTTCCGGTTAACAGCTCTTTGTTTGTTATGGGCACATTCTACTTCCTCACTGTTTAAGAAAAGTTTGGAAAATGTTTCTGAAATGTTAATTTAGAGAAAATTACAAATCTTTCCCGAAACCGATGTCCTCCGACCTTATGGACTGCCGCAAACCGCGCTTAAATCCCAATTTTTTTCTTTACTTTCTTCATAAATCCGAAAGACACCGCAACCGATGCCGCCTCTGCAATTATAAAGCTCGTCCATATTATCCATGAACCGACTGTGCCGCCTGTTATCATCTTCATGAACACATATGCTGCCGGTATTATAAAAAGAAACTGTCTGCATACAGATACGGTAAATGATGCAACACCTTCATTAAGTGCCTGGAACACACCCTGCAGTGCAATATTTATGCCGGCAAATATAAAACTTACGGAAACAATTCTCATAGCTGTTATGCAAAGCTCCTTTGTCTCTCCCGACAGACCGAAAATCCCTGCGAAAGGGCTTGCAAATACTTCAAGAGCGATAAGACCTGCCGCCATAATTATTAAAGTATAAACAAGACCATATTTAATTCCTTCCTTTACCCTTGTTTTGCTTCCATATCCGTAATTAAATGCCACTATCGGCGTAATCGCATCCCTGAGTCCAAATGCTGCAAACAGAATAAACTGCTGTATTTTATAGTAAAGACCGTAAGCCGTTACAAAGTTTTCACCTATTTTCACAAAGATGATATTTAAGAGATATGTCATTAACGACATTAACGCCTGAGCAACAATTGCCGCAAATCCGATTGAGTAAATGCCCTTTATGATACTTCCGGAAGGTCTTATGTATCCCGGTCCGTTCTTTATCTCTCTGTTGTATTTTAAATGCAGAATCAAGCCTGCCAAAGCCGACACAATCTGTCCTATAACCGTTGCATATGCCGCACCTTTTACTCCCATTTCAGGCAGACCAAGCCATCCGTAAATAAAAATCGGATCCAGTACTATGTTAACAACCGCACCTGAAATCTGAGCAATCGTAGAAAACATACTTTTTCCGGTTGCCTGCAAAACTTTTTCAAAAAGAGAGAAATAAAGAATTCCGAATGACCAGCAACAACATATCTTAAGATATTCAGTCGCCATTTCAATAATGGTTGCGTTTTCAGTCTGCGTTTTAACGTAGGCTTCCGCACCAAAGAGACCGAAAACGAGAAAAACTGCATATATTACCGTCATAAGAAATATACCGTTTCCCGCTGCCTTTCCGGCTTTTTCACTGTCTCCCTGCCCGAGACACCTTGCCAAAAGCGCATTAACACCGACTCCTGTTCCGATTCCGACCGCAACCATAAGCATCTGTACCGGAAATGCCAAAGTGAGTGCATTAAGTGCCTGCTCACCGCCTTCTTTCATATTTGCCACAAAAGCACTGTCTACTATGTTGTAAACCGCCTGAAGCATCATTGAAACAATCATTGGAATACCCATATCAAGCATCAGCTTCTTAACGGGCATCACCGCCATCTTGTTTTCCTTTACTGACGAATCACTCATTAATAAATCCTCCTGTCAACAATGATCAATGTTTCCGTCTGCCGTATTAACCTGACGGCAGAAAAAAAGCGTGTAATCCTGTAGCAAAGCTACCTGAGATTACACGCATATTATAATTGCCGGATTTACATCTACGGATTACACTATTATTTTTTCACCGCAACAGTTTAGCACATCTTTTTCAAAAATGTAAGCATAAAATTATTTATTTCTTTGTCATCATGTCTACGGATGTTGCTGTCAGATCAGCTCCGTAAGGCCTTACCAGTACTGCATCAAGAGAACTGAATTCCTCACCATATGCCGCAAACATGTCTTCATATGTAAATACCGCACTCTGTCCGTTGTCGGAAGAAGGTGTCATCTGAATCCAGCTTGGACCGCCTGACCAGGACTGCATTATAATACATGGAGCCATTGACGATTGATAGTCTACCTTAACGGCATCGCCCTCTTTCATTGGCTTAACCTTGTCAACACTTAATTCTACAGCAGTCTCCCAATTATTCCAGTCACCGCTTGCCCTGTTTTCTCCGGTGAAGAGATTTTCTGTTACTTCATATTTATCTGCCAGATTAACACCCACATTACGATATGCACTTCCCGAAACCGCTTCATAACCTCTCGCCTTAAAAAGCTGTGATACGGTTACAAACGCAAATCCCTGCTCCTTAAGTATGGGAGCCGCCTCCGTAAGTGCCTGTAATGATGCCGTATTCCATGAATGCATAAGCATTATGTCGCCGTCTTTTGCATTCAACAGAATCTCCAGAGTTGCCTCATAATCATTTCCGGATTCCTGAATTGCCGCATCTATGAGCGGATATCCGACGTTGCTGTATACATCATCATTATATGAGAAATATGGTGCTCTCACGAAATTTATCTTCGCACCATCAGTATTTGCCGCAATGAGCTCATCCGTCTTACTGATTTCCTCTTTAATCTCATCAACACTTAACTTAGTAAGATATGAATGGCTGTAACTGTGGTTTCCGATTTCGCATCCCGCCTCAAGCATCTCCTTAAGCTGACCTTTGTTGTTTTCAATCTTGTTGCCTATAACGAAGAATGTCAGTGGAACATCGCCGCTGACTGAGAAATCAATAAATCCCTTTGTACCGCTTCCATCCGGACCGTCATCCACCGTTATACAGATAAGTTTCTTTCCCTCTGCTTCAGCCGCATCAAACTTCTCATACGGATATACTGCCGTTTCCTCTTTTTCATCTCCGGCTGATGCTTCCGGCTCCTGCGTAACCACAGGGGTTGTATCGACAGGGTTTTCCCCATCACCTCCATTTTCCGATGAACAGGCCGTTACTCCCGTCATCAGCAACATTGCACTAATCATACAAATCAATCTGCGTTTCATAAAAATCTCCTTTTTCCGCACCGTATTCAATCGTCACATTTCTTTGCTCTTCACCGTCTGCCAATGGCACCGGTCTTGTGAACTGCACACGAACCTGATGGTTCGGAGAGTTCTTCGCACTTTGTTAAATATTCACTTCCCTGGCAACTGGAAAATGCATCTTGGTATAAATGAATACTCTGTCCCCTTCTTCAAGCACCATGTTTCCGTTTGGAATGAGTGATTTATTCTTTCGTTTTACAAGAACGATAACCGACTGTCTGGAAATGTCCAAATCCCTGATTCTTATTCCGGTCCACGGATTGTTCTTTTTCAATACAACTTCCTTCAGGGTAATATTCTCCCTGTCATCAAAAGGTATTGCGCCGAGGACAACCGTATCTTTATCATTCAGAACCACATCACCCCTCGGAATAATCAGTTCATCTCCGCGCTTGACAATGGCAATAATCATTCCCGACGGTAAAACAAGATCCGCTATCCTCTTGCCTATCCATTTGTCATTATCCAGCAGCGGTACCTTGATGAAGTGCATGTCCGCCTCATATCCGTACAGCATTCTCTTTTTTATGTCCGAATACTGATCGACAAATCCGGCGGAAATAATACCGGTAGGTATCGCAACCATACCCACGCCGAGGAATGTTATGAAAATACCGAATATCTTACCTGTTACCGTAACCGGATATATGTCGCCGTAGCCGACCGTAAGCAGGGTTGATGCCGCCCACCACATGCCTGAGAATGCATTTGTGAATACATCCGGCTGGGCTTCATGCTCTATTGAATACATGCAGAGACTGGAAGCCATCATAAGCACCAGTATAATGAATACCGACGAAAGCAGCTGCTGACTTTTTCCGACAATTACCTGAGTTATTATACTCAGGGAATCATAATAGGCATTAATTCTGAAAAGTCTGAATACCCTGACAATACGCACCATTCTGAACGCCACAGCACCGCCCGGGAAGAAAATCGGCAGAAAATACGGAACAAAAGACAATATGTCTATAATTCCGGTGAACGAGAAAATATATCCCCTCGCTGCCGAACACCATCTTCTCTCAGGAAACATACATTTAACCGTAATCAGCCTGAGGAAGAAATCTATGGCAAAAAAAATAACCGTAATCTTTTCCAGCAATCCCATCCAGCTTCCACATCTGCTGCTTATCGTATCAAATGTGAGCATTATGCTTACAACAAGATTTACAATTATCGTCACTACATTTAATATGTCATAAAACCTGCTCAGGAAATCAAAATCGTTTCCGACTTCGATGACTTCATATATTCGTTTTTGGGTCCTTTTCCAACTCTTCTTCAAGACCACCAACCTCCGGTTTCTTCACTTTTTTTAGGATTGTCCCATCCTCATACTTTCGGAAATTCCGTACTCCGAAACCCATATAAATTTACATTTCAGAATATCACATCACACCGGCGGTTTCAATCAAAATATAGAGTTTTATTACCTTTACATTTATAAAATTGCATGATATGATTTGAATATATATAATTAAACACCTACGGAGGTATTTTACTATGGCTTTTTGTTCAAAATGCGGTAAGGCAATAGCTGACGGTCAGATATGTTCATGTCAGAAAACCAAATCTTCCGCCAATGTTGATGTTGCAAATGAAGCTACAAATCTTGTCACTAATGTTGTCGAATTAACAAGTGATCCTGAAGGGGGAGTTTCAAGATTCCTCAACAGCGCTTCATGGGCAAAAGTTGTAATTCTTACTGCAATCTATGCAGTACTTGATGTGATTTACGGAATCTTTACCAAAATCCAGGCAAACATCCGACACAAAAACGATCTTGAAGAATATGCTGACAACCTTGATTTGGATCTTGATGAATATCTTGATTTCATTGACATGGATTCAGCGAAATTATACGAAGTCGGCGACATAATAAAAGGTGTTTTCAGCGACATCATTTCTGTTGCTGTTGGCGTTGCCATTACTGCCCTTGTTTTCTGGCTTGCATTCAAATTTATCAGCAAAGCTGAAATCTCATGGAAAAAGGCATTTGCAATCGCAACAATCGATTTACTTATAGCAATTCCTGTTTTCGTTGTTTACCATGTACTTGATTTCATACCTGATTTCAAGCTCTTAGGTTGGATTTTATCATCCATTTCCGCTTTCGGTATCTGGGGCGAAAAAATCATTACCTATCTTGCAGTAAGAGATGAAAGCGACGATACAAAGAGCGCCATTTACGTTGCAGCTCCTTCAATCCTTGCAATCACTTTCTTAACACTTTTTGCAAACTTCCTTATCAATTCACTTTTCTAGATTAGTATTCAGCTTTGGGCTGACTGAATTTAAAAAGGCCCCTGACATTGTCATACCCTCATTAATCACAGGTTTTTACTCCTGCTTTTAAAACCGGTATGCTGTCAGAGTCCTTTTTTATGTTAGTTTTTATTCAACCTCAAGTCTTACTTTCCACTGTAATAATTAATTGAAAAGTTGACCGTTCTTGCATATTTTCCCGGATTTGCTGCAGTTCCGCTGATTTCGATTACTCCTGCCAATGTATCTCCGGTCTTTGTAAGATTCTTTTCTTCAAGTGTATTGCTGAATGAAATCTTATCGGTTCCGTTTGAAAGTTCGCCTGTCTTATCCGTTGTTACCGTTACATAAGCTGTTTTGTCTATAACGAAGTTTTCTGCCTTTACGGTATATTCACCCTTGCCTGTAGCAGCATCCGCAGTTATAACTGCAGGAATTTCTACTTCATAACCGCCCTCAACGGTATACTCCACATTTGCACTCTGTTCGGAAGACTCCTCCGGCTCAACAATCTTCTCTGCCGTAGATAAATCTACCGCAATGATTACTTTGTTGCGAAACGCTGCTAAAAACTCACTGGAATATCGGCAGGA
>CAZOZM010000010.1:33778-60369 GCA_964584255.1 uncultured Lachnoclostridium sp. | reverse complement strand
AACAGTTGATAAGTAAATTAGTTCCTTATAACTGTTAAGCCAAGGGTTTTCGGGACTTGTTAGCTGGGGTAAATCACTCCCACTCAATCGTTCCGATTGGCTTTGGTGTAAGATCAAGAACAACACGATTGATTCCTTCAACTTCATGTGTGATTCTGTCTGTGATATGATGAAGCAATTCATAAGGGATTTCCTCAATTGTTGCTGTCATTGCATCTGTTGTATTTACGGCACGAATAATTGCAGGCCATCCTTCATATCTCTTATTGTCACGAACGCCTACGCTCTTGAAATCAGGTACTGCAACAAAATACTGCCATACCTTTCCTGCCAAACCATTCTTGTCAAACTCTTCACGAAGGATTGCATCAGCTTCACGAAGCGCATTAAGACGGTCACGGGTAATTGCACCAAGGCAACGTACTCCGAGTCCCGGACCAGGGAATGGCTGACGGTATACCATATTGTGAGGAAGACCAAGAGCTTCACCTACAACACGAACCTCATCTTTGTATAAAAGCTTAACAGGTTCAACAAGTTCCATCTTCATATCCTCAGGAAGACCTCCAACATTGTGGTGTGCCTTTACTCCATGTGACTCAAGGATATCAGGATAAATTGTTCCCTGCGCAAGGAAATCAATTCCTTCAAGTTTTGAAGCTTCTTCATCAAATACTTTGATAAACTCTCCACCAATGATTTTACGTTTCTTTTCCGGTTCAGCAACACCTGCCAAAAGGTCAAGGAAACGGTCTGTTGCATCAACATAAATCAGATTGGCATCAAGCTGATTGCGGAACACCTCAATTACCTGCTCGCTTTCACCTTTACGCATAAGTCCATGATTTACATGAACACAAACAAGCTGTTTGCCGATTGCTTTGATAAGAAGGGCTGCAACAACAGATGAATCTACACCACCTGATAATGCAAGAAGTACCTTTTTGTCACCTACCTGTGCACGGACAGCAGCTACCTGTTCTTCAATAAAGGCATTAGCAAGTTCAACTGTGGTAATGCGCTCCATTGATTCGGGACGTACATCGCTCATATATATTTCCTCCATATTTAGTTTTCAGAATCTAACGCACAAATTATAAAATATTTTGTATTAAAAGGCAATATAAAGTTTAAACTTGGCATGCCGATTTTAATCCCGGTCCTTGCGTTTTCCGATTCCTCTAGCCCATTTCAACCACAGTCTTTACAATCTGCCAAGCAATACCGCCCTCTCTCAATCTGTCAGCTGCATCCTCAAGCCTGACCCATTCTGCCGAATCAACTTCTGTCGAGAGACAAAAATCCGCCTTTTTCACCGTTGCCTTATATCCAATCATAAGCATTTCCTTTTTATCATAGGGATATGTCTTTATAAACTCGAGCGACTCAACAGAAAGTCCAAGTTCCTCACTGACTTCTCTGACGGCAGTTTCCTCTGCCGACTCCCCCATCTTCATTATGCCGGCAACACACACATATTTCGTTGTCGATACATAATCCTGCTTTAAAAGAGCGATTTCATTAAACTCATTTACCACGGCAATTATTACAGACGTTGTAAACATATCCCATAATGGCACACTGCACTCAGTACAATATGGAATCAGTCCCTCATCTCCAATTTCTCTGTCTTCAAGCCTGTTTCCGCAGTGCGGACAATATGTAAAGTGCATATATTCCCTCTTTCACAATTTATTTTTCAGAGAACCGCCATGAAAAAATCTCCATATCAGCTTCTGAACAAACCATATACAGATTTTTCATTCCTTCCGGCTTACCAACAACCTCTCCCGTCACCGTTATAACCTCAGAATAGTTACTAAATTCGACTGCAGTAATAACCTCTCCATCCGGAACATCCGTTCTTACTTCCAAACGTCCTGAACCTTTCACCTTGGCCGTAAATTCTAAACTACCCTCAAGTATACTCTCAGAGTCATCAAAGTCAACATTTTTAATGCTTATCCGGGTGCCGTTCCGATGCCGTATAACCCTACACATCCGTTTCCAACTCAATCCGGCTTCCTTTATGAGTCTTCACCACATGTATCTTCTGCGAAATGTTTTCCTTCAGTTCATCTCTGTGACTCACCACACAAACAAGCTTATTTGTTCCCGAAAGATTCACAAGCACTTCCATGGCACTTTCTATCGAGCTTCGGTCAAGTGTTCCGAAACCTTCATCAATAAACAGCGCATCCATCTGTATTCCTCCCAGATTGGACGACACGGTATCAGAGAGTCCAAGTGCAAGACTTAAGGACGCCTTGAAGCTTTCACCACCGGAAAGATTGCCGACAGGCCTCCTGCATCCGGTATAATTATCCAGGACTTCAAGATCAAGAAACGTATTTGTCTTCTTGCCCAGGCCCTCCTTCTTACGGTACAGCTCATACCGACCGTCGCTCATTGGCCTTAATCTTCTGTTGGCTGCCGCAATAATTCCGTCAAATCCTGCCGCCTGTATGTACTGCTCAAGCGTAATCTTACCGTTTCCACTATTGCCGTTAACCAGTTTGTACATCCTACTGCATACACTGTACTGCTTGCGCAGTTTTTCCAACCCGGCTCCCTGTTCCGATATTTTACGTTTTTTATCGATATTATTGTTTAAGCGGCTGGCAACACTGACTTCCCGGTCTCTTATCTCCTTGCATCTTTTCGTCTGTTCATCACGCAGATAACCCAGTTCCTTTACGTCAATGTACTTCTTTCCTTTTGCGTCCTCTCGTGCCTGCTGAAGACGACTCTTGGTCGCTGACTCGTTCTCTCTGAAATCATTTAATTTTTTTTCGTTTTCTTCTATTACATCCTCACTAACATTAAACAAGAGCATCTCCTCAAGTGATTTAAAGTTTTTCTCATTCAATTTTTCCTCTAATTCTGTTTTCTTACATTCCGCCTCTTTCTTCATATCAGTCAACTGCGATTCAAGGCTCTCTATTTCAGCCTCGATTTTGACAATATCCCTTTCTGCGTCATTCTTTTTATCTGCCGCATTTTTAATTTCCTCATAAATTCTATCTGCCTTATCCACGGCAGCTTCCATTTCCCTGAATGCAGTGCTGTAGTCGGCATATTCCAGCTCGTTTATCATCTGTAACCTGGCCTTTACATTCACAAAATCGGCCTCTGTCTTCTGTTTGACCTCCTGCACATTTTTCCTTATGCATTTAATTTCTTTCGTTTCTTCTTCCTCTGCCTTATAAAGTTTTTCCTCCATTTTTTTCAATTCCAGACATTTCTGTTCAAGATCTACTATCAGTTTTTTCTTTTCGTCAATCTCCCTTGAAAGTCCATCTGTCTTTTCTTCAAGGCAATCAAGAAGTATCTTGGTATCGTTGTCATTTGGCGGCAAATCACCCCCTATTTTCTTCAAACAATCGCGTGCGTTTTTTATTGTCTGTTCTTCAAATTCTTCCAGAGCACCTTTCCCGGCTTCATAGCTCGCACGAGCATCATTCTTCTTCCTTTCGGCTTCATCTTTTTCTGATTTTTTTGTCTTAAATTCTTCTTCCGTTACAGTCTCTTCTGCCATTTCCGCCAATTCAGGATGATGTATCGAACCACATACCGGACACTTCTGACCTTCTTTGAGATTTTTGGCAAGAATTCCTGCCCTGTTGCTCTCCATAACCTTCTCAGCATGAATCAGTTCCTTGCTTGCCGACTCATATTCATCCAGTCTTAATCCATACTCTTCCTTACTCTTTTGCAAAGCATCAGTTCGTTTAGATTTCTCCGAATCATATTCTTTAAGAACCTCTCTTGCATCTTTATATAACCCCATTAACACATTGATTTCTGCATATGCATTTGCCTTTTCCTGCGGTTTATTCTTAAGGTCTGACATCGATTTCTTAAGGACTGTTATTTTTTCTATGAGTTCCTTCTCACTAAGTTCGACATCTTTTTCCTTCTCGTAAATGTTTTTCATTTTTTCATTTAGAATTTCATATTTGTCCTTAAGAGCATCTCTCTCCCTATACTTGTCTATATCATTAGATATCTTATCACTGTGCCTCCTAAATGCATCCGCATCTTTTCCCTTTTCCTTTATCCTCTTGTAACTTTCATTTAATGATGTCTGTTCTTTCTGTTTTTCTTCCGCTGTAAGACGTTTTTCCAAAAGCTGACTGTTAATTCTTGTAATACCGTTCTGCGTGTTTTGAAAAGCACTATAAACCGGATTAATTTCATGAGCTGCCATCTTCTGATTCCTTAACTCCTCTTCCAGTTTCATCATATCCGGTTTACTTTCTTGAATCGTTGCATACTCGCCTTCCAACTTGTCACATTTTTCAAGAAACCCGTTATTTACCTCTGCCGTCTTAATAGAAATTTTTGTTTCCTCAAGTTCACTTTCTAATTTTGAAAGTTCCTTACTAATCTCGTTATGCATTTTTTTGTCCGTATCGATAATCGGACCCAGAATCTCGAGAAATTCATCAAAATTATAAATGTCTTTTGACCGGTTTATTTCCTTCTTGAATTCATTCAGTTTATACGAAAGCTCATTCTCCTCATCATAGGAAACATCCGAAAAATACTGAATACAACTCCTCTTCAATTCCTCCAACCTACCTTTGGCTTCACTCTCATAATGCTTCAATATTTCTTCAATTTCATTATATTTATCCGTCATGAATATATTTCGTAATATCTCAGTACGTGCTTCAGTCTTTGCATTAAGCAGATTCCAAAATTCACCCTGCGAAATCATAGCAATCTGTTTAAACTGTTTGTAATCTACCTGCAGCAAATCAATTATAGCCTTATTTACTGCTGTAATTCCCTCTATCGGCTTCTCCCCCTCAATATAAAGAAACGCCTTTTCTTTTTCAGTTACAATACCACTGCCCCTTTGACTTGGTCTGTCATATGCCGGTTTTCTGTAAACACGATAAGCTCTTCCCTGATGCGAAAAACTAAACTCAACATAGCTCTCCGTCTCCGGTTTAGCATATTCACTTCTTAGATTCTTTGTATCTCGGTACATCCCGCTCGTTACTCCATACAGAGCGTAAGCAATGCTGTCAAAAATATATGTCTTACCCGCCCCGGTATCCCCAGTAATCAAAACAAGACCTTTATTTTCATATTTTCCAAAGTCAATTTCCGGCATTTTTTCCGCATAAGGTCCTACTGCACTAATTATAAGTTTTTCTGCTTTCATCCAAAACACCTGCCTCTACCGCTGCTTTTTTTATAATTTTCATTTCGTCTTCGTTGATTTCATTCGCATATATCATCCTGTAGAAATCACTTACCAAATCTTCAAAGGAAAGATTCTCCGTTATGTCTGTCACATCAACATACTCCACTTCCTTCGTCCGGGAATTATCATAATCAATTTTCAGCATATTAGGATAAGTCTTTCTAAATATACCCATTGCATCATTGATTATATCTTCATCTGTAAGCGTCGCATAGATAAAATCCTCCCTTGACGTCACATTTAAGCTGTTAAGAAGATCTTTCATCTTACCCTTTATATGTCTTAAGTTTCTCAAAGGCTTCAATGGGACAAGTTCAATATCAATTTTTCCTTTTTCTTCAACTGTTATAATCGGAACCGACTTTTCACTGTTTGCTTCGCTAAGAGAATACTTTAATGGTGATCCGGCATATCTGACCTCGTCCCTGCCGACACGCTGAGGTGAATGTATGTGGCCGAGTGCCACATAATCAAACTTATCAAACTTTTTATATCCGATTTTTTCCACAAGTCCTACGCTCTTCGTCCTCGCTCCTTCTGAGCCTCCGAGTTTTGGATCTTCACCGCTTCCTGCAACAAACTGATGCGCAACCAATATATTGACTTCATCTTCATTAATTTCTTCATTCTGCAGAATCACATCGAACGCATCCTCATATGTTTTAATATCAGCATCCGGATATAAATTTTTCACCTGTGAAGCCTTTACAAAAGGAAGCATATATATATTAATGTTGACTGAACCATCTTTAATCGCATACCTGCGGAGCTTTCCTTCATATGTGGCGGATATGTATATATTATTGTCTTCAAAAAGATAACTGCCATAACCCAAACGGTCGTCCGAATCATGATTTCCACTTACTATAAAGACCTTTACCTTTCTTTTTGCAAGGCTGTTCAAAAAATAATCCATTAGATTAATTGCCGCTTCACTTGGGATAGTTCTGTCATAAACATCACCGGCAATCAATACTGTCCCTACCGATTTTTCATCAATTATTTCAAGAATCCGATCAATAATGTATCTTTGATCCTCAATTAAATCCTGTTCTTGAAGAAATTTTCCCAAATGTAAATCTGCAAGATGTAATATTATCATATTGCTCTCCTCTTAATTTCATTAAGTTTTCTATTTTCTCCGGACAATAAAAGCCCATGATACCGACAAATTCATTTTGTTCTCAAGCTGCAAACCTCTCACAATTATAAATCCGATGTGTGTATTTGCTGCCTTGATTTTTACCAAAAACAAATCTTTAAAAGCTGGATTACCTTATATCGGGATTAATTATAGCACATCTTCATTATCAGAACAAGTGTTCTTTCGACTTTTCATTAACTAATAAACAATGTCCATTTTTTCGCCAATCATTCCTTTTATTCTATATACACTCTTTTTTATTCCCTCTTCCCTCCGCACTTTCCGTCCTGATGTCATTTCTCCGGACCGCATTACCCGTCCCGCCTGATTCATTGTCATATTTACGTCGTATGGTTTTTCCGTATTATCTGCCCGGCTCTTCTTGTGCCGCCTTCACTTTTCCAATCCGACCTGTTATTGCATAAAAAAAGATGTTAAAACACTTTCGTATTTCAACATCTTTTATCATCTACTTTTCTTCATCAAGCATTTTTGAAAACTCTTCAAATGATACCGGCTTCGAGAAATAATATCCCTGCAGATAATCACATCCATGCTCCGTCAGGAAATTAACCTGTTCCTCCGTTTCGGTTCCTTCCGCGATAACTTCCGCACCCATATTGTGTGCTATATCGATTAATGAACATATGATACTTTCCGTCTTCCTGTTTTGTCCTATCTTTCTTACAAAACCGATGTCAAGTTTGATAATGTCAAAATCGTATTCCGTTATCGTGTTTATTGAAGAATAGCCCGTTCCAAAATCATCAATAAGCAGTTTTGCGCCCAGTTCCTTTATGGTGCTCAGCGTGTTCTTATTTGTCTCCGCAAGAGATACATATGACGATTCCGTTATTTCAAAACGGCACATTTCTTTCATCATTCCCACGTTTCGCATGTCCTCAAGAATGTTTTCCATCATGTCTTCATCATAGAAATCCATTCGTGAAAGATTCACCGACACAGGCACAACACGTTTACCTTCAATGACACGTTTTTCAACATCTTCCCTTGCTTTCCTGAGTATATACATATCAAGTTGGGAAACGTGACCGTTTTCTTCCAGACCAGGTATGAAAAGCCCCGGTGTCAGCATACCTCTTGTCGGATGCTGCCATCTGACAAGCGCTTCCGCTGATACAATCTTTCTTGTCTTTGTATTGTAGATAGGCTGGTAATATGGAATAAACTCTTCGTTCTTCAGTGCATCCGACAAAAGACCAAGTACCTCGTTTTTATCCACATACTTTTCTACCATTGTATCATCGTAGAATTCGTAAGGTTTTGCATATTCATTTGTTACATATGAAACTGCAAGTTTTGCACGGTCTATCATCGTACTGATTCCCACGGAATAATCATCTATTTTGTAGATTCCGCATCTCTGATAAATTGTCACGGTCTTGCCGTCTCTTTCAAATCTTTCGGAACACACGTTTCTGATGTTTTCCGCAGTGGATTTATCACGCCTTATAAGTGCAATAAAATGGTCGGAGCTTGACCTTGCCGTAATAAGCGGTTCCAGTTCCGAATTTCTGATGCAGCTCATGATATACTTGATTGCACTGTCGCCGCCCTTTATTCCAAACAGCTCATTTACAGCCTTAAAACTCTTTATGTCAAAGTAATAAATGTCAAACTTTTCATCAGAACTGCTGTCTCTTAAAATTCTCATGGCATTTCTGATAAAACCGCGTCTGTTCAGTCCGTCAGTAAGCATGTCCTGCTCCGAAATATCCGTAACATCCTCGCCTGTTATCAGAACTATATTCAGTGATCTGTCAAATATCGTATAACGGAATTTAATCAGATGCTGATTTCTGTCAGAATCAAGAATTGTTATCGTAAAATCGTAACTTCCCTTCTGCATTACCTGGTTTTCGATATTTCTTATGGATACCGACTGTATGAACTTGGTGCGCTCAAAAGGTGCAACATGTTTATGAAGCATCTCCTGGTTAACCGTATTGTAGTCAGTAACCTTATTTTCGCGAAAGACCCTGCTGTCCTTGTTGAAGGTTACTTTCTTCATCATTATGGTTGACTGTGCAAGATCAATGATTCCGATGAATTTGTACTCATTTTCATACAGGAGCTTAGGAAGAAGATCCTGTACATACTTTTCAGTGAAATCCGAAAATGCCAATTCAACATACTTTCTCTCACCGACCGAATTTTCACTTACACTTGCTACAACTTTTAAGAGAATTCTTTCTGCATTTCCCGGAATGTATCCGAATTGCATCTCTGCGAAGTTTTTCTTTTCATCACACATACTCCGCAGACTGTCCGGTGAAAGCATCTTTCTGCATCGTTCCTGAGCACTTATTGTCGGACATCCGCTTGCAATCTTTCCATATAAATCCGAATAACTGTCAAGTATATCATAACCGAGAATGTTGTTCTTCTCATTAAACACCTGAACAATCCGGTCATTTTCAATGTCAACAACCATGCTTACAGCCTTTTCAACTCCGACTGCAGCCATTGACTTAATTGCATAAAGTTCTTCATATCTTGCTTTCTGAAGCTCAAAGAAATTCTTTATTCTGTTCAGAAGTATTCTGGTATTGCAGGGATATGTATAGTAATCCACAATACCAAGATCAAATCCGCGCTCTATGTCCTCCGGTTCCTGGTCTGATGAAAGAACAATAACCGGAATCTCTTTACCATAATTTCTTTCTTTGATAAGAGAAAGCAGCGTCAGCCCGTCCATTTCAGGCATCACAAGATCTAGAAGCACGAGATCTATCTCGTCGCTTCTCTCATCCAAAATGCTCAGAGCTTCCTTTCCGTTTGATGCATCAATAATACTATACGTTCTGCCCAACACCTCGTTAAGCATTTTTCTGTTCATTTCCGCATCATCAACAATTAAAATAACCTGTTTCTCCAACATAGCAATCACACTTTCTCTTTTCTGATTGTTTTGTAAATAAATCTCCTGTGGGTTTCGTAAAAACAACCCTCTCCCGCTTCTTCTTTTCACAACCGTACAGTTGGTATGAAAAGAACATGACTCACATCATTCAATAATCTTCTGTAATAGTATCATTCTATTAAAAAAAGTACAACCAAAATTACAAATTATTGAAAAATTTTTGATTTTATTCATAAAACTGACATATTTTCATACAAATATGCGTGTTGCCTGTTCAGAGTAAAAATTGTCTTATTCTTCCTGCCCCTTTTTGCTTCCTTTACGGTCTGTAAGTTTTAATATCATGTAACCGCTCGCTCCGAGTGCAATCAGAAGTATTCCGAGTTTCATATTGTCACCGGTTTCCGGTGTATGTACATCTTCATCATTAACCAAATCACCGGTATTCTCACCGTTATCTTCAACGGTACCACCGTTCTCAGGTTCTCCTGCTTCCGGAGTTTTGTCTTCCTCTCCCGTAGCCGGCTCTTCAATCACCTCATAATCATAATCGCAATTGTAGACCGCAAGTGTACCTGAAACTTCACATGCCGTAAAGAGCATATTATGTCCTGTTTTACTGAGGTTTTCCGGTACGAAGCAGAGTCCTTCAGGCGATACATCTCCCTTTATAGTCTCATCAAACTCTCTTGAATTGATATAATTTACAAAGACTGCATTTTCCGGATTTGTAACATCATATACCATTACTCCGCCAATTCTTTCAAGACCGACAAAAGCAAAAACCTTATCACCTATGACACCTGTAACTACACTTTCAGGTTCCGGTCCTTTTTTTGAAGAACGATTATCAGGTTTTGTCTTATCATTTGAAGTATTGAAGTAATCTGGCAGCTTCTCAGCCGTTATCTTTTCAAAATCGCTGCCACTGTCATAAACAAGCTCAAGTCCGGAATCACTGATTTCATATATTGAAAATGAACGTCCGCCAAACACATATGCATTATCAGTATTTAAACCGTCCCACATTTCCGCATTAAACCATACAACTTTCTTGTCGAGAGTTACATTTCCCGTAGGAGAGGTTTTATTTTCATCTTCATTATCATATCCTTCCCAGTCTGATCGGCTGTCTCCCTCATTTGCCGTAAAAAGATATGTTTTTCCTGCAATCTCAGCTGCCGAAATTCCGTCCGGCATCTTAATTCCGTAAACATTAGGATAATTTTTTATCTCTATCTTGTCATCCTTCTGTAAATCAATCTCAATTTCTCCATAGTTCTGGAATCCAAGATGATACACTTCCTTAAACTCACCAGAGTTTATGTCGAGTACTGCAATTGAATTGGCTTCCTGCAATGAAACATAGGCTTCACTGCCGCTTACCGCAATGTACTCAGGTTCAAAATCCGTTGAAGGCATCATGTTTTTCTGAATTAAAACGCCCTTTGCCGTAAGTTCCTCACGCTTTTCATCAAACCTGTCAAAATACACAATCTGTGATGTAAGCATATTATCGCTTCCGATTTTAACAATACTTACCGAGCCCTTTGGATCAACACCGTTTTCACCTTCTCTCGGTTCTCCCTCATCTGCCGTAAGAATTGTATTGTCGTTCGCGAAGGTTATCATATCCGGCTGCACGCCGACCCTTACCGTTGAAATAAGTCTAAGCTCGCCATTCTCCTCACATGCGAAAAGGGCTGCGATTCCGTTCTCGTCATAACCCTCAGCCTGAATTGCCGCAGCGAGCTTCTTTCCGTCAGTAGAAACGGAAACCGATGTTATGTCGCCATATTCGAAACCGCTTACCAATGACTTAATGTCATATTCTGTTCCTTCAAGTTCTTTAACCTGTTCTCCGTCTGTATTTACATTCATATTTACGGCTATTACTTTTCCTTTTACGCCGCTCACTGCATAAGCAAATCCGTTTACCGGATTATATGCAACGATTTCAAGGCTTCCGCCATCTTCATTCATTGCTCCAGAATTATATCTTCCGGCCAGTTCCAGTCTGAGACCGTCCTCCGAATCATAAAATCCTCTTGTGCGTACAGTTCCTGCCTGAACTCCGTCAGCTGCGGCAAATGAACTGAGATTCATTGATGCCATAAGTGCAATAGCGATTGCCTTGCTTGTTTTTCTTTTCATTTCATGTCCTCCTTAATATATTGCATTAACTACCTTTACGGTAATTTTTTCTTCAAAACTTTTGTTTTGACTGTAATCATTCTAAGAAGCACATGTCAAATCTGCCATCAGATACATGTAAAATTTCTGTATAGGCATTCCGGCAGTACACTCATCAAATAAAAAAATCTCCTGTCCCGACGGACAGGAGATTTTTCAGTTTATACACGATTTTACAGGCATATTGCGTAAATTTTACTTATCGTTTTTTTGTCTTTTTGATTTTATAACATTCTTGTAGAGGAAAATATCTTTCCTGCCTGTAAGCGTAAAAGAATCTTTTTTCAGGTAATCAGAAGCACCGTATTTTTTTATGACGGACTTGTGCTGTGCTGCCATTCCACCCACTATAACGACTGCCGCTACTGTTCCGATAACAAAGGAACGTATCAGCAGCCCAAATGAAAAGGTTTCCGCTTCAAGGCGTACTACATCAGTAGTTTCGTCTTTAAAAGCCGTTTTCGCTTTAGCTTCTGAATTCTCATCAGCATAATTATTTATGCCGTCTGCCGAATAAACCTCCCCTGCACTAAGGGACTCTTTTTCTTCATATATACGGACATAAGCCTCCTGATTTGCATTTTCTTCTGCAGTCGTCCACGAAGACGCAGCCACAATTGAAAATATCATGGTAAGACACGCTGCAAAAATAAATAACGTCTTTTTCATATATACCTCCCGACCGTCCTAGAGCAATAAAAGCTGGAGAATATACGCCGCTGCCGTTACCCCAAGACAAATAAGAGCAGACAGCTTGATACATTCATTTCTGTCAACCGGAAGATTTCCGACAAACTTTCCAGTTTGTCCGTTCATTGCAAAAGTATACTTTTCGCCGTTCCATTTTGTGGTCAGGAGCCACACAGGATAAAGCACATACTGACACTTGCCGTTTTTAAACCTGACATCACTTGAAGCTGTTTCAATTGAAGAATAACCGGTTACGGTTTCCCTGAATTTGTCGATTGTGCTCTGCTTTATTCTTTCATTTGCCCTTGTAATGCATTTTTCTTTGTCAACATCATAACGGTCAGCAAGATATCCGGCAAGATATGCCGTCTGAAATTTTTCCGCCTGAGAGAAGTCAAAAGGTTCTATTGATTCCATAAGATCATCCGGCATCTTACTTGAACCGTCTACCGGAACTTTCTGAAATGCGATTTTTCCCTCTCGCAATATACTGTAATAAGACTTTTCGGTATAGTTATAGCGACTGTCACTCCAATTTCTTATTTTGTAGGCGTCATATTTGATATTGGCCTCTGTATCGGCATCAAATAACCAAAAAGGTACATACACTCCCTTTATTTCATCCAGACGGTTTTCGTCCTTAAAGACCTTTGGCAAAAGTCTTTTTCCCTGATAATGCTTTTTAAGAGCCGCCTTTGCCGCCTCTTTGTCATATTTAAACGGTATTACATAATCCGGTTTTAAATCGCCTGAAAACTGACCTTTCAAAACCACCGGGCTGTCACAATAAGGGCATGATGTAGCTGCCAAGCTCTCATCTCCCACAATTTCACCACCGCAGGATTTACAGATATACGTTCTTAATCCGTCTGTTTCTCCATCCTGCCACTCATTGGCATCTTCCCGTTCCCAACCGGTTTCTTCTTTTTCTTTATCAAGCCCGCTGTCAAGGTTCTTAAAAAAGTCCATTTCAAATTCAGTATCACAATACGGACACTTTATTTTTTGAACCGACGTATTAAACTCAACCGCACCGCCGCAACAGGGACATTTATACTCCTGTAAATCCATCCGTTTCTGCCTTTCATTTACTGATTTTAACAGAATCGGAGGCAAAAGCCTCCGATTCGTGGTAATACATCATATTGAGTAAATTAGTTGGTAATGTCTCCATCGTTGAAGATATCTCCGCATTCAGGACAGAATTTTGGAGGATTCTTTGGATCTTCCGGTTCCCAACCGCACTTATCACACTTATAAAGCGGCTCTGATACAGGTTTCTTAGCTCCGCATTCAGGACAGAATCTGCCTTTGTTCACTGCTCCGCAGCTGCAGGTCCATCCCTGCGCCTGTTCAGGTTTCTTTGCTCCGCATTCCTGACAGAATTTACCTGTCGCAGTTGCTCCGCAGGAGCATACCCATTCTCCCTCTTCTTTCTTTTCCTCAGGCTTCTTTGCTCCGCATTCGGTACAGAAGTTTCCTGTTGAAACAGCTCCACATGCGCACTTCCACTCTCCGGCCTTCTTGGCAGCCTCACGTTCAGCCGCTTTCTTAGCTTCCTGTTCCTGACCGAGTGCGTAAAGGCTCTGAGCATTTATTCCATTTGACGAATTCATGGCCATTCCCATTCCCATGAATCCTGTCATTGCGCCTGCCTTATTTCCGGCAGCCGTCTTCATTGCTTCTGCCTGAGCCTCAACAAGTGTAGCACCTGCCATGTTTGCATCTTTAAACATTGCAGTACGCTGAGCCTGCTTAATCAGCTCAGTATCTTCATCCTTGAGTGTTACGGAGCTGAGTGAAACGGTAATAACTTCAATACCTCTGAGTTCACTCCACTCTGCCGTAAGCTCTTCCTTCATTGCCTCACCAAGAGCCTTGTTTTCGGCAATAATCTGATTTGGTCTGATTTCTTTTGCCGAAAGCTTTGCCATTGCAGGCTGAAGAGCTGCGATAAACTCATTCTTTAACTGACCCTCAATCTTGCTTCTTCTGAACTCATCCTCCACATTACCACAAACATTAGTATAGAAAAGCAGAGGATTGGCAATTCTGAAGGCATAAACACCGGAGCATCTCAACGAAACATCAATATCAAGATTTATTTTCGAGTCTACAACTCTGAACGGAATCGGATTAGGTGTGCCGAACTTATTATCATAGATGTGTTTTGTGTTGATATAATAAACTCTCTGATCCTTTCCGGTATCTCCGCCATATGTAAATCTCTTACCAACGCTCTTGAACGTTTCGATAATGCTGTCTCCGAGATTTCCTGAAAAAACGGAAGGTTCCGTTGAGCTGTTATATATAAACTCACCCGGTTCAGCACACACTTCAACGACCTTACCCTGTTCAAGAATTATCATACACTGACCATCAGCAACTGCAATTCCCGAGCCGCTTGTAATTATATTATCGCTTCCGTTTGTATTTGATGATCTTGAAGAAACAACCTTTCTTCCTTTTGTCATAAGAATATCCGGACCTAACGCATCACAGTAGAAAAACTCTTTCCACTGATCTCCCATTACACTGCCGCCTGCACCTTTAAGTGCCTTAATTAAACCCATATTGTAATCTCCCTTCAAAAATTTAATTGTTGTTTTGGTTACAACATACCTTCTTCATTACTTCGTGATTTTATCACTCAACAATTCAGCCGCCCGCAGACAAAAAAGTTCTCCCGTCTGCTTTGCTCATTATAGCTGAATTTGTCGCATTATACAACATTACGGCGCATTTTGATTATAACTTTCCGAGTCTTTTAAGCAGATATGGCATTTCCTTTTCAAACTCAACTCCATACCAGCATCCGCTTTCTTTATCTTTTATGGTCGTTTCTATACATTTTGCCGTATAATCCGCAGAAATCGGCAAAGCCTCTTTCCAATCAAGACCATTCATAAGCGCACCTGTGAACGTGCTTGCAAAAATGTCTCCGGTTCCGTGGAATGTCGCATCAATCCTGTCATTTTCATAATAGAAATATTCATTGTTTATGCGGTCATAGCCGTAAGCACCTGTCTTACCTTCTCTAAAACCTACTCCCGTAAGAATCGAAATCTTTGCACCCAAACCGGCAAGCTTTCCAAGCATTTCTTTTATGTATGCTTCGTCGTAAACCTCTTTATATTCCATTCCCGTCATAAATGAAGCCTCAGTTATGTTTGGAAGGATTATATCAGCCTTTGAGCAAAGAACTTTTGCCATTTTTCCGGCGAATGCTTCGTCAAATGCAGGATAAAGCTTTCCATTGTCTGCCATAACCGGGTCCACGATAATTACATTTCCGGCAGTCTTAAACTTATCAAAGACTCCTGCAACAATTTCAAGTTGGTCTGCCGTTGCTATATATCCGGTATAAATTGCGTCAAAATCTATCTTTTCATCTAACCAATGATCGGTAATCGGATTAATCTGGTCTTCAAGGTCTTTACATGTAAAGTTTTTAAACATCGTGTGTGTGGAAAGCACCGCCGTAGGAATAATAGCCGTCTCCACTCCCATTGCGGAAATGACCGGAAGTGCCACGGTAATTGAACACTTTCCCACGCATGAAATATCCTGAATCGTTAATATTCTCTTCATCTTTTTTCAGTCGGCTCGCTTGCCGGCTTTCCTCCTTTTCAAAAAATGTTTACACTGTTTATTCACCAAGATGCTCATAGTCACCTTTTTCAAACCTGTGATAGGTTATTCTGAATCCATCATCCTCAACACAATATACATACGGATCTTTATCACCCTTTTCATATGAAAAGCGATGTCCCATTCCGTTTTCTTCCTCTTCTTCTATCACAACATCCCCATATTCAGAAGCATATTGACTAAAAACCCTTCTCACTTCATCCATTTTCCCCGTCTTAACGGCAGCGAGAAAATCATTCAGAAAAGCCGGAGTTTCCACATTGCTTTCTATGTATCTGCACGCCTTACCGCTTACCGCAATACAAAATCTCTCTTTACCATATGATATGACTGAATCCGAAAGATAATCTGCCTTTTCCTCAAGTCTTTTCCCGATAAGTTTTTTCACTTCCTCGTTATCCGTCTCCTTATCAATCGACAGATAACCGCACAGCGCATTCTTAGGATAGTAGAGCTTTATTCCGGCATCATCCGTTCCGATTTTCACTTCCCATTCCTTCACTGTGTCCGTGATATGTTTTTCAAGTGTCATGTTTTCCTTTCTTTCAGTCCCGGTTTCTAAAATCCGGTTCTGAACAAATCATTCATTATTCCCGGTTCTATTGTTTAATCAGACCTAAATGATTCTCTGACATTATATAACCATTTTCTCATTTCACCAACATTTTTTTACATGCTTCAATAAAATTTTCTCTTTTATCTTTTCCGGAAATCAAAAAAAATGGTGTAATCCCTAAAATGAGATTACACCACATTTTTCAAATCATTTTATTTACCCATGTATTTTCCCGCGGGATTTAGCCCGTAATCCGAACTTACTGTCTTGCAAGGTCTCCCTTGAAAACATATGAAGGAACTTCAAGAACATCCTTGCTTTCTCCTTCTTCACAGGAAACTGAGAAGTATGCATACTGGTCTCCGTTAGCAGGCTTTGTAATCCAGCTGTCAAAGTAGAAATCAAATGTCATCTTGTCAGTTGAAGAATAGTAACTGTCAAGTTCTGAATTCCAGCTGTATGTTCCGTTATCCTTACTTGCAAATTCTACTGTTGCAGGGAAAGTATCTGCATCCGCATCATATTCATCAGAAACCGTTATTGTAAGAGTTTCTCCATCTTCATTGGTTCCCTTCCAAGTTCCTGTATATGCACATTCAACTTCTTTTTCCACGTCATCAATGCTGATTAAGCTCCACTCTTTGTCAGAAGTATAGTAGTAATACTCAAGAGTAGCAGTTACATTCATCTTAAGATCATCACATTCAAAGTCAAAAGTTACATCTGTATAGAGAGTGTTTGTTCCGTCAGGCTCAGCCTCTGCAACTTCAAGATTTGTAACCACACCGTCTGAGAAATATCTTGTATATCCAAGACATCTTACTCCACTGAATGCACTTCTGATATGTTCTGCAACTTCATCATCAGAAAAATCGAACTTGTAGTCATCTGTATATTCTGACTCGAAATCAGAATCAACTTCAACATTGGAATCACTCCATCCGTAAGCATATGTAAAATCAGCCGTTACGGTGAAAGTATACTTACACATTGCTGTTTCAGCACTAATCTCTGCAGTAACAGTGTCCTTCATTTCCTCTTTGTTAAGGTCATGCTTCTTGATTTCAACACCTGTTATGTCATCGTCATATAAGTAGATTGAATCACTAAGAGTATAATATGCATCCTCAAGACACTCTTTAGCTGTTTCATCATCAACTTCTTCAGCAAGTGCCTCTACCAGGTCTCCGCTTTCCTCAAGTTCCTTGAACTTCCACTTGCTTTCCTTCTTATCTTTAAGTTTGAAAGTAAGCTTGTATTCCTGTGAATACTCGATAGGGCCGTTTTTCCAACTTACTGTTGCATCTACCTTTGCCTTGTCCTTATCATCATTAAGCCTTACCTTATCAATTTTAATATCGTATTTGATTTTGTCACCGTTTTCATCCGTAGCATCCTTATCAATACAATATTCATCCTCAAGTGCATCTTCAACATCATCTGTTGTCGGATTTTCCGGACCGCCGCATGCTGTTGCAAAGAGCATTGTTGCACCCATTACAAATCCGAAAGCAAGCATCTTAAGCTTCTTCATTTCATTTCCTCCTATAATATACATTCCTCTAATCCATATGCAGGCTGACGTTAATTTACAACCCTTTACACGGACTGACTGACAACAGTTTATTAAATTTTTATATATATGTCAAGATTGAACTGCTGGCTTATTCCTCTCCGTTCCAGCAATAAGTACATAATTGTGACTTATCAAGGCCGCATGCTTCAAGCATATCATCCAGTCTGTTAAATCTCAAAGAAGTAAAATGAAGTTCTTTACAGATTTCATCTACCATCTTTTCATACTTTTCTGAATCAGGATTTGTATATTCCTTGAGAAGTTCTTCCGTAACATTTCCGTTCTCAAGTCTCTCAATCACTCTTCTGGTAATAAGATCCATTTCCGATGATGATCTTGAGAAGTTAAGATACTTACAGCCGTAAACCAACGGAGGACACGCAGGTCGTATATGTACTTCCTTTGCACCGCTTGCAAAAAGGTATTCTGTTGTTTCACGAAGCTGTGTTCCTCTTACGATACTGTCATCGATAAGAAGCAGCTTTTTATCCCTGATGAGATCTTCTACCGCAAGCAGCTTCATTTTTGCGATAAGATTTCTCTGGCTCTGTATTGTTGGCATAAATGATCTCGGCCAGGTAGGTGTATATTTTATAAATGGTCTGGAGAAAGGTATTCCCGACTCATTTGCATAACCGATTGCATGCGCTATTCCCGAATCAGGAACTCCGGCAACAATATCCGGTTTAACAGTATCTCTTTTAGCCATCTTTGCACCACAGTTGTATCTCATCTGCTCAACGCTTAAACCTTCATAAGAGCTTGCAGGATAGCCATAGTAGACCCAAAGGAAGGTACAGATTTTCATCTTATTTCCGGGATGTTTAAGCGTTACACAGTTTTTATCCGTAATTACGACAATCTCTCCCGGTCCCAGTTCCTTATAGGCTTTATATCCGAGGTTTGCAAATGCGTAGCACTCAAAGGCTGCACAAAAAGCATCCTGTTTTTTACCTATTACAACGGGTGTTCTTCCGAACTTATCTCTGGCACAGTATATGCCCGATGAATTCATAAGAAGAAGTGACAAAGAACCGTCAACTTTTTCAAGAGCATAATTTATACCCTCAATAAGATTTTCTTTCTGATTTATCAGAGTAGCAATAAGTTCCGTAGCATTAATATCACCGCCGCTCATTTCGAGGAAATGAGAGTGACCACTGTTAAAAAGTTCTGCCGTAAGCTCATCTATGTTGTTGATTTTACTTACGGTAGTAATTGCATATGTACCGTGGTGAGATCTTACAATAAGAGGCTGTGGCTCGTAGTCTGATATACAGCCTATGCCGAGTCTGCCTTTCATCTCCTGAATATCCTTGTCAAACTTGGTACGGAAAGGTGCATTTTCAATATTGTGAATAGACCTTTCGAAACCCGTTTCATCATTGTAGACAGCCATTCCGCCTCTTCTTGTTCCAAGATGAGAATGGTAATCAACACCGAAAAATAAGTCAAAAACGCAGTCTTTTGCGGCTGCAACGCCCATGAATCCGCCCATCTGTCGTCTCCTTACATATTGCTTTTTATCTTAGCCGGTTTAAAACCAAACGAATTTATTTTAACAGCATTTTTTCATATATTCAAGTAAAAACGAAAATTAAACTTTCCCCCTGATTAATCCCTCCGTTCACACTCTTTTACTTGCAATGGAAAGTAATGTTTCATATAATAAAGTACAGGAGGAGTTTTTTATGGGTAAATATTCGATACTTAAAGGACATCCGACAGAATACAATAACACCTCGGATGATAACCATATTTTTATAAGAACCACTGCCGCCGGATATGAACACTCAATAGCGATTAATGTATGTTCAAATAAATATCCACGCTGTATGTACTATGCTCTCAAAAAATTCTACTATGAGGATTTTCGGGACTCAACGCCCGAATCACTCATAACAACTACCATGATCAACGCCCCAATCGGACTGAAAACGATTAAATCCTACGATGAATTTAAGCTGTCATATAAGGAGCAGAACTGGTTTGTTGAAGACGAAATGCTTATTGCATCCCGAAAGAGCAACCCAAACAATATTCTCGGTCGTAAGGTAATCAATCTTACAAAGGCATCAATCGCCGCCGATGATTCTTTTGTATGTGCCTTCGGAATCAGTTGGGGTCCGAAGCCGGCTCCCGACCGTTCATTCGGTTTTTATCCGACACGCGGAATTCATGATGTTCACTGCAACATCGAAAACGGTCATGATACACACAAAACAAGGCCTTTCTCCGTACATGACGGAGCACTGTTTTTTCATTTTCCTTCCGAAGGTTTCTTCTACGGAATTTTCTGCATGTTCCCGGGACAGCTTAACGGCTCGTCACGAAAAAAGCAGCAAATCAACATTGATTAGAACTTTAAAAGGCAGCCATTACCGGCTGCCTTTTATTTTCTAAATCCCTTATATATTACCATTCTACAACAGTCGCATTATCACATCTGCAACTAAAACCGCTCCACAGCATGCAACCGCAACCTGAAAAAGATTTGCTCCGATCCAGGATAGAATAACTCCGGTTGCCAATGCCACAATTCCCATTATTTTTGTCTCCGTACCGTATATTATCGCCGGGAAGGTCATCACGGCCAGGGTTACATAGGGAAGATAATACAAAAAGGAACGGATAAATCTGTTTTTAATTTTTCCCTTTATTAATGTGAGCGGGAGTATTCTCAAAAGTGATGAAACTGCCGCAGCCACCAATATGTATAAATATATGTAATGTTCCATCTACTCTTCCTCCGAATGTGGGAATAAAACTGCTGCCGCTGCCGATATCACAACCGTCAGAATAATGCATCTCATACTCTCTGAAAGTCCTGAGATTACCGGAGCAACCGACGCAAGATAACTTGCGAGAAAACTCACAAGAACAACTCCTGCAACAACCCTGTTCTGTCTCGCAGGCGGAATGATTATCGCCAAAAACATTCCATAGAGGGCAACACTCAGTGCATTTACAATAAGCTGAGGAAGTATATTTCCGGCAATTATGCCTATTGCCGTACCCGCTGCCCAACATGGTATCGCAAGAATCATCAGCCCGTATGCGTAATATGGATTTACATATCCGGGCTGTGCTATTTCAGCTCCGAAAATCTCATCCGTAATTCCAAAACCGATAAATGCCCGATGAACCATTCCTGTCTTTTCCGATATTCTCTGACTCAGGGCACAACTCATCAGCACATATCTTGCATTTGTAATCAATATTATAAGGGCCATTTCCCAATATGGAGAGTTTGACTCTATAACCGTAAACTCTGCATATTCCCCGGCTGACGCATGGTTTAATATGCTTGAGATAAATCCCTGTAAAGGGTCAAGTCCCGCACGTCTTGCCGCTATTCCCAGTGAGAAGGCTACCGCAAAATAGCCCAAAGCTATCGGTATGCCGTCCCTCATGCCTTTAACCACGGCTTCCCTGTTTGTTCCGTTCATCTTTAATCCTTTCCGTTTACCGAAACCTTTTCTTTGGTTCAACTGATATGTTAACCTTGCTGTTCCACCTTCTTTTTAAGGTAAACCTCCGCATCACGATATCCGTTGCGATATACCGCTTCAAGCTTTTCCGGGTCTTTTTCCGTACGGCTTATGCCAAAAGCTTTATGCGGTCTTATTATGTCAAGTTTTCCATCTGCTGCAAGTTTTTCAAGCCCGGTCATCTGTGCATTATACATTTCATGTCTGTGCTTTATACGGTAATCAAGCTTCGGATACTTTCTTTTATAGAACATCTCCGATAAAATCGGAGAAATCGCCTTCTTGACGTAACCGTCTTCCTTTGTAAGGACAACCACCAGTTCATCATATCCGAGGTCAAGCATTCTTTTGTAGGGAATGCTGTCCGTAATGGCTCCGTCAAGATAGCAGTTTTTGCCTATCTTTACCGGTTTTGAAACAAAAGGCATTGAGCCTGATGCCCTTAAAACATCCATCTGCTCAAAAACACTGTCTATTCTGATATACTCAGGCTGACCTGTTTCCACATTTGTTACCACCGCATAAAATGGTACACCTGATTCCTTATAGGTTTTATCATCGAAAGGATCCAGCTCATAAGGAACCTTTCTGTATGCATAATCCGTATCTACGATATTTCCGGTTCTTATCAGCGGAAGCAGTCCCATGTAATCCCTGTCGCTGTTGTACTTTTTGTTGTATCTTATTACTCTTCCCTTTTGATTTGACAGATAATTGATACCGAACAGCGCTCCTGCCGAAACGCCTATCATGGCATCAAACTTCTCTCCGTTTTCCATAAATCTGTCTAAAACACCTGCGGTGTACATGCCTTTCATTGCACCGCCTTCAAGAACTAACGCTCTCTTCATTTTTTCACTGCTTTCCGACTCATGTCAGTTAATTTTGTCCCCTTAAAGACATTTGAATATGATATCATTTTTACTTCTAAAAGTAAAGAAAAAGGACCGCCTTTCATAATCCCGCTCGTTTGGATTATATATGCCGTCCTTCGTCTCATTTTATTTTAGGAGTATATTATATCTTTTAAGTACTATCCGTTCTATCAGATAACACGCATTCCGCCATATTTTCTAATCTTGAGTACGCTGCATGCGTCCTGGCCGAAAAGTTTATTCATGGTTTCACTGTATTCGGCAACCTTTTCATTCTTAACGAATGCCTGAATCGTTCCCGCAAATCCGCCGCCATGCACTCTGCATACGCCGCTTCCGTCTCCGAGAACCGTCTCACTGACTGCCAATGCAATTGATACATTCTGATGTTTTACATCATTGTTTGTATATACATTCTGAAGAAATTTATATGAAGAATTTCCGGAGGCTTTTACAAGCTCCAGAAATTCGTTAATTTCCGAATTTCTGATTGCCGCTACTTCTTCACGAACCCTTATATTTTCATTTACAAAATGAAGTGCTCTGAGGAATGCCCTGTCGCCAAAACGCTTTCTGATTTCCATTGAATTCTCAACCAAATCCTTCACGCTTACACCGAGAAGAACTTCCTTACCAAAGAAAGAAGCAACCGCCTTCATTTCCGCAGGCACAGCCGCATAGTCAGCCGTAAGGTCTGCATGTGAACCCTTAGTATCAGTTATGCAGAGGCTGTATCCATAGCTTTCAAGATCAAGCTCAACCTTTTCCACAACAGGCTCAGCCGGATTTGCGAAATTAACATGAACAAGACTTCCTACTGAACATGCCATCTGGTCCATAAGTCCGCATGGCTTTCCGAAGTAAACGTTCTCCGCATACTGTCCAATAATTGCATTTGTAACGGCATCAATCTTTCCGTCATTGTAAAGATAGGATACTATTGTTCCGATAACCGTCTCAAATGCAGCTGATGATGAAAGTCCCGCTCCAATGAGCACATCGCTTGTAATATAGGCACGGAAACCACCGATTTTGTATCCTCTGTTTTTTACACCTGCGAGAACACCCTTTACAAGAGCCTCCGTTGACTCCTTTTCGCTTTCCTTCATCTCAAGGTCTGTAGTGTCGATTACAATTTCCTTATAGCCGCCCGACACGAGTTTAATAACAGAATCCTCCGACTTGCGGGCAACTGCAATTGCATCCAGATTTATTGATGCGGCAAGAATCTCTCCGTGCTGATGATCAGTATGGTTTCCGCCAACCTCACTTCTTCCCGGCGCACTGAAAATCTCTACCTCAGAGTTTTTACCGTAAAGACTTTCAAATTTTTCTACCGCCTTTGCATAACGTGCAGTCTGATAATCAAGTCTGCTTTCGTCAACATAAATATCCTTTAATAAATCTCTGAAACAGCCCTTTTTAAGCTGTTCCTTCAATACTTCCGTTTTAACCATAAACCCCTCCGAAAAACATTCTATAATGGTACTATATCTTTTGTTTACTAAAATGTCAACAACTTTTTACTAAATTTTTGTGATTTTTTGCGTTTTTTTCTCGACAAACAGTAATCAGTTATGATATACTCTGTTTAGTAAACAAATTCAAAGAGGTTATTATGGCAACAATAAGAGATATAGCTACAAAGGCAGGACTTTCTCCTGCTGCAGTTTCAAGAATATTAAACAACGACGCGACACTTGGTGTTCCTGAAGAAACAAGGCTCAAGGTTATAAACATCGCCAGAGAGCTTAATTATGTCAAGCCAAAACGTCGTAAACAGACCACTCCTTCTTTCACCATTGGTGTCGTTCAGTGGTTTACCTCAAAGGAAGAAAACAATGACAACTACTACCTGAAAGTCAGACAAGGTATCGAAGACTTTTGCGTTAAGAATACCATTGAACTTCTCCGTTTCTTCCATGATGATGAAAACATTATGGAATCCTTGAAAAATGTAGACGGACTTATCTGTCTCGGTAAGTTTTCCGAAATCGAAGTCGGTGAATTCATTTCCATATGCAGCAACGCCGTGTTTCTGGATATGCCTGTCGAAAATCACAGCATCACTTCACTTTCTCTCGACTTTGACAAAGCGGTTCGAACCGTGATAGATTATCTGATTTCTCTCGGTCACTCCGAAATCGGATTCCTCTGCGGAATTGAATATGTCGGCAATAACAAACGTCTCATTGACCCAAGAACCACAGCCTTTATGAGGTATATGAAGCTTCTCGGGAAAAGCGGGGAAAGATATTTTAAGGAAGGTGAATTTTCCTCCGAGTCCGGTTATGAAATGATGAACGAACTTCTAAGCGGAAATGATTATCCTACTGCCGTATTTGCTGCAAGTGACGCAATAGCCTACGGGGCAATGAGGGCTGTTCATGAACATGGACTGAGCATTCCGCGCGACATCTCAATCATCGGCTTTAACGATATGGAACCAAGTGCATTCATGACACCGCCGCTTACGACAATTCATGCTCCGGCATATGACATGGGGCAGCACGGAGCCAACCTTCTGTTCAGTGCCCCAAACCTTAACCGACAGACTCCTCTTAACGCAAAGCTGCCATGCCGCCTTATAATAAGAGAGTCCTGCACGGCTCCATCAAAGAAATAAAAAAAGCGTAATGACTTTTCTCTCCCTGCCGGTAAATCCGGTAAGGATGACATCAGTCATTACGCTTATATTTTTTAAAGCATATTCTTACGAAGTTCTTCAGCTGATAAAGGACTGAGGTAAGCCGGTGCAATATCAAAAACAGTCTTGCATCCTGTCTGTCCTTCATTTGCCAGTCTGTTTACCGCTCTTGCAAAAGCAAGAATTACGGAAGCAGTGAATTCCGGATTGGAATCAAGCTTTAAGCTGTATTCGATAACATGCGAATGCTCTTTCTCAGCTCCGGTAACTCCGGTTCTGAAAACGAAGCCGCCATGAGGAATCTCTGCATGGTCTCTTGCAAACTCTTCTTCCGATATGAAATGAACAATTGTATCGTAGTCAGCAAAATAGTTAGGCATGTTCTTAATCGTATTCTCTATTTCTGTCTTATCTGCTCCCTCTTCCGCTACGACAAAACACTCTCTTATATGCTTCTGTCTCGTTGTAAGTTCAGGCATCGAACCGCTTCTTACCGCTTCAAGAGCTGATTCTACAGGAATAGTATACTGTTTTCCGTTCTTAACACCCTTAACTCTTCTGATTGCATCGGAATGGCCCTGACTTACCCCCTTTCCCCAGAAAGTATAATCCTTTCCTTCAGGAAGAACTGCTGAACCGTAAAGTCTCATAATTGAAAACATTCCCGGATCCCATCCGCATGAAATCATCGCAACTTTTCCATTTTCTTTTGCAGCTGCATCAACATTTGCAAAATGCTCAGGAATTCTTGCATGTGTATCAAAACTGTCTATTACGTTAAAATATTTGGCGTATTCAGGAGTCTGCACCGGAAGGTCTGTGGCTGAACCTCCGCAAATTACCAAAACATCAATTTCATCTTTATGCTTTTCACATTCATCTGCCGGATAAACAGGAACACCTTCAGTCAAAGGTTTAACCGACTCCGGATTTCTTCTTGTAAAAATACATCCGAGTTCCATGTCGGCATTCTGCTTTACAGCATTTTCAACGCCTCTTCCGAGGTTTCCATATCCTAAAATACCAATCCTCATATTAATCTCCAATCTGCCTTTGGGCGCTTAAATTTACATAGCAAAGTATATAATATCCTTTTTCAAAAATCAACAACTTTGTATACAAGTTTTTAAATTGTATTTATTTGTTCCTGATTTTTCTTCAATTTTGCGGCCGGGCGCAGTATAAAAAGGGCTATAAAATTCATCACTGCCGTAATCGAAAGACTTATAGGATATGCAAGCATGATAACTTCAAAGGATTTATGACGTGAAAACACTTCAAAAATCCACAAAAGTCTCACACCACACACTCCGGTAATCGCAAGTATTGCCGGAAGAACCGATATTCTGAATCCTCTCAGATAACCGGAAACATTTTCATAGAGCATACTGAAAATATAAGCCGTAAATATTATCAGCAGTCGTGTATATCCTATTTCTATGACCTCCGGTTCCGGATTGAATATTGCAAGGAGCTTTCGTCCCGAAACAAGAACCACCAGTATGAAGAAAGCCGTCGCCAAAAAATCCTCTAAGATACTGATTGCCAGAACCCTCTTACATCTGTCCGGTTTTCCTGCCCCATAATTCTGTCCGACAAACGTCGTACATGCCTGTCCAAATGAGCTCAATACATAGTATACAAAACTTTCTATATTACATGCCGC
>CAZOZM010000010.1:0-33678 GCA_964584255.1 uncultured Lachnoclostridium sp. | reverse complement strand
TAATCGAAGACTGAATTACTATGTTGGAGAGAGAGAAAACCGCCCCCTGAATACCTGTCCAAATGAGCTCAATACATAGTATACAAAACTTTCTATATTACATGCCGCACTTGATGCTGCGATAACAACCGTACCGAGACTGTTAATCGAAGACTGAATTACTATGTTGGAGAGAGAGAAAACCGCCCCCTGAATACCGGCAGGCAGACCGATTTTCAAAATCCCCCTAAAACAGCCCATATCAAAGCGAATGTCCCTTATCCTGATCTTAATCATCTTATCGGTTTTCATCATCTTCCAAAAAAGAATTGCCGAGCTTATCACGTTGGATATTACTGTTGCCAGGGCAACTCCGTCAACATTCATACCGAAGACGACAACAAAACACAAGTTAAGCAACACATTTATCACGCCGGAAACGGTAAGTGCCGCAAGCGGAAGCTTTGTTTCTCCGACACTTCTAAAAATTGCCGCTTCAAAATTGAAAAGGAGTATTGCCGGCATTCCCATGAGATAAATTCTAAGGTACTGTCCCGCATATTTACTTACATCTGCAGGAACATTTAACAATCTGAGTATATCATTGACAAAAAAACCGCCGCATACGGCTATCAGAAGACCACCGATCAGGGCTGTGATAATCGCGGTATATACGGTTTTTGAAACCGATTTATGATCATTTCTTCCTATTGCATTTGCAATGAGCACATTCGCACTGGCTGAAATTCCTATAAAAAAATTCAATATAAATCCAACGACGGGAGTGTTGGCACCTACCGCTGCAACCGCAACCGTTCTGTCTCCGCTTGTAAAATTTCCTACAATTGCAATGTCAGATGCATTAAACAGCTGTTCAAGTATTCCGGTCGCCGCTACCGGCAAGGCAAACATAAGAATCTTATTCCACAAGGAACCATTTATCATGTCCATTCCACTGTTTTCTTTTGTCATAGGCCCTCCTCTGTCCATAAACCGGACACCAAAAATCTAAGCGAAAATTCTGAATTCTCATTCTGTCAGACTTGCTTTGCATTTTCATGAGACAAAGAATCATTATCCGCCTCAAAAAATGCTTCCATCGTTTCAAGAAAGTCCGACATATTGAGCGGTTTAATGAAGAATCCGTCAAATCCAAGACTTTTCAGGATGCGGTCACCCTCATTCTTTCCATCGCCCTCATGCAAAACCGTGGAAGTAACAGGCTTTGAACCGGAATCAGCATCTGTCTCATCCGGATACCTGTTTGCACTTACGGCAATAATCGGAACGGTTCCCGCATCACTTCTGTCAAGCTTTCTTATCTCCTCCGCAGCTTTTATCCCGCCCATTACAGGCATCTTTATGTCCATAATTATCATGTCATAATGATTCAGGGCACTGCTTCCGAACTTCTCAACCGCCTGTCTTCCGTTTTCCGCTTCGGAAACCGCAGCTCCGGTCAGTTCCAGGATTTCTCTGCTGACCTCCCTGTTGAGTTCATCATCTTCCACCAAAAGAATTCTTTTACTACGATAATCCTTTTTCGTGTATTTTTCCATTACTTTTTTCAGTTTTTCTTCATGTTTTTCTTCACTCTCCGTCTTCGAAGCAGATTCCTCTGCTTCAAGCGGAATCAGTTTAAGACGTATGGTAAACTTCGACCCTGCTCCGTATTCGCTCTCGATATCAATGCTGCCTCCGATTGAATCCAGGCTCTTCTTTACAATTGACATTCCAAGTCCCGTTCCGAATATGCCTGCTATCGTTTCATCCTCGGCTCTTTCAAACGGAATAAATATTTTCCTGAGAAACTCCTCCTTCATTCCATATCCGTTATCCTCACAGACAAATACATATTCCGACAGATTATCTTTTAGAGGCTTTTCTGAAAGTGAAACATTAATATTTCCCTCATCCGGAGTATACTTCACGGCATTTGCTATTATGTTGTAGAAAATCTGCCGTATACGGAATCCGTCACCCTTTACTCTCTCATGAATAATCTGTTTAAACTCCAGATTGAATTCCTGATTCTTCTTTATTCTCTGGTAATCCGTCATCTCCACACTCTTATGAACAAGCTCAATTATACTGAACTCCTCATCTTTATGAATGTTCTTGTCCGAATCCGCTTTTGCTTCATTTAACACGTCATCTATGAGAATCATAAGGTTGTTCCCCGTCTCGGCAACCTTGTTAAGACATTCTCTTACTTTTTTCTCATCATCAGCATAAAAGGCTGCAATTGATGTCATACCCATAATTCCGTTTACCGGCGTTCGAATATCATGTGCCATATTGTTTAAAAACTGCATTTTTTCATCACACTGCCTGTAAACTCTTTGCATTTCGTCACGAAGATTGTTCGTTTCATCCCTAAGTTCTGCAATTTCCTTTTCAAGCCCGGCTTTGCGCTTCCTATAATAAAACACTCCGCCAACAATCAGTACCGCCAGGACAATAATAGTAATCTCCTTTAAACCCATAATCCGATTTAAAAATCCTTCTTTCCTTATTTATTAAACAACAGCGACCGCCTCTTAAACCGAGGCGGCCGCAAACCATACTGATTATAACTTTTCACGGAATTCATATCAACCGTTTTTTTCATATTGCCGCAAAAAAATTTGCAGACGGAATTATGTAAGATTTTTTTACATTTTATCTGTCCCTTTTTACAAGCACCATTTCAGACGATTTGTAATGGAGCATTTTCACTTTTTATTCCAACTCACCCAAAATCTCACCGATTTTTCCATGTATGCATAAGTCTGCTTTGTAGTCCATTGCGGTCCTGTCCTTATTTATGAGTACCAGTTTGTTTCCCCGATAATAATCTATAAATCCCGCTGCCGGATAAACCGTCAATGATGTTCCTCCGACAATTAAAACGTCAGCTTTTTTTATGTAATCAATTGACTTCCGAATCACATCCTCATCCAGCCCTTCCTCATAGAGAACCACATCCGGCTTTATAATGCCGCCGCATTCACATTTCGGAATGCCTTCCGTTTCCTGTATGCTGCTTATACCGTAAAACTTTCTGCACTTTTCACAGTAATTTCTCAATACACTGCCATGCAGTTCCAAAACCTCCCTGCTTCCTGCCTTCTGGTGAAGCCCGTCTATGTTCTGGGTAATCACCGCCTTCAGCTTTCCTTTTTTCTCAAGCTCCGCAAGAACTTTATGTGCCCTGTTCGGCTCTGCATCAGGATACAGCATTTTATCACGGTAGAATCTGTAAAATTCATCCGTATGTCTTCTAAAAAAGCTGTGGCTCAATATGGTTTCAGGCGGAAATGCATACCTTTGGTTATATAATCCGTCCGTACTTCTGAAATCCGGTATATCTGACTCGGTACTCACTCCTGCTCCGCCAAAAAAAACTATATTATCACTCTCAGCAATCCATTCTTTAAATCTGTCCATTGCTAACCTCCTCATATTTTCTCCGTTTTATTTTTTCACGGTGTACTTCTTACAGTCACTCCATGCCGTCAGTATGACACATTGCCGGCACGAATTCAAGAAATCCCTCCTGTATTTCTTTTCGGCAATTCAAATTTAAAGTTGACAGATGAGACTTCCCGACAGTATATTAATTAAGTTCTTTATTAATTCTTAATTATATGGAGGTCTTATGCTCAAAAGGAAATCAATAATGTGTTCCATATCTCACGCCAGACGTATCTGGTGCAACATGATGAAGCAGATTGCCCGCGAAGAGGGAATTCCCGATTCTTACAGACAGATAATCATGTTTCTTTCCCATAATCCGGGAGCCTGTCAGAAGGATATTGCCGAATTTTCCGGTGTTACCACTTCTGCCATAAACCAGTCGGTTAAATCCATGCTTGAGGAACAATTCATATACAAGGAAGCCGATTCATCGGACAAACGCAACACGCGACTCTTTCTAACCGAACAGGGAAGTGAAATTGCGGAACGCCTTCGCCGGCGTCTTGATCATGCTGATGCACTCATCACAAAATACATGGGTGCAGAAAAAGAAGCCGAACTCATCAGACTTTTGGATAATCTTTCCGATTTCATTCAGGAGGAACTTAAATAATGCTGAAATACATAAGAAAATATTGGTTCTTCTGCCTTATTGCTCCGCTTTTCATGGTTGGCGAAGTTACTGCCGATCTGCTGCAGCCCGACATGATGGCAGACATTGTTGATAACGGTGTTATAAACAGTAACATCGATTTAATCATTTCCGTCGGCATAAAGATGATAATAACCGTTGTTCTCGGCGGATTAAGCGGTGTTTTGTGCGGTGTTTTTGCCAACCTTGCGGCACAGAATTTTGGAAATGACCTCCGCAAGGACCTCTTTGCCAAAATCATGAATCTGCCCTTTCAGGAGACAGATAAAATTTCAACCGGTTCTTTGGTTACACGTCTTACAAATGACGTAACACAGGTTCAGCAGATGGTTTCAATGCTTGTACGAGGTCTTGTACGAAACTCCGTAATGTTTATCGGCGGAATCATAATGCTCTACAGACAGTCACCTGATTTTGCCCTGATAGCTGCATGTGCCCTGCCTTTCGTTGTTGTCACCATCACTTTCTTCCTCAGGAAAACCTCCCCTCTCTTTTCGGTAGTTCAGAAAAAGCTTGACGGTATAAACCATATAATGCAGGAAAACGTTGCCGGTGCAAGGGTTGTAAAGGCATATGTCAGAGAAGAATATGAATTGGAAAGGTTTGATACGGCTAACGATGAGCTGTGCAGCAAGAATCTGCATGTCCAGACTCTGCTCGCTTTCATGTCTCCATGCATGAATATAATTCTAAACCTGTGCGTTGTTGCGGTAATACTTGTCGGCGGCTTTAATGTAAAATCCGGCGGTTCAATAACACCCGGCAACACTATGGCTGCCATAACCTATCTTGCACAGATTCTTCACGGCGTTACCTTTATGGCAAATATTTTCCAGACTTTCAGCCGTGCATATGCTTCCGTTGAACGAATCAATGAGGTTCTTAATTCTCCGGATGTCATAAACAACGGAACCCTCGGACATTCCTCCGATATAAAAGGGTCTGTGGAATTCAAAAACGTAAGTTTTGCTTATCCCGATTGCCCTGACCAAAAAGTCTTGGACAATGTGTCCTTTCGCATAGATTCGGGCAAAACACTTGCAATAATAGGCGCTACCGGCAGTGGAAAGACCACTCTCTCAAACCTGATTCCACGCTTTTACGACGTTACCGGGGGACAGATTTTGGTAGACGGAACAGATGTAAGGAGTTACGACGTCAAGGTTCTCCGGGATAAAATCTCGCTTGTTCTTCAAAAAGCAGAAATGTATTCCAGAAGTATCGAGGAAAACATCCGCTGGTCAAATAATGATGCTGATGCATGGGACATAAAGAATGCGGCCATTATTGCCCAGGCCGATGATTTTATATGCGGCAAATCCGACGGCTACTATACTCAGGTCACCGAAGGCGGTCATTCCCTTTCGGGCGGTCAGAAACAGCGTATATCAATCGCCCGTGCAGTTTTGAAGGAACATGAAATACTGATTCTTGATGATGCAACCAGTGCTCTCGATTTGAAAACCGAGGCTTCATTTTACAAGGCTTTGCGAGAGGAATGTCCGGGTGTAACAAAAATCATTATTGCCCAGAGAATTGCTTCCATCAGGAACGCGGACTGCATTATCGTTCTTGAAAACGGAAGCGTGAGTGCAATGGGCACACATGACGAATTAATGAAGACTTCTGAGATTTACCGAGGAATCTGCAATTCACAGTTAAAGGAGGGTGAGACCGCTGATGAATGATACAAAAATCCCGGCCGGATTCGAAAACAAACCCGATACCGCCGTCCGCAGTTATAAAAAATCTAAACCCGGCAACCCGCCGTCAGCTCCCGGAATGCGACGTGGTCCCGGCGGTCCCGGCAGAAACATGGGACAGGCTGTAGAACATGCCGACAATGTTAAGGATACACTTCTGCGCCTCCTTAATTATTTTCGCCGATCCGGTATTCTTCTTATATCACTGATAATTTCAGTTGTTCTTGTAACACTTATAAGTCTGGCTGCTCCTGCTTTGCAGGGAGAATCCATTGATGCGATAAAGGACCGTGAATGGTCTCTTCTCACCACATGTGTAGTTGTCCTGCTTCTGGCATATGTGGCTAATGCCGTTTTCACAATGGCACAGTCTCTGCTGGCCGCAAAACTCAGTCAGAAAATAACCGGACAAATGCGCCATGATCTTTTTTCAAGGATTGATCATCTTTCGATAAAGTATCTCGATACGCATTCAAACGGTGATATTATGAGCCGAATGACCAATGATATTGAAAACGTTTCAAATACAATATCCCAGAGTCTGGGTTCTCTTGTGTCCGGCATTCTTACAATTCTCGGCACTATAATAATCATGTTCTACTACTGCCCTCAGCTCACACTTATTACGCTGATTACGGTATTTCTCACACTTGCGGTAACCGGCAAAATGTCCGGTCTCATGAAAAAGATTTACCGTGAGCGTTCCGAGCTCCTTGGCAGACTGAACGGCCATTCCGAAGAAATGATTACCGGATACAAGTCCATCGTAGCCTATAATAAACAGGATGATGTTATCAGAGAATTTAATGATACTTCCGACGAACTTCGCACGGTAAGTATCCGTGCTGAAATCCTGGGCGGTTCCATGGGACCGATAATGAACTGCATATCAAACATAAGTTTTGTAATTGTGGCTGCTTTTGGCGGATATTTTGCTTATACCGGGCTGATTTCCATTGGTGTAGTTTCCGCTTTCATCATATATGCCAAACAGTTTTCACGTCCGATTAATGAAATTGCACAGCTTTATGGTACAATTCAGACTGCGATTGCAGGTGCGGAACGTGTCTTCACCCTGCTGGATGAACCGGATGAAGATAATTCCGGCAGTCTTACGCCCGATTCCGTCTCCGGAGAAATATCTTTCAGGAATGTTAATTTCTCATACATTCCCGGAAAGCAGGTTCTCTATGATTTCAATCTGGATGTAAAACCGGGACAGAAAATCGCTCTTGTCGGCGCAACCGGAAGCGGAAAAACCACGGTGGTAAATCTGCTCATGCGATTCTATCCTGTTGACAGTGGTGAGATTCTGATAGATGGCATAAACATAAATGACATGAACAGGGATTTTCTTCGTAAAAACATAGCTATTGTTTTACAGGATACCGTTTTATTTTCAAATACGATTGAGAACAACATCAAATACTCAAACCTTTCGGCATCGGATTCAAGCATGATCGAGGCTGCCGAAATGAGCAACATACGAAGATTTATCGAGCGTCAGCCGGACAAATATAAGACTTTTCTCAAACAATCCGGAAGTGGTCTCTCCCACGGCCAGAGACAGCTTCTTGCAATTGCCCGCGCCGTCCTCGCAGACCCGAAAATCCTCATTCTTGATGAGGCCACTTCTTCCGTTGACACGCGCACCGAGAAGAAGATTCAGGATGCCATGGTAAGTCTCATGAAGAACCGTACAAGCCTTATAATTGCCCACCGTCTGAGTACAATCCGTGATTCTGACTGCATCGTTGTAATGGACCAGGGACGTGTCGTTGAAACCGGAAATCATGATGAACTTTTGGCAAAAAAAGGCCGATATTATGAGCTTTACATGACCCAGTTCTCCGGAAATCAGACATAGACTGCGGCAATGCCGGGTATTTTTTATCCTGCCACTTGATTCCTGCCCGCTCTGATTATAATCAGATATAATATGTGCTATATAGTTTCAGAAAGGGAATTAATTATGACCATAAAAAACAATCCCGGCATTACCGACTCTGTTGAATTAGCTGTTACAGTGGAAAAAATCAGCAAAAAAGAGCGATCGAACTTTTGAAAGCGGATATTTGGATAGTCTTGAAGCAGGGACTTTTAAAGGAATGAACAAGAACTTATACATCGTTTGGACAAATCAGTTCAAGAAAGACTACAAGCCGGCAATGAAACTTTTTTGATTCAAAAAAGCACCTTAACCATTGGTTAAAGTGCTATGAATCTTGTTGTTATTCAATTATTTGCAAATCTGACAGACTAAAATGTTACGATTATGAAAATGTTGGTTGTCAATCTTGTAAACTGAAAATTATCGCTTTGATTTGTAATCGATGATTCCTCTTATCCCCATAACAACAAATGCAATGAAAAAAACAAGAGTTACTATCCACCCCAACATATTTTCTCCATTAAATGCAAGTATTGCAAACAGAGCAATTCCCAAACTACCGTCAATTAGTTGAATTACTGATACAAACAATTCCAATTTGCTTTTCATATAATTATTCCTCCTTAATCTTTCCTAAACAGATTTTTTATCGCAACAATAATTATAACAACAACTAATAATTGTAATGCAAATATAGCCAAAAACTTCAACCGTAAAATGTTTTCATCTACTGTTACAACTTCTGTTCCACACCACTCCGGCATTTCTGCACACGCTTAGTAACTTCCAGATATTATAATCACATGCTCTATTCAAATATCCTACAGAAAAAACAGCCTGTTATCCATTCTGCCTTCAGGTACGAATTCTCTATTCTTGCATATTTTATCCGCATATCCCGTCGTAATAGGAAGTTTCATTTTATTAGTTGACCCCACATGTAACTGTGATAAATACAAAATCTGTCTAAGAATGTTTTGTATTGAAATATTACCACATTTTTTCTCAATCAAGATAGGATCAGGAGAGCCCTTTTTATTCTTCATATTAGTGGTAACCAGATATCCCTTGTTATCATTGTAAACACAGTATCCCATTGTTGGATTCATAACTTCACCATCCTGTATTAAGGCAATTTTGGAACTAACCCTCTTTCTTACCTCAATGATGCTGTATTCTATACCTTGGACTCCAAAATAGTTCCTATACCAATCATCATTTTCATTGCTGAAACCATCCCTGTGAATAACTATATTCTTTGGTTGTTCTCCAAAGCTTTCCATATAAGAAAGAATCACATTATCAAATATGTCCTGCAATATTTTCGTTGTTATCTTTTCTCCCTGCTGTGGGGTCACGGGTTTATAAAATCCAAGCATCCTGCCATGTTTGTCAAAAACTACTGAACATGCCGGATAATGAATTCCCGTTGTAACTGTTGCAACATCAAGACCAACAAAACAATCTACATTACCCGGCATATCTTCTACAATCCATGGGATTCCGCCGGTTTTGCCGAGAATACCAAGAACAATATTATGAAGGTAATACTTTGATTTATCGCCTCCCGCCTTGCCTCTGGCAAATAATTCAGCTGTCTTGATGGTTATCATCTGTGATGGAATATTAGCCTTTGCCCATATTTTCTTAAACGGATTATATGGTCCATTTTCATCATTACAATCCGGAATAAGTGCAATCACAATGTCTATATCCCCAGCCTTCTGCACTTTGCCGGCAGCTCTCTTATAATCCGTCAAATCCCTCGGATCATACTCTTCCTTAATCATTGGTTCTGACTGAATATCGAGAAGTCGGTCATTTATGTAATTATTTTTCTCGCCTTGATACTTTCCAAGACTTGCAAACGAATAGATTTCATTAACAACCGCCTTCAACAAACCAAATGTATCCTTAGGATAAACATATCCGATTTTTATTATTTTATCCGTTTTCTTATAGAATCCATAATTAAACACCTTATATTCGTCACCTCATTTAAGTGTTTTATCTCCGCCACATAACTTCTTGTAACTTATCTTCATAGTTTCCCCCAAACAGAACATACTTTCGTCCCCAGGCTAATCATAGCATACATATTATGAAGTAACAAGCGCTTTTTGATAAGTAAATATGAGTTCTCACATCTAATCCAGCCATTTTAAATGTAAAGGCTCAATAGTAAACCAAGATGGTGAAATGCAGCGCGAGAGTCCTGTTTGTAAATGAAAACCTTGTTTTGCAAGCGAGTTGTGGTGTTAAATATGAGACTGGTGTTTCCACTGATATCTCTACAGTAGATTCAATTTCTTTCCTGTTAAAAAACAACTTCTATGTATTCAACAAGGGCATTTTTTCTTTCATGGTTTTACCTGAATAATGATACATAAGGTATCGTGTGTTTAAAACAATCCCTTGGATTCTTTTGTTTTAAAGGAGCAGATATTCTCTGCAAGATCCAGTCAATGCAATGTACACTCGGAACACAGACTACATTTATACGCTGATTAATGTATACAACTGTTTCCGCAAATCTTTTTAGCATTGCAATCGTGGTATGATCTTTTCCTAATTTCTTTCCTATAACTCCAAAGGCTGCATTCTCCTGAAAGAGTTGTGCAATAATTAATCGATCTTCGTATGTTAAAAACTTTGACATGGCAGCTCCTTTCCTGCCGCCAGAAATCAAATTATAAAAAAAAAGAGGCCAACAATTCAGTCAGCCTTTTGAATTTGTAAAGGAAAATCCAGATTCTTCATCTACACTCATACTATCAACTTTTTAAATCAATCTAAGATGGTGGGCATGGAATCTCAGATTACAATTGACGTTATTTTCTTCTTACTTCCTCAATAAAGTCATTCTTTATGCATTCACAAACAATATCTATACTGTCTGCAAACAGAGTTTTCCTACTAATTCCCAAGTAATACAACTCTTCAAGAATACTTTTTTTATATTCTGCAGGTACCATTATTCTCCCAATAATTTCTTTTCTGTCTTTTGAAACAGGCTCTATAGAATTCACAAACCTGCTTATACAATTTCCCTTACTGCTATATATTTTATTAGGAAACAATATGTATCTTCCGCATTGCACTTTTTGTCTCACTATCAGGTTAGGTGCATGCAAAAAAACCAACGATTCACAACATTTCTCAATCCATCCGGCCCCTTTATCCGGTTCCTTTTCAAAATCTTCATTTTCAAATTTACTTTCAAGAAAATATGGTTGATTGGCAATATTACCATAAAATTCCCTTAAATCACACCAAGAGCCTTTTATAAACTTGTAGCTCTCCGCTATACCTTTCACCAATGGAAGATGTCTGTATGTGATTGCTTCATTTTTAAAGATTATTACTTCACCATTGCGAGTTTCATTATCGCTACAGGCAAAGTAAAGAGCTACCAACGGGTTTCCCGTAACATCCAATAATCTTGTAGGAATCCCGTAATGTTGCGATAATGCCAATAATTCAACCGGGCTCAATGAATCCTTAAATACATCCGGAAACATATTTTTAGCCATTTCTATCATATTCGCTTCATAGTCAATAATTCCTCGTTTCAAATACGCTTTTTTTCCTCTGCCTAGCGACGGTATCAACTGAAAAGTCTCGTCCGACTGGCCTCTATATAATGTTTCCTCCACTAAAGGACACGGATTTACTTGTTTTCCTTTTTCAGTCTCGCCAAAATTTTTACATATTCTGCAACAGATGTTATCTTTTCTTCTATCATTTTCTCCTCTTTAACTCCTTAATAGCTATTCAGGAAAGCATTTCCCTGTTATTTCCATAATCACCATGAGCAATCGACATCATCGACTCCTGTTCCTGCAAAAAGTTGTAGAATTCCAAAACATCCCCATTACTGCCGACAAGGTCCTTACTCCAACTGTCAACTAAGTTTTCCTATGTTGGTAAAATTTCGTATTTCTTCATATGTTTTCTCCCTCTGATAAATTTTTACATAATTCTACCACATACACCATGTCGAATACTGTCACTTTGTGTCGCACCTTAATTTTTTTACTTCCATACCCCTTCCTCTACACCTCACCAACCAGTTCAACCACAATCTTCTCATGTTCAACCGCTTTCAGGAACACATCCATAATATCCGCCGTCTTTATCTTCATACTTGAAGTGCATACGCATGGGTGACAGCCGATATACTCGCCTTTTAAAATATCGCTGTCCACAACTAGCTGTACCCTGTTTTCGGTATCATTCATGAGTCCCATTACGCTGACGGCTCCGGGATGAATGTCGAGATATTTCACCATGTCATCTTCCGAGGCAAATGAAAGCCTTGAGCATCCAAGCTGCGATGTAATCTCCTTGGTTTTAAAAGGCTTGTCGCCCGGCATCATCAGCAGATAAAACTGAGTTTTTTGTCTGTTGCACAAGAAGAGATTTTTGCATATTGTTGCATCCAAAACCTTGTCAATCTCATAGCAGGCTTCCATCGTGTCGGCTCTGCCGTGATCTGTCCTTAAATACTTTATTCCAAGTTTATCCAGTAAATCATATACTCTGATTTCGCGTTCTTCACGACCCTCATTTGTAAGCGGTCTTCCTTCATGTAATTCCATCTTCAATTCCTCTTTCATTATACTATACGGCTCATCCCCGCTATCGAACTCCGATAATTCTGTTAGTCATTCCCCGGTTCCCTGACTTCTGTTCCACACATTCTCCTAGTTTCCGTATTCTACTCCCTGTCCGGGAACAGGAAAATGAATACAAGTGAGCTTATCAGAAGCATATACGGATACCACAGGTTCGGCATGATTTCGAACGCCGTCACCGTACAGCCCATCTCGGCACATACGGAAACCGCAACGAGCATCTGTGCACCGTATGGAATCACGCCCTGGAAAACACATGAAAACGTATCGAGAATTGATGCTGCCTTTCTTGGCTTAATTCCGTAGCATTCCGACATATCTTTTGCAATCGGATTAGCCATTACTATGGCCACCGTATTGTTCGCCGTTGCGATGTCCATGGAACCGACAAGCAGTCCCATTCCGAGCATTCCGCCCCTTTTACCCTTAAATGTTCTCTTAATTATTCCCAGCAGTGCATCAAAACCTCCATAGGAACTTATCAGCGCGCATATCGCCGAAACGAGTATCGCCACCATGGAAGTTTCAAACATTCCCGATACGCCGCTGCCCATATTTTCCAAAATCTGTATGCCTGTCACTGCACCGGTTGCCAACATTATTATGCCGCCAATCAAAATGCCTGCAAGCAGAACAAGGAATACGTTCAATCCGATTATTCCACCGACAAGGACAACGACATACGGAATAATCTGTACAAGATTGTAATCCGGCAGTTCCATATTTTCCGCATCAACTCCTGACGAACATAATATCAGTATGACTAATGTTGCAATTGCCGCCGGAAGTGCAATGCCAAAATTGGATTTGAACTTGTCCTGCATTGCGCAGCCCTGACCATTACATGCAGCTATGGTCGTATCCGATATAAAAGAGAGATTGTCACCAAACATGGCTCCGCCCATTACCGCACCCACACACAGAGGCACGCCGAAGCCGGAGCTGTCTGCAACAACAGCCGCAATCGGAACTATCAGCGTTATTGTTCCCACGGATGTTCCCATCGCCAATGAAACAAACGCACTTACGGCAAATAAAACCGGCACGGCAAATCTGGCAGGAATAACAGAGAGAAGGAAATATGCCACACTTTCAGCACTTCCCCTGCCCACAACGCCAACGAACACACCTGCCGCCATGAAAATAAGCACCATCGTGATTATGTTTTTATCACCCATACCCTTTGCCATAATTTCAAGCTTTTCATCAAAGGAAACCTTGGGATTTTGCAGACATGCAACAATCAGTGCCACAAGAAAAACAACCACAATAGGAATCTTGTAAAATCCCATTTCTATTTTCAAGACATATTCAAGAAGAATTCCGAGTCCCAAATATAAAACCAGAAACACTCCTATCGGAAGCAGTGCCTTATAATTACTCTTTTGCATATCATTCCTCATTTCCAAGCAGAAGTCCCGCTTTCTTCCTTACCGGTACGACCTTACGCCCGCCTTTTCCGTTTCCATCAGTCAGTCCTCATACCCGACTGTTTCCGTCCAAATCAATCAAACCTTTTCCGTTTCCGTTACTTTGACCAAACAATTCGGTCTTTATCTCCGTCATAATCAAAGCATCCGTCATTTTTTTCCTCAATCGCCTTAATCATATGATAGGTAAACTCATTATAAGGAGTCGGTATCCCAAGTTCCTCTCCCATTTTGACGATTACTCCGGAAAACATATCCGTCTCGGTATGTCTGCCGGCATCCAAATCCTGAAGCGTTGAATATCTCGACGAAGCATTTGCAAACGTTCCATTTCCGAGAGCCCTATCCATCCCTCCGATGTCAATTCCCTTAGCTGACGCAATCGCCTCAACTTCCTCTTTCATCTTTTCGCTGATAAAAGCCATATGCCGGCTGTCGCTGTAACATCCGATACCTGCTCCCAAAATCGCCTGTGGAAGATTATTACATATGTTAAGTCGGAATTTGCTCCACATTTCTTCCTTGATGCACTCCGTATACTTAAAATGGATGCGCGACTTTTCAAAAAGCTTCGTTACTGCCGCCACTCTTCCGCTCTCAAACGGTTCAGCGTACTCTCCAAATATAATACCGATGGTATTTTCCGGATTAAAATGGTATCCTCCGTCTTTTTTCTGTGATGCAACCTTTATAAGCGTCGGCAGAACATGCTCACTTCCGATTTCCGCCGCAATGATTTCCTCACTGTCAACACCGTTTAGCAGACTCATAACCACCGTATTCTCTCCAACTGCCGACTTTATATCCCGTAACGCAGATTCAAGCGCACCATATTTAACTGCCACAATCAGCAAGTCAACTCCCTCGGCCTCTTTTGCCGTCACAACCGCCGGGCGAAAAACCTCTCCGTTTATAAGGCATCCGTCACGCCTGATTCTCTCTGCCCTTTCACCCTCTGCAATTACGCTGAGATTAATTCCTTCCGTCCTCCAAAGAGACCATATAACATACGACCCGACCGCTCCCGCGCCCAGAACCGCCACATTTTTTATATTCATATTCGTCCGTGCCTCCGTCCAAAGTATCAGTCAGTCAGATTATAACACATTATAGGTTATTTGTCCTGCAATCAGCAAATCCTTCTCCATATACTTCCTGAGAATCACATACTATAACAAAAGCATCCGGGTCAACGTCCGTAACCGCTTTCTTTAAAAACGCAATCCTGCTTGGTTTAAAGGCACATATCAGCACCTGTCTGTCCTCATTGCTGAATCCGCCCTTACCTTTTATTTCCGTAATTCCCAAATCCATTGCTATCAGTGTATCCGCAAGTTCATCTCCCTTGCTGCTTACGATACAGGCCACTTTTGAAGTCTTTCGGCCATATATGACAGAATCGATTGCAGTCGTTATTACATACATCGCAATCACGGCATACATCGCATCCTCCAGCGACTTGAAAACAAGCGCATAGATCCCGATTACGATAAAATCTATAATCAGGCAGAGTTTTCCTATCGGCATGTGCTTAAATTTATGCTTCAAAAGTGTTGCCGCAAGTTCCGTTCCGCCGGTTGTTGCTCCCACCCAAAGCTGCAGACCGAATCCAACACCGATCATCGCACCTCCGAGAATGCATACCAGAAGCTGGTCATTCATTGGTTCAAAGCTCACAAAACGAGGAATCACATCTATGGCAACCGAGCTTGTAATCATGGCAAAACCCGACGAAAACAGGAGTTTCACTCCCTGAAAACGCATTCCTATCGCAAAAAGCGGGACATTCAAAGCCATCACAATGACACCAATCGGCAATACCGGTATAAAATGGTTAGCTATCTGTGCAATACCGGTAAACCCACCCATTACAATATTGTTTGGTACAAAAAGCCAGTCAAATGCGACCGCATAAATTATACTGCCGAAAAGAATAATTGCATATTCCTCTAATATCCTGAATATTCTGTTTTTCATATCTAAACCTCATTTCCTTAGTTTCATTTTATTATGCACCGAATTCGGATTTTACACTCCGTAACGGCAAGAAGACCGCTACCATATCCGTACATCAGCATCAGTCAAAGCAAACGGATTTACACATAAAACACCGCCTTCTGGGACACACATTTGCGCATCACCCGGAAGGCGGCTTCAATTATTTTTCCGTCATACTGAACGACTGATAATATTCATTTGTTCTGAGAAGTTCTTCCGGCGTTCCCGCTGCCGAAACCTCTCCGTCTCTCATAATGATTACATAATCCGCATTTCTCGTTGCCGGATAACTGTGAGCAATCATTATCGTTGTCCTGTTTTCCTTAAGTTTGTCTATCGCAGCCGTTACCTGCGCCTCACTTACCGGGTCAAGATTACTTGTTGCCTCATCAAGCAGCAGATAATCCGAATCTCTAAGCATTGCCCTTGCGATTGATATGCACTGTCCCTGTCCTCCGGAGAAATTTGAACCGTCCATTCCGACATTTTCATCAAAACCGTCCTTCTTCTCCATTATGTAATCGTAACAGTTCGCCTTTTTTGCCGTTTCTGCAAGTTCTTCATCGCTTACCTCACGTTTAAGGCCATATGTGATATTCTCACGAACCGTACCATCTATAAGAGGATTGTCCTGAAATACATAGGAAAACCTGTCTCTCCACTCCCTGAGACTGTACTTGCTTATATCATCATCCCCAAAGAGTATCTCTCCGCTTTCCGGTTCATACAGTCTGGTTATAAGTTTAAACAGAGTTGATTTTCCTGCGCCGTTTCCACCGATTATGGCAGTCACTTTTCCGGCAGGAATCCTCACATTCAGCCCATTCAAAACCTTTCTTTCATCATCATAAGAGAAAGTAACATTCTTGAAAACCAAATCCTTCGCTGCCTCCGGAACGCTTTCCCCGTCAACAGGCTCTGTTTCCGTAGAGGAAATTATGGCAATCTTTTTCATCGTACCGAATGAGCCCCATACAGAGCCTATGTTCATGAAAAGCTGCATAAGCTGAATCGAAACGATACCGGTAACCATATAAAATCCTGTCAGCATTCCGACCGTTGCTTCTCCCGACTGAATCAGACGTCCGCCGATTACGAAAACGATAACGATGAAAAGTATTGAAAAGAGGCTAGATGAAAGCTGATATCCGGCTACGATAAGCCAGCTTAAAAATTCGGCCTTATACATCTCTTTAAATGTTCCGTTTCCTTTTTTTGCTTCCGTCTTTTCAGCCACTGAACATTTTATGAGTCTGAAATTTCTCACTCTCTCTGCAAGAAATCCCATGCTTCCCGCCAAAGTCACCGTGCTGTATATTCCGAGTTTGTACTGAAATACGGCAAAAAGCACACTGACAAGTATCGTCAGCGGAATAATTATAAGCGAATACATTGCAAGTGTTTTATTGTAATCAAACAGCTTTGTAAAAGCCTGAACCGTCGTAACAACACATACGATACATGAAATGCAAACCGTTACCAGACTTGCAGGTGCTGAAGCATCTGAAGTTATACGCGTTACCAGTTCATTTCCGTTATCTTTATCATAGTAGCAGGTCGGCAGACCCATTATTTTGTCCCAAAGCTTTATTCTTACACGCAAATTGATTACTTCCGCAGTTTTTCTGTTGAAGTAGTTCTCCAAAATCGTAAACAAAGCTGTTACCGCTGCCATCGTTATGTAATTGATAAGTACCTTTGAATTTATGGCCTTCTGACTCGTATCAATTATGTCCGAAGTCAGTGTTGCCACCTGAAGTTCTGCACTCATCATTATGATGGATGAGGCAAGTGTTGCCAAAATCAGTATCCATGGAAGCTTCACGCCCTTAAATACCGAGAAAAATCCTGTTCTTTTTTTATTTGGGAGGTTTCCTTTATTCATCATCTGCCTCCTCTCTGTTTTCATACATCATTCTGTACAGGTCACAGTTCTTTATCAGCGAGTCATCATGTGTGCCCTCACCTACAAGCTCTCCGTTTTTGAGCACAAAGATTTTATCATATTTTCGTGCGAAACCAAGGTTGTGGGTTATAAGTATCCTTGTCTTATCGGCAAAAACTTCATCCATAACTTTCTGAATTTTTTCCGAAACCTTAATATCCAATGCAGAGGTCGGCTCGTCCATTATAATTATGTCACCGTTTCTGAGCAATTCTCTTGTAAGAACCAGTCTTTGCACCTGACCGCCTGACATCGAATCTCCGCCGCATGAAACATCAGAATCGAGATTACATTTGCAAAGTCCGATATATTCATCAAATCCGGTTTTTTCCGCCGCACTAAATATTTCCTCGTCGCTGACTTCACGCTCTATTCCATATGTAAGTGCTTCTCGCAAAGTACCGCCGAAAATATCCGCTCCCTGCTGAACATAAGAGAATCCTCGTCTGTATTCTGACAATGAAACATTCTTCACATCCGTATCACCAATAAAAATGCTTCCTTCCGATGGTGTGTAGAGTCTTTCCAAAAGGCTTACGGTCGTTGTTTTACCGCTGCCGCACATTCCGATAATCGCCGCTGACGTTCCCCGTTTAATTGAGAGCGTAACATTCTTAAGTGCCGGCTCATCACCTTCCGGATAGGTAAAACTTACATTCTTGAAATATATGTCTCCATCCTCCGGAAATCTTTCCGGCAAATCTTTTTCTTCCTCATCTCCGTCCATTATCTCAATTACACGCTGAAAGTTTCCATGCACATTTTTAATTCTTATCCAACTGTCAATAATCTGATCCATGTACAGAAACAGATTCTGTGAAAAAAGGAAGAATCCCAGCCACATTGCAAGTGTAATCTCTCCCTTTTGGAGGAGAATTACTGCAACAACAACGACGACAAATTTCTGCGCCACGTCAATTGTCGATGACATTGCAATCGTGACGTTATCCAACTGCACAAGTTTCATGTTTGCCCTGTAAAGCTTTTTACATGCATCCTTTCCGTTTTCGCCTTCACCTTCTTCATTCGTATATGCCTTAACAAGCGGGAGATGAGTTATTCTGTCCGCAAGAAAGCCTGTAAGTGAACCGATTTTACCGTAAAGCTGCGCCGTTTTTATCTGATATTTTCTTCCCAGAAACCATGCATAGAAATATTTCACCGGCAGCATTGCAAAACATGATATGGCAAGAATCCAATGATAATCGGAAATCTTCATCATCGCCTTTACCACATAGTAAACGGACGGTATAAGATAAATTATCATGTTTACAAAGCCGGTTACCGCACCGCTCACATCGTTGGTAATTGTGCTCATGAGGTCTGACGGATCATTACTGTCAAAAAATTCCATCTTCATTCCGAGCATTTTACCCCAGACCGACTCTCTTGCCTTTCTTACGGCATATGACTGTGCCTGAACCTGACCGACTACCGCCAAAAAAGTCGTAAGTCCATAAATTACATAGTATATAACTGCCGTTGCAAGTGCACTGCCGTTAAGCTGTCCACTCATAAGGTCTACGGTTGTATCCGGAATCTTAAGTGCAACCTCGCTTAAAACAAGGTTGATTGCCAAACCTATCACAATCCATACCCATGGAAGTCTAAGGTTTTTTATCGTTCTGAACAAAGCCCTCCAACCTGCAGGCTTCATCTCTTCAGCTAATTGTGCTTCCATAAACTTTCTCCCATACATAAAGGTATGGGATGCCGCCCATCATCTGCCATGTGGTCAGCATCCCAACTTTTTACTCACAGATAACCGAGAAATATGTTTCCTTTATCATGTCTACATAATCATCAAAGGAATCATCTTTAAGGATATTGTAACCAGTATACATTGTAATAAGTGAATCAAGACTTTCACCGGTTTTCTTCTCAACAAGAACCGTATCTGATACTCTTTCCACCTTCATTTCCACTGATTCGAAATACTCAATCAGCTTCTCCGAAGATTCCTCAGAAGGACTCTCGTAGAAAGTATAATGAGCGACAACCTTTCCATCCTTACCGTAAACGGCATCCGTCATTGTGCAGATATCTTCAACATATTCTTCTGCAACCGCCCATTCTCCTGAGCACACAAGAACCTTCTTCTCATCAAATTCAATATCATCGGGATCGTCATAATCAGTAAAAGGTTCATAAGGACTTTCTCCCGTATATTCGGTGAGACCGAAAGTAAACTTGAGGAGTTCTGCATATCCGCTCGCATCCTCACTTTCAAGTTCGAATCCGTTTTCCTTGAATCCCTTTATTTCATCAGCGATATAATCCGCATCTTCCACGAAGCAAAGGACTTTTTCTTCCTTCTCTTCCATTTCCATGCCGTATACTTTTTCCATGCAGTTCTTAACTTCTTCTTTATCATCTGCATCTGAAAGGAAAAGATAGATATATGCCTCTAAAACTTCATCTTCCTTGCCATATACAACACCGCCTACCGAAACAGTTCCCGAAAGTTTAACGAATTTTGATTCATCAGGCTTTCCGAGTTCAATTTCTTCGCCTTCTTCAAAAGCTGTATAGCTGCCGTCTTCCAGATTAGTCCAGCCATAGGCAAATCCCGTTTCCTCATCATAATCATACATTCCCATGATATTTCCGAGTTCGTCATAAACCATGGTATCCGGATAAGCTGCGGAGCTTCCGTATTCCTCAATTGTCTTTTCAAATCCATCACCCGAAAGAACCTTACGGTCATCATATTCCAGGTCCTCCGGATCATTGTGTGTATAATCATCTCCAAATTTAACAACCGTGTCATCACTGAACAGGCTGCATCCCGTGCAAAGCACCATTGCCGAAATGAATACCGTTGCAAGTAATTTTTTCATGTTTCGTCTCCTTTATTTCTCTTTATAGTAGAGTTTGCAATGGCAGAAGCCTTCAAAATCCGGATCCTTTATCTGTGCCTTAAATTCTTCACAGATGCACTTGTACTCCGGCTTTCTTTCAACCCGGCAAGGACAGAAACCGCCCGTTTCCTTTAATCCCTGCTTTACCCGTGCCACAGTTTCCCTGTCATCATTAAGTCTTACATTTCCCATTTTTTCGTCCCCTTTTTATTTATAAAGAAGCCCGGATATGTTTCCGAGAAGCTCCTGACGGTCAATCGAGCCCACGCTCGTATTAACAAGTTCGCCCTTTCTGAAATAAAGAAGTGTCGGAATTGCATCTATCTTAAATTCATCCGCAATCTCCGGATTAAATGAAATGTTAATCTTTCCGAACTGTATTCCACCCATTTCATCTGCAACGCCTTCATAGACCGGTGCAAGTATTACACAGGCCGTACACTGCTCTCCATAACAGTCAATTATGGCATAATCCGCTTCCGAAAACTTCTTCCAATCACTGTCTTTTAATTCAATCACTGCCATTACTGTTCCTCCATCTTCTTTGTTACATAATCCTCGAGGTATGCAAAGAATTTTCCATAGTATTCATTCATCAGGGAATCCTCAATAAGTTCCTCTCTTGAAGGAACTTCCTCTCCCATGAGAGTAAGCATTTCAATCATTCTGTCCGCTTCCTCTTCAGCTTCTTTGACATCAACATTCAGTCCGCGACTCTCACAGAATGCCCTTACTACCCATCCCTGCTTAATCTGGGAAGCCGTCAGCTCATATACATCCTTAGGGTCCTCGTTCTTAAATTCTTCATACGCCTTGTATTCTTCAAGATACTTTCCGATGGTTTTGTCAAGTTCTTCCTGATCGTAAACAAAAGTGCTCTCCCGCTCCATCATCTTAATTATGAAGTAATTGATTACCTTACTTTTCTCAAGTCTTGTATCTGCCAGTGTCTTGTCATAGAGATACTTTTTGTATTCTTCAACCGTATTTACGCCTTCTATATTTTCCTTCTTTACTATTGAATCATCAACCTCTACCGGTATACGGCGAAGAATCTTTTCAATTGTAAGAGTTACCTCTTTTTCACATATCACGGTTTTAACTTCATCACCGATGCTCTTTCCGATTACGTCCTCTGCCGCTTTCTCAGCTCCCGGAAGAATGACTCCGGTATACACGAGTATCTTTCTTTCGTCCGACCGGCTTTCCTTATCTGCCGTACAATAAGCAAGATCCCCTTTTTCAACAGTATTTACATAGCTCTCATCAGCATAGCGTATTGCCAGCTGCTCTACTCCTTTATCTGTACAATGTTCATCAATTGTAACCTTGAGCATGTCCTCTGGAATCTCAATACTCTCCAGTTCACAAAGTTTTTCAACAATTCCCTTCATGCGGTTCTCCTTCCGGTTTTCATTTTGTCGGCATACATATCTTCACCGCCTGCCATTTTTATAATTTTACCACTGTATACGGCAAAAGACAACATTAATAAGATGTTTCAGGCCCTTTTTGTAAAAATATCATACAGTATTTGTTTAGTAAACTTTGCAACAAATCAGTAAATTTTGACGTATTTTATTTACAAATCAAAAGAAATTTTAAATTCACCTGAAACTGTAATTGAACGACATCAAAAGTTGATGTAAAAGATGGTTAAGGCAATTTTAGCTGAAAGGAGTTTACAAATGCAAAAACTGAAAAAATGCATGACCGGCGCTCTCCTGCTTGGTCTTACCCTTCTCATCTGCGGATGTGAAAAGAACAACACACCGGCCGACACATCCGGTGACGGTGGAAACTCACCGGTCACAACAGAACCAACCGTGACCGAGGCTCCGGCAGACTTAAAAACATATTCCTGGGACGAAGCCGCAGTCTATGAGGCTGAGAACGGCACGCTTCTCGGAAATACGAATGTAAACACTCTCCAGGACATAACCTTCGTAGAAGGTTTCAAGGATGAAAACGATGGTGTAACCATTCCCGTGCAGATAACGGAAGCCGGATTTTATGATATTGCTTTCGTTTGCAAGAGTTCCGGCGGCGATTACAAGGAAAATAATGTCCTTCTCGATGACGAAAACATCGGAAGAATTGTAACCGAAGGAAACGAATATCAGGATGTCATCCTCTCAAGAATCTATCTGGAAGAGGGCGGACACACTGTTAAAGTTATGAAATATTGGGGATGGATAATGTTGGATTCAATTAAACTAAAAAAATCAGACGACCTCGACCCTGCAATGTACAAAATCGACCCTATACTTGTCAATGAGAATGCTTCTGAAAATACCAGAAGAGTTATGAAATATTTATGTGACATTTACGGAACGGACATTATTTCAGGTCAGTTCTGTGACTCAGGCATGTATGGCTCTGAAAATGCCACAATTTGGAAAACCACCAATAAATTCCCTGCCATACTCGGTCTCGACCTCATGGATTATTCCCCTTCAAGAGTGGAAATGGGAGCTTCTTCCAAGACAATCGATTATGCTCTTGAGTATTGGGAAGAAGGCGGGCTTGTTACATTCTGCTGGCATTGGAACGCCCCTACAAAATACATCACCGGAAAATGGTACTCTGCATTCTATTCCGACTCTACAAATATTGATCTCGGAAAAATCATGAGTGGAAAAGAGGAAGAAGGCTATCGGCTTCTTATGGAAGACATAGATGCCATTGCGGCACAACTTAAGATTCTCAACGATGCCGATGTTCCTGTTTTATGGCGCCCTCTGCACGAGGCAAGCGGCGGCTGGTTCTGGTGGGGTAATTCCGGAGCAGAAGCATACAAGCAGCTCTACATTTTATTATATGACAAGCTCACAAACGAATACGGTCTGAACAACCTCATCTGGGTATGGAACGGTCAGGATAAAGACTGGTATCCGGGCGATAAATATGTCGACATAATCGGCGAGGACATCTACCCCGGTGAACACGTATACAGCCCTCAGACAGCTGCATTCTTCGATGCACAGAAATACACTGATGCAAAGAAGATGATTATTCTTTCAGAAAACGGATGTCTTTTTGATCCGGAACTCGCAATAAGAGACGGCTCAATGTGGGGCTCATTTTCCACATGGGGCGGTGAATTCGTTTCGGATGGCGGTTCGGTACATACCTACTCTGACAAGTATACGGAAGAATATATGTTGAAGAAGGTTTACGAACATGAGCATGTAATAACACGCGACGAACTTCCTGATCTGAAAAACTATCCTTTGGACTAGAAGATGGTTGAATTCTGAATATATGTAAATCAAAACGGCTGTCCGGGAATGACAGATATCATTCCCGGACAGCCGTTTTTTTCTTCTGCATCAACAATTCAGCCGGTCTGCGGCTTATATTCATATTCAGGAAAGTCAATTGCTCCCGGCACGTTAGTTCTCCATCCGGCTGCTTCATATTCGGAGTTGTAATAAATGTCATCATTCTCCGTAATCAGCAGCTCAAATCCGTAACCTCCCATTGTAGGCACGAACGCTTCATAAAAGACTGCCTGTGTACCGTCCGTGAGTTCACAGTCACATACACTTATAAGACCGGATTCCACAACCTCTTTAAAGCAAATCTTATATAATTCTCCAAGCATGCTATTTAACTCTTCCTGCTCGTCGGATGTAAAAGTCTCATTTAAAATGTTTGCGTTGGTGTACTCAGGTTCTCCCTGCACATACAGGCCTTCCGCACCTACATTTTCTCCAAACCCCAAATGAAATGAATCGCATGATGCAATAACGTTAATGCCTTCATTGGTTCTTTCAAAAACAACATATTGATGCTGAATTTCATCCCCGGATTCATCCATGTACTCAAATATTGCAACATTTTTTGCGGCAAATTCAGCCTTTCCTTCCAAAAAACAGTAATGCGTATAATATGTACATTCAAGTTCAAAATCAAATCCCGTATTGTCCTGTCCGCTGATTTTCAGGTTCGCCGCATATGAAGTATCGACATCTGTCCGATGGAACTCACCTTCAAAATCGTCTGCCTTGTCAATAGCCGTTCTTTTATCATAGATTTTCTTATACGCTTCATAAGTGTATAATCCCGGATTGTAGTCGGACAGATTCATTTGAGATATAAGCAAAATCCCGGACAGCACAATTCATCATCTTATACCAACGACATTCTTCCATTAGTGAAGCTAAAATTTCTCATACCTCTGCCACTTACCCTGTCTGCACCTGCTATTTCTTCCAAACACTTCACTTCCTCTTCCGAAAGTTCGATTTTGAGTGCATCAACCGCACTCTGTAAGTGATCCGGATTAGTAGTACCAACCAGACTTTGCACATTATCATATTTTGCAAGTGACCAGGCCAGTGCGAGCTGCGACAAAGACACTCCCTTTCTGTCGGCAAACTCCTTAACTTCCCTTATCATGGATATATTCTGTTCCCTGTGCTCCGGTGCAAGCATTCCACGGGCCCTAAGCGGGCTGTTATCAGCGCTTTCAAGGACATTGTCGGCAAATAAACCATGTCCTATTGTTCCAAATGCAAGCACTTTAACTCCAAGTTCTTTTGCCGTAGAAACGAGTTCCTTTTCTATTTCTCTTTCAGTCAATGAGTATGACATTTCCACAGTATGAATCGGATGTACTTTACATGCCCGACGAAGTGTCTCTGCATCTACCATCGAAAGTCCTATATGGCGAACATAGCCTTCTTCCACAAGCTTTGATATTTCGCCCACAACTTCTTCAACAGGTATTTCAGTATCCTGACGGGCCGGCTGATATAAATCTACATAATCCATTCCTAACCTTGACAGCGAGTATGCAAGGTGTCCTCTTATATTAAAAGGATTATTGTCCAAACCGTATATACCGCCTCCGGTCCTTGGCAATACACCAAACTTTACCGAAACAAAAAAACTTTCCCTTGCTATACCTTTCAGTGCTTCACCTACAATCATTTCGCTCTCACCGGAATTATAAAACTCGCCGGTATTAAAGAGCGTTATCCCATTGTCAAGTGCCTTATGTATTGTTTTTATTGAGTTTTCCGGATTGCGTCTGCTGGACATGCCCATGCATCCAAGTCCTAATCTTTTTATATCTTTCATACCTTTTACCAATCAACATCCAATTAAGAACATTGACCATTCTCCTTTCACTCAGTTTCCCAATTTTATCGTACTACTCCGTACATTTCCTCCAATTCATGCTGAATTTCCTCTGCACGGACAATCTGTTCATTCAACTTCCACTTTCCGATGTTAACACCGTCACGCATAAACATTGAACCACACTGATGGAAATAGAATTCAATATTTCTTTCCTTTGCTTCTAGGAACAGGTCTCGCACCCACTCCCACATTATAGGTCTGACTTCATTTTTAGGAGACATTTCTCCACCTACATTCACACACTTTATAAGACCTGTATCAAGATATTTTCCAAGTTTTATCGGCTCTATTAACGGTGAACAGAATACCTCACGGTGTTTGAGCGGAGCATCCAAAAAATATGGAACACGCCTGTCGGCCATCTCCTGGTTCTCAATGGATATGCTGAGATGGAAATGCTCCCACCCCTCTCCCCAGTCCGCAGGAACACAATCCTTAATTCTTTCCGGACGCTTGGTCGTCGTGACAAAAATACAGTCCTTGCGTCGTCGTATGAAGTCCCAGCAGCCTTCTCTCCATTCATCTGCCTCTTCAATAAAGAAATCCGATGAAAAGCAAAGCTTAACCAATGATCCATACGGACAGTCTTTGTCCTTGAGCTCATATGTGGTTTTTCCTTTTGTTATGACTGTGGTGTCCCTTCCATATCGCCTGTCCATCTTGTAAACAAAACAGTTTTTGCATCCCGGGCTCACCTTTTTACAGCCATGCCACGGATTCCACGCCACAGCTTTGTTAATCTCATTGTTTTGCATTTTTTATTCCTCACTTACTCTGATATTTGACACTTCCCACACCCAAAGCAGGGGATTCCTGCTTCAATTACTGATGCAATTGAACTATTGGTTTATCCCAACCGCCGGCATATTACTATTATTTAATATTTAACTATTTAATCCAATATCCGTCAAGATTTACTTTTCTTTTGCAGTACAGTAAAGGCCGCAATGCATATGATAACGGAAATAACCGACCCCGATGAGGTTGCCAGTCCCATAGGCAGTAACGTTTCCGAAAACATTTTTGACATCAGATAAACTCCCGGTACTCTCATCAGCATAATGGCAATAATATTGTGCATGAATGAAATTCCGGATTTTCCGATTGCACAGAAATAACCGCTGAAACAGAAGTGTATGCCTGCAAAAAGACAGTCCCATGCGTAACCGCGAAAATACTGACCGCCCAGCCGCACAACTTCCTGACCGTCTGCCGTTGACGCATCCGTAAACAGACCCACTACCGGTTCGGCAACAAACTGCATGACTACAGCAACCACGAAACCAAAGCCCGCCGCAAGCATTGTTGCATAGCGCAGTGTCTCTTTCGCCCGCTCCGGCTTTCCGGCTCCGATGTTTTGCGCACCAAGTGCCGACACGGTTGACAGCAAAGATGATGGCACAAGAAACAGAAAACCTATCACTTTTTCCACAATTCCGACCGCTGCCGAGTCGTTTAATCCACGATTGTTTGCAATTACGGTTATGAGGATGAACGCAATCTGAATCAGGCCGTCCTGAAACGCTATCGGAATGCCGGTTTTTAAAATGCTTCCCATGGTCTTGGCGTCGGGTTTAAAGTCGCTCCCCGACAGTCTTATTCCGGTATTCCGCCTTAAAATCACGACAAGTGAGACCAAAACACTGAACGTCTGTGACAACACCGTTCCCAATGCCGCTCCCGCAGGTCCCATATCAAACACACCTATGAAAATGTAGTCCAAAACTATGTTTACAACACATGCTATGGCAACAAAATACATCGGACTTTTCGTGTCACCCATTCCTCGAAAAACCGCGCTGATAACATTGTAGGCGGCAATAAAAGGAATTCCGATAAAACATATGGTAAGATATTTAACCGTTCCGGCTTTTGCATCTGCCGGTGTTGACATCAAATCGACAATCGGCTCTGCCGACATTACCAGCATAATGGTTATCACAACCGACACCGCCAGAAAAAGTGTGACCGTATTTCCTATTCCCCTTGCCGTTTTTTCCCTGTCTTCCGCACCCGTTGCCTGCGCAACATAAACAGTAGTTCCCATGGCAAGTCCGATAACCATGACCGTCAGCATATGCATGACCTGCGAGCCGATGGATACGGATGTTGTCTGTGCCACGGTTCCAAACCGACCGATAATGTAAAGGTCGGCCATTCCGTAAAGGGTCTGCATCAGATTTGAAAAAAGATAGGGTAACGAAAAAAACAATATATTTCTTAGTACGCTGCCATTAGTAAGATTTCTTTCCATAAAACAAATGCTCCTTAATTTCATTCCATATTCACTAATGAAATGTAATCTTTCAGGTTGAATTACGATTTCTCATTTTTCGGTTAATATCATATCCAAAGTTCGATTTTATGTCAACGTTCCGGGCTGGTGAAACTAAAAAGGCGACGTGAATATTGCTTCACATCGCCTTACAAATTATCTTATATAGAGTTTAAAAATCTCTTTTGCCCATCCAAGCCACGACGGTATATTTTCATCAAGCCACTCCACAATCAGATTTATGTCCGCAGAGGACAGGTCGCCTATATGTTGATAAATGCTTCCTTCTGCCACTGTCTCACCTACCGCAATCATCGCATGTGCATTATCACCTATTGCAACATATTTACCCAAGGCAAGTGCGCCTGACGAAAAACAACCGACTGAAGCTGCACCGAAAGATACAATTCCCACGCTGACCGCTCCTGCTGCAAGCAGCCCGAGAGCAAGACTGCCCACGGCAAGAAGACCAAGAGCGATTGTTCCGATTGATACAAGGCCGACAGACATGATTCCAAGAGAAATAATACCGAGAGAAAGAAGTCCCAATGAAAATATTCCTCTTGAAAGAAGACCTATGGAAAAAACACCCTTTGCCTTAAACCCAAGTGCAAAGAATCCATGTGCATTCCTGCCGATATGATAAAGCGGCATTCCAAAAACCATTTTTTCACTCTTTCGCTCACGGAAACATTTTTTTATTCTAACTAAAACATCTTCTGTCCTGTCGGATGTCGTGCTTTGCTTTTCATTAATGTCTTCATTTAGAAGATAGTCCACCGAACATTCAAACAGTTTCCCCATTTTTATCAGTTTATCAGTTTCCGGATATGCGATATCCGATTCCCATTTGCTGATGGATTGACGGGATACACCAAAAATATCAGCAAGCTGCTCCTGCGTATAATTATGCTCTTTTCTCAGCTTTGACAGTTTCTCACCAAAGGTCATAGAAATTCTCCTTACTTTTTCAAAATTCTTCTAACGCTGCGTTGCCTAGGTTATACCATATCGGAATCAAAAACGCTGCCAATATACCGTTTCTAAATGTAAACTTGCAGTTGCATTGCCTGTTTTGAGCCATTTTTACTTACTTTTCCGACTTTAAATTCATACATAAGCTTAGGACGTGCTGCCATTCTGTCATATCCCTATCTGTTGCTGTTTTCTTTGCGGTTTCAAACCAAAATCCCGAATTTGCGCCTATAATAACTACTGCACTTACCGTGATTTCTTTCTCTATTCACAAATGTGAAACAGTTGTTCAGCATTTCCATGTGAAATTTTCTCGCGCTCTTCTTCCGAAAGATCAAATTCCTCCAAAAATGTTCTAATATTCTCTTTCTGACGATAAGGATAATCTTCGCCCCAAAGAATGTGATCTGCACCAAATGTATCCAGACAGTATCTTAACTGCTCCGCGTATAACATACCTGACGGATTTACGTAAATGTTTTCTTTGAAGTAATCGCTGAATTTTTTCCCTGACATTACTCCTGCATCCATCATTTCATCTAATCTGTACATAAAGAAAGAAACAAGTTCTCCCCAATGTCCAAGTATTATCTTCAGCTTAGGCAATCTGTCAAATACACCGGCCATCATCATTCTTACAGCCTGCATCCCAACATCATAATGCCATCCGATACCAAATCCCGAGAGAAGCTGCGTTATTTTCAAATCCCAATCGCCTTTATAGTAGGCATTAACAACATCTTTACGTACCATTCCGGGGTGCAGATATACCGGCACATCAAGTTCCTGTGCCTTTTCAAAAACAGGCAGATAGAATGCATCATCATATGGTAAATCCTTATAATGACTTGAAAGGATGGCACCTACAAAACCCAACTCTTTTACGCAACGTTCCAATTCAATTGACGCATCCTCAGGGCTGCTGAGCGGTAAATATGCAAAGGCATAGAATCTGCCCGGATTTTTCAGCACTTCCCCGTACATTTCATCATTTACTTCTTTGCAAAGAGGCACCGCATATTCTTTATCCATTGTAGCCGGCAACCCTCCGACATAACTGATAACCTGTGTATCAATTTTTCTTTTATCCATATACGGAATATGTTTTTCAGCAAGTTCCGTTACACCGGAAATCACATCCCCGGCAGCATACGATACCTTTCCCTTTTTTTCCAAAAGAATCTTATTAATTTTTTCAGAGATATTTTCAGACTCATAATGTTCTTCGACAGTAATCAGTCTCATGTTCTGCCTCCTATTTTATTTCTACATTTTTAACTTTAATTTTAAACATAAGAAAACATCAGTAAAAAAGCTGCCACACTCTTTTAAAAATTCATACGTTTTACTCATTGTTTTACTTCCTTTCCATCTATCCATATTTGTTTTATTTTCGTTGTATCTGTAATATTTTTATCCGGTCTGCCTTCGACAAGTATAAGCACCGCTTTTTTGCCATTCCGGACAGTTCCAATGTTTTCTATTTCAAACACTTCCGCAACCTTTTCCGTAGCACTTGCGAGAACCTCCGTCGGTGTCATACCCGCCCGTACCAGGAGTTCCATCTCCCGGTGCATAGATGTACCGTAGGCTACCGCAGGCGCATAAGATCCTGTATTTGCATCAGTGGCCGCAAGAATTGTAACTCCTTTTTCATAAAGCAATTTTACAGCATTTTGGGCGTTCTGATAATGCTCCTGTTTATAACCGTTTTTACCGCTGTTTGCAAAAACCTCCATCATAACAAGAGTAGGTGCTGCAACAACTTCCTTTTTTGCTATCGTTTCTGCAAGCTCTTCAGGAAATTCCTCCTTCATCGGAACGTGAATTAAAATATCTGCACCACAGTCCACCGACATTTGTACGGCTTTTACCGAAACAGCATGAACAGCAACCTTGATTCCGTTATCATGAGCCGTATTGCAAATGTCTTTCAAAGCACTTTTTGTCATGAGGTTTGGTTCCATAAGCAATACTTTGATATACTCTGCACCGGCATCCATTGCTTTCTTAACATAGGCTTTTCCATTCAACGTTCCCATCGTCATTCCAAAAGATGACACAATTGTAAACGGTTTCGCATTTTGTACCAGAGATTCTGACGCCGACACATCACAAGTACCTACAACGCCATTTTCCAGCATTGCATCAATCTGTTCCTGCTTACTCATGTGTGTATGGGCATCAATAAATCCGGGCATGAGTAAAAACTCACTATTAACAGATTCTCCTTCCATTTCAGTAATTTGAGTAATTACGCCATCTTTAATCACGACAGAAGCATTTTCTATTACCTTACTGCCATCGAACAACGGATAATTCAGTATTATCTGTTTTTGTTGTGTCTGAGAATCTTCTTCATTTTCCACAGATACAAGTTCACTGTATTTCATAACAGTACCATAATGGTTGCTCATTACAAGATAATTTGCACGAACAACCACTGTATCACCAACTTTCACCTTACTGTAATGATCATCTGTCGGAAAGATAACAAGCGCATATGTCTGTCCGTTTATACTGTCAGAAATTTCAATGGATGGTTTGTTGTGAATATCCGGTCCTATTTTTTTCGCAATGCCCGTAATTTCGAAACGCTTGTCTGTATATTTAGCAAAAAAGCCGTCTGCATCAGCTGCGAATTCGTCGCAAAGAGTTTTTGCACAAAAAGGTGCTTCCTGCTCAAGAAGCGTCATCGCCGTAGTTTCAATCTGATGAGTTTTATCTCCTGACGGATGCTCAGGATAAAATTTAAGTTCTTCGTTTGCATACATATCTTCTTCCTCCGTTTTTTCATGCTCTATTATAGATATTTCCCTGTCTTTTTCGTAGTCTGCCGAACAACCCACAGAAAAAATAATAAAAAGGGATATAATAAAAAGAAATGCTGTTTTACAATTCATTTGTGCAAGTCCTTTCTCGCGGATAATCATAGCGTACTATATTTATATCTGATTTTCAATGAGTTAATTATAGTTTTATAAATTGTAACTGATAAGCTCCGAAATTCGACAGAAAATAGCGGTTGTTATTATAAAACGACTGATTGTCACCTGGTTAAAAAGCCGACATCTGAAAGATTTTGTTTATGTTTTCAAAAAAACAGTGCCAAAAGAATTGACACTGCCTGTCGCTTTTTCCTTAGAGAATATCTCGTTTTTTCAGAATCAGATTGCTTACTGCGCCCAAGCCAATGCTGAACATAATACTGCCGGCCAGACACAGCACCACATGAATAATGCCTGCATCCAGTGGTGTTATCATGGGAATCATCATAACCAGGAACATTCCCACCACCATGGACAGCATAATTGAAAGCCATGCCCTATTCTTGGCAATTACGCTCATACACAGGTAAATTGCTGTGAAAACAGGAGCAAGCATCAGTTTTGCAAGAATACACATCACGAGGTTCCCGGTGATAAAACCCACCATTTCAAAAGGCAGTCCCGCAATCGCACCGCCAAGAAAAGAGCCGATAACAAAGCACAGGAGCATTGCCATCGCACCAAGAGAACAAACAATCGTTTTTGCTATCACATAATCTGTTTTATTCGCACGAATGCTAAAAATATTTTTTGCGTAACCGCTACGGAAATCCTGCGATACAAAAATACATACAAGAACAGAAATGATGAAGTACAGAAGATTCATATTGCACATGGACATCATATCCATTCCTACACTGCTGCCGCTAATTGAACCGATGATCTGCCACACATTGTCAAAACCTTCAATTGTAGTTTCTACGCCGGTTTGCGAATTTACTGACACACTTCCATCCATCATTGTAGTCATTACAAAAATCAGAACAGGCATCAAAAAACTGATCCCCACCATAATGTAGAAAAATCGTGAACGGAACATCCGGCAAAAATCCACCGTCAGCATGATATTTCTTCTTCTCATGTTATCTGACCTCCTTCATTAAGTCGATGTATTATTCTTCCAGACCGATTTTGGCGGTTTGAATTTCCGATACAATAATGCCGTTTTTATAAAGATAGGAAACAATTTCCTCCGGTGTAACACTGTCATACACACGAATGTACCCTGCTTCGTCTTCTTCAACACGGGAATACTCGCAGGAAAGCAGAGTTTTTGTACGGTTTGCATCCTTTGTCTGCAAAGCAGTATAAGTGCGACAACCGGCCTCCAATTCCTCTGCGGTCATTTCTTTCAGCATTTTACCGCCACGGATAATGCCGTAATGCGTAGCGATTTTTTCAGGTTCTCCGAGGATATGGGAGGAAATCTGATGGTTTGTCAAACATATGTTACATCGATGTAAGATAATCCATCGGTACTTGTTTAGGTGTATGCCATCCTAGTGGTCGCATTGGAAAGTTGTTATAATCCCTGCGATTGTAGATTTTTAGCTGCTTGCTGAAATCTTCAAAGGAATAGAAGGTGTGTGTTGCATAAAATCGTTCGTTATCCTTTCGATGGCTTCTTTAACTTTACCATTGTGTCTGGGTGTAAATGGTCGAATCAGTTTGTTTCTGATACCATGTGCTACAAGGCGTACTTGAAAAATAGTAGGTTTATCTAATCCACCATATGAACTGAATCGTTTGGTAAATTCCTGTCCATTATCAGTTTGCACACATTCAATAGGACATGGAAAAGCCTTGATTAGATGTTCCAGAAATAGAGCGGATGAATAAGAACTGTGTTCTTCAAAAGCTTCTACAAAACGCCATCTGGAATACTCATCGATAG
>CAZOZM010000009.1:0-72368 GCA_964584255.1 uncultured Lachnoclostridium sp. | reverse complement strand
GGTGAAATGTTCCGCAGAATCCACTGGAACAACCGTGGCTGCAAATCCATCGTCTGGCGCTGCCTCAGCAGACTGGAACCTACCGGTGAAGAATGCCATGCAAGAACCGTCAATGAAACGGTATTAGAGAATGTGGTAGTTCAAGCCATTAACACGCTCCTTGGCGATAAATCGACCTATCAGGCACAGCTGCAGCAGAACATTGCCAAGGTCATCAGAGACGCTGGGAAAGCCACCGCTGATGGAATTGACGAACAGCTGATGGAACTCCAGAAGGAGCTTCTCAAAAAGGCTAACAACAAGGAAGCCTACGACGAGATAGCCGACCAGATTTTCAAGCTCCGCGAACAGCGTGAAAAATGCACCGTTGACACCGCTGCCAGAAACGCGCAGATTGCAAGAATTAACGACCTGCAGGACTACATCAAGCAGCAGCGCACTGACCTTGCTAAATTCAACGAAACATTGGTAAAACGCTGGCTCAAGCAAATTACCGTCTGGGAAGACCACTTCACGGTGGAGCTCAAGTCCGGACTAAAAATTGATATTGAAGGATAATACCTATCGACGCACGAAACCCTCTCGACCTTGACTGGCAGGGAGGGTTGTTTTGGTTATTTGCCACCTCTGTGATATGGAGCTTTATCTTTCCATACTACACCGTTTTTCGTATGGTAGCGTTGTTTATGTCCCGTTACATCGTTCTCGCTTGGTAAAGACCTGCTTGCTACTATATCTGCAACCTTCTCTGCGACTGATGAATTTGCAGAAGTAGATGGTGTGCTATGTGTACTTCCAGAACCTCTACCTTTGATGGAAGATACTGCTTTTGCTACACCACCAGTTGCTAATCCAGCTATTTCAAGTAACTCGACTGGGTGCTCAACAATAAATCTTCCGACTGATTTTAGCCCTTTAACAAAAGCATTATTTGCTTTTTTAGGAGTTTCAATCTGTACTTTATGAGTCTTTGGTCGTTCAGGTTTACTGCACGTTTTTTTACTTGTTTCTGTAGATTGTTTCAAGGCACCCTCAACCTTACTAAAATTTTCTTTTTCTTCAATAACTATTTCCTGTATAGTCGAATCATCCGTTAAAGAAATAATAGGTTCTGGTAGTTGAATTATCTCACACGGAATGAATGGCCCGTCACCAAAGTCAAATTTTTCTTTTGTTACCGGATTAAAATACCAGTTCGTTGGATTTTGCCAATTACCATCATGAGCCTCTAAATGTTCTGCTCTTGTAAGGAATTGTATATTTCCGGGTTCGCCCTGATACTCAGGATACATCTCAGCACTCTTCATATGCTGACCTTCAAAAGCTTTGCCATTTTCATCATAAGCTCGCCCTTTTTCAAGAATGTCCTTTTGCTGTTCAGGCGTCCATTCTCTTGTACCTTTACCTTCTTGTACAAGTTCAAGTTCTTTATTCCATGCTTCTCGTACTGCTTTGTTTCGCTCTACAAAACTACTCTTTGCCATAGAATCACTCTCCTATGCCAAGTAGTTCGTATAAATCATTTAGGAAGGCTACAAAGTCCGGATATACCAATTCTTCATCAATTTCTCCAATTTCCTGATTGTATATAGAAATTGTTTCTTCTGTCTTTTTACTTAGAATTGGGTCTCCTGAAGCAAACGCACCTATTACAATATAGTCATCGCTCGGTCTTGAATTATCATTCACATCTATAAGTGGCTTATGCTCAATTCCATATAATTGAACACCTGCTGGAAGAAAAAGCTCTCCTCCATCCGAAAACAACAACCATTCTTTGTACTTTGATGGAAGTGTAACACATTTTTCTTTTTCAAAGTCTGCAATTTTTTCTTCTGTAGTTGCCTCAAGAAAAGCCATTTTACCCTGAGTTTCTAATGCGCCTATAATTAGTTTTAATTCTTCAGAAAGCATTGTTTTTCTCCTTTCGCATCAGTTGCATTTTATATCATATCGGGATTGTGCAAGAATTCACCCATTCTAACAAGTATTCCTTTATAACACCATCTATATTTTTTTAACTCAAATCCAAGTTCTAAAACCTGATTAAGAAGAAAGGACTCCATTTCTTCAGGCTTATTAAAATATATCCCTCCCGGCTTTTCACTTTTCTGTATACAATGAATTCTCAATAGTTCCGAAATAGTTATCCCGGTTATCTTACTCAGTAAAATCAATATCTCGGCAGAATAATTATTTCGTATACATTGATAAATTTGCTCATCAATTTCATCTTTAGTCATTGTGTTAAAATAAAAATCCTTATTTAGAGATGTATTCTCCCACGGAACTTGCTCGCCATTTGTCAATGCGATGACATCATTTCTGACAGACTTGAACATATCCTCTATTTTCACATTTGGGCGAATAATGTTAGGCAATAAGCATTTTGTATAATAGCTGTTGCCGTCTTCTGTGGCATCTGCTCTTGCTACTTCATTCGGAGATGTAGCGAATGCTATCAATGTACCATTTCCAGCCATCACCTCTGTCAATCCCGTACCCACAATATCTTTTGAAAAATCCACAGTAGACCTGCATGCATCCAAAATCATTATATTTGTTTTGTTTGGATTTGCTGTCATAAATTCAGTAATAGAATTTATACCTACCAACTGTGTTTCCTTAAAAATAGATTTAGAGGTTTTGTATTCGCAGTCAACAGGAACGAAATAGTTCTCTCCATCTATTTGAACGCCATGTCCTGAATAATAAACAAGAACAGTAGAGTATACCTTCGCTTCATCAATAAATCTTGAAATCAATTCATACATATCAGAACGCTTAAGGTCTAACCCTGAAATAACATCAAAATTTAAATATTCAAATACATCTCTAATATCCTGACCATCTTTCTTACATGCTGGAAGCTTATTCTGATGAATATATTCAGCATTTGCCATAACCAATGCTATGCCCTTTTTAGTCTTCATTTTTCAATTCTCCAAATCTACTAAGCATCAAATTAATAACATTTGCACCATCCGTATCATATTTATCAGCTAACCTCCATGCTCCCTTCTGTAATAATGGAAGTGCTTTATCAAATGAAAGGCTGTTTATTTTTGGCATAAACACTTTTAATTCCTGTATAATCGAATTTTCAATTTCGCGTTTTGTCATTTTATCATCACTCCATTTTTTATATTTTTCTGCAACATCTATTCCACTGCCCGAAAATGCTATCTGTATCGAGTTACCGGATTTGTTGTCAGTTTTCAGCGCTTGCTCAAAAACGCCTGATATCTAATCCACACACTCAATTTGCGCTATCTAATCCGAGGTCACAACCTGACACACATTTTCGCAGTAGATATGTTTCCATATAAAATAACCGGACTTTTTCAGCAGTCAGGCATCTAATCCTAACTTCCGAAAAAGCCCGGAAATACGCCACTTTCTGACCATTATTTTTCTTTTCTTGACATCAATATTACGCACTCCACATGCACCGTCTCCGGAAACATATCCGTCGGCTGCACCTTCAGCACCTTATATCCTTCCTCGCCAAACCTCTTACAGTCTCTGGCCAGTGTTGCCGGGTCACATGAAACATACACAATTCGTTTCGGCTGCATAGCCGCTATTCCCTTCACGAGTGACTCATCAATGCCCTTTCTTGGCGGGTCAACCACAACCACATCTGCCGGATATTTTTTTTCGTTATAAACATCCTCAGCCGCACCGACAAAAAATTCCGCATTTTCTATACCGTTAAGGACTGCATTTCTCTTCGCATCTTCAATCGCCTGAGGGACAATTTCAACACCGTAAACCTTCTTCGCCTGCTTTGCGAGGAAAAGGGATATCGTGCCGATTCCGCAATATAAATCCCACACGGTTTCTTCGCCTGTAAGACCGGCGAATTCCGCTGCCGTCCGGTATAATTTAACCGTCTGCACCGGATTTACCTGATAAAAAGACAGCGCCGAAATTCTAAAAGACACATCTCCTATCTTATCCACAATATAGTCACTGCCATATAAAGTTCTGCACGCATCTCCCAGAATCACATTGGTATTATCCTTGTTTATGTTAACCTGTATGCTTGTCATTCCCGGGATTTTTTTCAGCTTCTCCGCCAGAAGAATTTCGTCGCGCAGCCCGTCTGCATTTATAACCATGACAACCATTATTTCCCCCGTTGCAAAACCCTTTCTCATAAGGACATGCCTCAGCGTTCCCCTCCCGGTTTTCTCATCATAAACCGATTCGCCGACAGCAGAAACATATTCCATTATCGTACTGAGAATTTCCTCATGTCCCGGGAACTCAATACCGCAATACCCGGTAGGAATTACGCTGTGCGTTCTGCCGGCATAAAATCCGGCAACCGGAGCTCCGTCCTTTCCCACACCGAACGGAAACTGCGCCTTGTTTCTGTAATTAGCCGGATTTTCCATGCCTATTACGGGATTAATAAATAAACTCTCACTTTCATCAGATAACGATTCTCGGGTTCCTGTCAGAGTATTTTCCTCCGAGTCACAACTCACCTTAAATCCCCCAATCCGTCTGAAACAGTCAGCTACCTTCTTGCGCTTAAACTCAAGCTGCTTTTCATAGGAAAGCTGCTGAAGCTGGCATCCGCCGCAAGGGGAATAAATACTGCATGTCGGATTCTTTCTGAACTCGGATTCCCTTATGACCTTATTCGTTCTGGCATAGCAATAGGTCTTCTTAACCTTGGTTATCCCCGCCTCAACATAGTCTCCGATTACTGCATTTTTCACGAAGAAAGTCATTCCGGCAACATGACCGATTCCTTCCCCCGAATCACTCATATCTTCGATATAAACCTCTACAAGCTCATTTTTCTTAAAAGTCTTCAAAATTAATCCCTCCGGTAGATTTTGGTTCTTTTCCGGCAAAAACATGAAACTCCCACATTAGCCGCCGTCCGTCTGCCACATGCATGATTATCGGTCCGGAAGCATATGATTAGATTTTAAAACTAAAAGTCAATTTCTTTGCCGGCTCTTCCACACCCTTAGTTGCTCTTATGTTTGATTCAAATATTCTCTGGTAGCCAAGCCAGCCGCTCTCTGACTCGGATGCCTTAAACAGCTCTCTCATACTCTCCATCTTCGCATCAAGATTATCAGCCATACTCAGTGCAAGTGCCTCAACCAGTGCCGGTTTCTTAGGTGAACCGTACTCAAGTTCGCCATGATGAGCCAGTATACAGTGCTTCAATTCTCCGGCAAGCACAGACGGAAAACCTTCGATATCTTCAATTCTTCTGCCAACCATTTCCGTTCCAATGTAAATATGTCCGAGAAGATTTCCGTCATCGGTATAGTCATTTTCCGGAAATCTTGAAAGCTCATTTGTCTTTCCGATATCATGGAAGATTGCAGCCGTAATAAGCAGATCCCTGTTAAGAACAGGATATGCCGAAGCAAGATAATCACAAAGTTTTGCCACTCCGAGAGTATGCTCCAAAAGTCCGCCTATGAAGTTGTGATGAACCGACTTTGCCGCCGAATGTGCCTTAAATTTTTTGACAAATTCCTTGTCATCAGCAAAAAAACTTTCCAAAAGCTTTTTAAGATGCGGCTCCTTAACGGATATTATAAGAGAAAGCAGCTCCTTATACATCTCATCTACATTCTTTTCGGTACATGGCATGTAATCATTTTCATCATATTCGCCCTCATCCGCCTTACGGATTCTCTTAATGTTAAGCTGATTTGCACCCTGAAAACTTGTTACCTGCGCATCAATCATTATGTAATCCATTGCATCAAAATTTCCGATGCCGTTGTTAATTTCCCACACCTTGCCGTCAATAATTCCGGTTCTGTCCTGAAGATGTATTGACATATAAGACTTTCCCGTCTTAGCCTTAAGTGTCTGAACCTGCTTACATAAATAGATACCTCTTACAATATCTCCTTCACGCATATCACTTATATATCTCATAAATTCCTTTCCAACACAAACGGACTGTCTGCTATATCCTTATGTTTCCGTTCCTGTTTTAACACTATTTTTTTCTTTTGGTTTTTCAACTCTCTTTAAGGAAAATATAAATTCTGTTCCGACCCCCACCTTGCTCGCAACCTCGATATTTTCGCCATGTGCGACAATTATCTGCTTTGCAATTGCCAGACCGAGTCCCGTTCCTTTTTTATCTTTTCCCCTTGATAAATCGGTTTTATAAAACCTCTCCCATATCTGATTTATCGAATCCTTCGGAATTCCTATTCCGCTGTCCCTGATTGAAACATACACCTTATATTCCTTTACCGAAACAGTGATTTCAATAATCGAATCTTCATTACTGAACTTCACCGCATTGTCTATCAGATTATGCAGGACCTGCTGAATCTTCCCTTTATCGGCTTTAACCCAGATTTCCCTTTCAGCAAGAATCAGCCTGATTTTAAGTTTCTTCGAGGCACATACCGCCTCAAAAGTTCTCGCTGTACGTTTTATCATATCACAGATATTGAAATCTTCCTGTTCCAGCTTAACACCCTTTGTATCCATTTCATTAAGCTGAAGCAGATTCTTGGTAAGTTCCGTAAGTCTGTCCGTTTCAAAAAGTATTATATCCAAATACTTATCCTGTGCCTCATAAGGAATGGTTCCGTCCTTAATTGCACCGGTGTAGCCCTTTATCGAAGTGAGCGGAGACCTGAAATCATGCGAAATGTTTGCAAGGAAATCCTTCTGATACTCAATCAGGCCCTTGTTTTTCTCAGCAAGACAATATATGGCATCGGCAAGCCGCTGGTACTCATCCGACAAAGACATGTTGATACGCTCATCAAACTTTCCGTCCGTATATTCAACCGTTGCCTTAATTATCTTTCTGATCACCCTCTCGTAGTAAAGACAGATAATCAGCGCAACCAGCAGACAAATGCACATTGTTCCCACACTTATGAGATTAACCTGCAACATTATGTCTTCAATCCTGAATTCCCCATCCTTTATAAATCGGGGAAGAATCAAATCGGCATATGTAATATTCAAAAACAAAAGGATGATTGCCCATACAGAACCACCGATAAGCATCACTTTTTTTGTAACAGTTCCCTTGAACATTTTTCCTCCCGAAGAAAACCCATCGCCGGACCGCCTCTTCCTTCCATACACTAAGACTTTCCGAACGTTCTCTTACCTTCTGAAACGGTATAACGACTTTTATTTTGCCCTATGACGTGCTTCAAATTTGTAGCCTCTGCCCCAAACCGTTGAAATACTCCAATCCTCGCCATCCTTAATCTTCTCACGAAGCCTCTTCACATGAACATCCACCGTGCGGGTATCCCCTGCGTATTCATATCCCCAAACCGCATCAAGCAGCTGTTCTCTCGTAAATACCTGATTAGGATGACTTGCCATATAGTAGAGCAGTTCAAATTCCTTCGGCGGCAGGGAAAGATTCTCCCCTCTGTAAATCACCGAATAATTCGTAAAATTTATAAAGAGCTGATCATAGCTTACATACTCACCGTTCTTCTCCTCATGAGGAATCATGCTGTCACCGGACAGTTCTTCAACCGCTCCTGCCGTTCGCCTCAGAACCGCCTTTACTCTTGCAACAAGCTCCTTCGTGTCAAAAGGTTTCATGACATAATCATCCGCACCAAGTTCCAGTCCCAGCACTTTATCAAAAGTCTCACCCTTTGCGCTCATTATTATAATCGGAGTACGGCTCATCTTCCTAATTCGCCTGCACACCTCATATCCGTCAATTCCTGGAAGCATCAGATCAAGCAAAACCAAATCCGGCTTGTAATCGGTAAACTTCTCAACGGCCTCTGTTCCGTCTTCTGCAATACATGTATCAAAAAATTCCTTATTCAGATACAGTGACATAAGCTCCGCAATATTTCTGTCATCATCAACGATAAGAATCTTCTGCTTTGTCATTTAATCCTCCTTAAATGTTACGATGGTCACACCGTGATCACCCTCTCCAAATTCACCGACACGAAAATCTTTTATGTTCTTCTGTCTCTTAAGATAATCATGTACTGCTTTTCTGAGTGCTCCGGTTCCCCTTCCGTGAATAACCGTAACCTTGCCAAGCTGAGCCAGATAAGCATCATCCAGATACTTCTCAAGCTCCGCAACCGCCTCATCAGGATACTTGCCCACAAGATTTATCTCCGGAGACACCGTAAACGACTTACTCATACGGATTTTTCCCTCTCCCGTGCGCTTTACCTTCTCTGGCATCCTTATATCATCTTCTATAATTTCAAGGTCCGAGATACGACACTTATACTGCATGATTCCCATTGTAACAAAACACTCACCTTTTCTGTCCGGAAGCGAATGAATCGTTCCGTCAAGATCCATGCTGTAACAGTGTACCCTTGTTCCGATTGTAAACTCTCCCGCCTTATGATGCTTCCTTACAACCTCTTTCTTTTCCTTTTTCTCAGGAATGTTTGAAAGTCTGTGCCTTAATTCCCTTCGTTCTTCTTCCATCTCACGCATGTTTGAAGCCGAAGCCGCCTGTTTATTCAGTTTCCTTATCGTCTCATCGGCAAAAGTCTTAGCCTCTTCAAGAATCTGTCTTGCCTCTTCTCTCGCCTTTTCAATTTCCTTGTCTTTTCTGGCCTGAAGCTTTTCCTTTTCCCTGGAAGACTCATCCTTAAATCGTCTTGCCTTTTCTCTGTCCCTTACTGCCTCGTCTCTTGCCTTCTCGGCCTCACGCCTCAAATCGTCAAGTTCCCTGAGCATTTCATCAAAGCCCCTGTCTTTTTCATCCACCAGTGACTCCGCATACGCCAGAATTTCATCCGACATCCCAAGCCGCTTTGATATTGCAAAAGCATTACTCTTTCCCGGTATACCGGTAAGAAGCTTATAGGTTGGACTCAAAGTCTCAATATCAAATTCACAGGAAGCATTTACCGCACCCGGAGTAGTAAGTGCAAAAGCCTTAAGCTCACTGTAATGAGTGGTTGCCATTGTCCTTATTCCCTTTGAATTAAGCTCCGTCAGTATCGCCATTGCAAGTGCCGCACCCTCAACCGGGTCCGTTCCCGCACCAAGCTCATCAAATAAAACAAGTGAATTCTCATTTGCCGCTGAAAGAATCTCTATTGTATGTGTCATATGCGATGAAAATGTGGACAGAGACTGCTCGATACTCTGTTCATCACCGATATCCGCATATATCTCATCAAAGATACCCAGAACCGAACCCGGAAGAGCCGGAATATGCAGACCGCTCTGCCCCATAAGATGGAAGAGCCCCATTGTTTTAAGACTTACTGTTTTACCGCCGGTATTCGGACCGGTTATGAGCAGTAAATTAAAATCTTTCCCTATGCTCAAATCCACCGGAACAACCTTGTCCTTATGAATCAGCGGATGCCTCGCTTTCTTTATCTCGGCAACATGATTTTCCGAGAATACGGGTCTCACCGCCCTCTGCTGTCTGGCAAGTGCCCCGCGGGCAAAAATCGCATCCAGTTCTCCCAAAGTCTGCACATTGTATCTGATATGCTCAATTTCCGGAATAAGTGCCACACTCAGCATCTGCAGAATTCTTTCAATTTCATCATTCTCCTGTATTTCAAGTTCCCTGATTTCATTATTCAATTCTACAACTTCCATAGGCTCTATGAAAAACGTATTTCTCGTGGATGACTGGTCATGTATCATCCCCGGCACTTTATTCTTATATTCCGCCTTAACCGGAATACAGTATCTTCCGTTTCTCATCGTTATAAGATTGTCCTGAAGCCTTTCGTCCTCAGCTGCCTCTCTTAAAACTGCCGCAATCTTTTCCGCTATCCTGGCTTTTTTCTGTTTAATCTGTCTTCTTATGGAAGAAAGTGTCCGGCTTGCATCATCCGCAATTTCATCTTCTGATATTATGCATCTGTTTATCTCCCTGAGAATATGCTCAAGAGGTTCCAGCATACAGAATCTCTCTGAAAGGACATCCGCACTTCCGCCTGTCGTTTCTCCAAGTTCCGGCGGAAGCTCCGTCTCACCATACTGCTTTACTTTTTTTGTTACCGTAAGCAGAGCAGCAATTTTCCTGAGCTCGCCCGCTCCCAGAGTGGACTTTAAAGCTACTCTGTTTACAATGTCACCAACCTCCGGAATCCCGGTAAAGGAAAGACTTCCCCTCCTCTCTATTCTCGAAAGTGCCGCTGCCGTCTCTTCCTGTCTTTTCTCAATTTCATCCCTGTCACTAACCGGCATCAGTTCCTTTAAAAGCCTTTTTCCGGCCTCCGAACCCGCCAGCATCAAAAGGGATGATTTAATTTTATCAAATTCCACCGTATGAAGTACTTTTTCATTCATAAATCAACACCTCACCCCTAGTCTAAATCATGTCTCTTTCGTTCCGCTACTCACTCCACTTAAGTCTGTGAAGTTCTCCCTTCATTCTCATTCCGCAAAAATCCTGCTGTCTCAATGCCTCATAGACAATAATTGCGGCTGAATTGGAAAGGTTTAGAGACCTCATGTCTCCAACCATCGGAATCCTTACGCAGTTTTCTTTCTTATCGGCAAGAATCTCCTCGGGAATCCCCGCACTCTCCTTTCCGAACATAACGAAACAACCGTCCGGATACTCAACCTGCGTATGACATTTTTCCGCCTTTGTGGTTGCATAAAATATGAGTGCCCCAGGATTTTTCTCCAAAAACTCCTCATAGTTTTCATAAATATGCAGATCAAGATACTGCCAATAATCAAGTCCCGCACGTCTGACCGCCTTCTCACTGATATCAAATCCCAACGGTTTAATCAAATGAAGTGAACAGCCCGAAGCTACACAGGTTCTCCCTATATTTCCCGTATTTGCCGGAATCTCCGGCTCATGTAAAACTATATTTACAGCCATATTACTTTATCCCTTTCAAATAAGCCATAAGCCCGTCTTCCCTAAACGGCTCAACATATCTTTCTTCATCCTCATTTACAATCAGACGGTCATTTCCACGGAATAATTCTCCGATTACAGAAGCTCTTATCCCTGATTTCTCACAGCGATTCAGATATCCCTCCGTATCGCTCACTACCGCAAGTGCCGCACCTCCGCCCATCATTGTATAAGGCGATATGTCAAGAGTCTCGCATATTTCAACCGTCAGAGGCGAAATAATAATCTTTTTTACATCAATCCTCATCCCCAGATGAAGTTGTTCACCCAGCTCCCAAAGTGCGCCGAAAACCCCTCCGTCCTTAACCGGAACCATATATTCAGCCACGACTCCGTCCGTACAGAACCCTGCACCTGCTTTGATTTCTTCCATAAGAGTGCCGTCATCAAGAAACTGCTTTGAATAAATACCTTCAAGCCTCTCTGAAAAAACTTCCCTTAAAACCACGGCACCTTCTGTCGCAGCCGCACCGAGCATAACCACTGAAAACTTCTTTTCTTTTACGGGCTCTTCAACGCTTACCCCGTCATCGTCCGCATTCCCATAAAGCACCGGTAAAACATTTTCTCCGCTTACCGACACATTAATCACAGCTCTTTCCATGTTCTCACGGGATACCGAAATATCTGAAATCAGGATTTCCCTGCCCTCAAGACTTTCCACTGCTCCACGAATCAAACCACGGATTTCTCTCTCGCTCATATCCGCCGGTACCTGAACAAAAACTGCGGCCTGACTTGCTTTTACACCTGCACACGCAGCAGACATCACTGCCCGCTCCGCTGCCATTATCCCGCTTTTACTGCATGTAACCGCCATGCTCTCCTGGAAAATCTTCCTCTTTTTGAGCCTTTCTCCCGCAATTTTAACATGTTCAGCAACCGAAAGGCCCTCCCGCTTTCCCGAAAAGGGTCTCGACAGGTACTTTTCCCCTGTGTATTTAATAACCGTTCTGTCATATTCCGATGATGAAACTCTTCCGATTTTCATAAAGCCTTCCTTCTGTCCGTAACCAGTCCCGCAGCAATCAAAACCAACGTTACCGCTGCCGTAATGATTACTCCTCCGGCACTGTTCATCTTTTCCATATAATATCCTGCCGGCAGAAACCACCTGATCGCACTGATTCCCTTTACCAACGCCGCAAGATTTATTACTATATCACATCCGACCACGCTTGCCACCGTAAGCATGGTAAGAAGCGAACATAACATTGCCTCACTCCTTACAATGCACCTCAAAAAATTTGAAAATCCCGTAAGAAGCAGACAATACATAACCATTCTGCCTATTTCAGAAACCGTACCTTTGTTTACACCTGCAACAAAAATACATACCAGTGCCATAATACACGCAAGCACTGTAGGAATGAAAACCGTAACAATATTTATATAAGGTTTTTCCCTGTATGAAAGTGTCTTATATACTCCGTCCTTCTCATCAATCGTTCTGAAAACAGCCCCGGCCAGGGAAGCCGCCATCATAATAACTGCCAGAATTCCTCTTACCGGCTTAAAGAGATAACTGTTGTCTCCTGCCACCGATGACACATCATTTCCCGATTCCATGCCCGCATCCGTGAAGTATATCTCGAAAGTTCCGCCTTCTTTCATATACTCATCGTAGCGTGCCTCAATATACTCATTTCTCTCCTCTTCCGTCATATATGACTGCAGCGGATATTTATCCAGATACCTTTCAAGCCTGTACTGTGCAAGCTCCGAAAAAACGGCCGAATAAACCATTTCAAGAATATAGTCCGTATATGAAGACTTTGAACTCTGATATATTACTATTTTTTCGTCCGCATCCTCTTCCACAAGTGCATCCCATACGCCGTCCGTAAAAACGACTCCGCATTCGGCATCATTTGTAAGCACATCCGCTCTGAGTTCCATCAGCGAGTCAGACTCATAGAATTTTATAAGCTCGGAATTGCCGGTAAGTTTGTCCATCACGACATCCATTTTTTCATTTCCGTCTTCACACAATACGGCAACCCTCACCGTTTCATCATCTTCCTCAATTATAAACCTCATGGCAATTACCATTACCGGCATCAGAAGAAGAATCAGAACAAAAGAAGGCTTCCTGCACAGCCTCTTGATAAACAGGAGAAAAAAAGTCAGTGTTCTCTTCATTACATCCTCCTGTATCTGTACTTCATCAATGCTGCCGAAGCAGCATAAAAAGCAACCGCAAACAGCATTATCATCATCATACAGGCAAAATCCGGCTTGCCGGATATTGCATTTATTGCCTGCTGCTTCATATAATAAGTCGGCCACAACCCGAATGAATTTCTTATTGTCATAGGAAGGTAAACTGCCGGCATGAGACATCCTGAAGCATATCCCATCGCAACCGTCCCAAGCGAAAGTAAAAGGATTCCTCCAATCTGATTTGAAGCAGCCGTAAAAGCAAAAAGCACAATTGCCGATGCACATATTACAGTCGGTATTGACATCGGAATGAGCATTACAATCTGCCACACGTCCGTTATCCCTATCATTTCAAACACATCAGGCTTTAATAAAAATGCCGCAATAACAGCCACACATAAAATCAGAAACATTGTTCCCATAAGGCATATTAAAGCAACAAGCTTGAAGAAAATCTGCTTCGACAAAGGCAAAAGATTTGCTTCAAGTTTCTTAACCAGAACCGGCGAATCGCTTTTTATCATGGTTCCGCATGAAATACCCCAAAGCAGAGTAATCATCACCAGGACCGCGCACGCATATTCCATTGCAATCGGAACATTGTTCTCACCATAAATGGTAAGCTTACTGAAATTATCTTCCCTTGAAAGAATCATCCTCGCATTTATAACATCTACATCCTCCAGGATTTCGGATTTATACTGCCTTATCTCAAATTCATTGCACAAATCCCCTGCCGCATAACTTGATGATTCCGCTGCCGCAAGAAGATCCCCTGCCACACCACAGAGCTTTGCAATCAGGGAAACCGTAAAGGAATAACCCGAATTCCTCAGATAAACCTTCGCCGGAAGATTCTCACCTCTGTCAACCGACGCAATATAGTTGTCCGGGAATATTATAAGTGCGTCCGTTTCACCATTTTCAAAACGCTTTATTCCCTCATCTTCACTTTCCACCATTGAAATGTTCAGGTTATTTTCTGCAATTTCCATGTTAGAAAGTACGTCCATACCTACGGTTTCAATTATCGTGTTGTTATTTGCTGCCAAATCAACACTCATTTTTCTTGTAACCGTTCCCTCATTTTCGGAAATCACCGTAAAAACAATGATAAGTCCCATAATTGCAAAAATAACAAGCGCACCCGCTATCAATTGCGGAAGACTCTTCATTGCCCTTTTTATTTCCAGTCTCAGCAACATGAGTGACTGATACATATTTTTGTCCCTTTTCTGTTACATAAGTTGTCCGAGAAGATTCTTATAATACTCCGCCTTCTCCATAATCTGTTCAATAATCCTGTTTTCCTGCTCTTCGGTCATGTCAAAGACATTCGTGAGCTTTTCATCCTCTCCCGGAACCACAATATCCGGCATCTCTTCCGTAAATCCAAGAGCAAGCTTTGCATTAACCGTAAAAATAAGCTTTTTATCATACTCAACCGTAAATCCGTTAAGCGACAGCGTAAGCTTATTGTTTTCTCCGTCATATAAAGCTTTCCCACCGGTACTAATCTCAAGCACCGAAACTTCATCCGTCATTGTCGACTCAAGGAACAGTTCGCCGGTCGGCTTATCCAGACCAAAGTTTACATCTGCACTCAGATTAATCCCTGCAACATGAAGCTCTCCCGAAAAATCTGTTACAATTGAATCCTCCGACTCCGTTGTACTCGCCTTAAACCTCCCCTTAATCTCGTCATCCCCGGCATAAAGTCTGAGGCTTCCGTCAACATCATCATAGAGTGACTCTCCCTCATGAAAGCTGATTTTCAGACTGATTCCGGTTTCCGTTCCTTCCTCGTCCGTCAACTTATAATCCGCCGTAAGTTCCAGAAGATTGTAATCCTTATCCGCACAAAGAATTACTTCCACCGGACTGCTGAACAGCTCATTCGTCAGAGTTATCCCGTATCCGAAACATTTTACCTCTCCAAATGACGCCTTTATGTTCTTTCCGTCATCAAGTTCTCTGTATTCCGCCTCGAATCCAACCATTCCGAAAAGCTCTCTTAACGTATAAGATTCATATTCCGAGCTCTGCATCTCCTCGCCGGTATAGCTTCGATAAAGCTCATTTATCGGAGTATCTGCAATAAACAAATCCGACATATCCACAAAAAGTGTCTCTTCCAGAAATTCCGGAGAAGAAAAAAACACCTTTTCATCCGCAGATACAAAATCAAGCAGATTAACCGTAAAAAGTGTCCATCCAAGAGTAAGATTTCCCTCCGACCGGTTCTCCCTGCCGTCAAAAACCGCATCAACGTTTATATTGATTCCGCTGAGAAATTCCTCCACTCCCATCCCGAAATCGCCGAGTTCCCTGAGTTTTAAATAACCTTCCGTGGAAGCGAATCGCTTTTCATCTCCTCCGGACATTTCCTCCAGACCCAAAGCCTCTGAATATCTGTTTTTTCCACCGATAACATTTTCATATGCATTGGCAAGTGCCCTGTGAGCCGCTTCCTCGGGAGACAGCTTTTCCCTGTAAAAAAACTGCCTGATTACAGCTGTCACAATCACCACCATAATAAAAACCGCCATCAAAATAATTGCGACGGCTTTTTTTCTGCTCATCGGCACTTTTCTGATAAAAGGTTTAAAATCCTTAATTTCGTACTCAAACTTTTCCTTCATGAATACCCTCCGCATCAAAGATGCTTAAGAAGCTCAAGTCCCCTGAGTTCATTGCTCTCTTCATGCATCGTTCCGTCTTTCATCACGAGCAGTCTGGAACAGATTGAAAGCTCTGCCTCATCATGTGTCGTAATGATTACGATTCCGTCCCTTTTAAGATGCCCTGACAGATACGCCCTGATATTTTCCTTGCATGCCAAATCGAGTGCGGCAGACGGCTCGTCAAGAATCAGAACCGGTGGATCATATGCCACAGCACAGCCTATGCTTACCCTTTTTTTCATTCCGCCCGAAAGCTTATTTACGGTAACGTCCGTGAACTCATCGATCCCAAGCATTTTAAGAGTACCGCTTTTAAGCTCCTCTTCCATATCAAGATGACTGTCACAATACCAGAGTCTAAGATTGTCTCTTACACTAAGTTCCCCGATAAGAGGGTTTTCCTGAGGAACATATCCAATCAGACCTTTCCTTTTAGAAGGGTTTTTCAAAATATCAACTCCCTTAACCAGAAACTCTCCCCTGTCACACTTCAAAGTGCCGCACAGTATGGAAAGAAGTGTTGATTTTCCGCAGCCGTTCAAACCGGCCACGGCAACACACTCTCCTTTTTCCGCACTGAAATTTATGCCCTTTAGGACCTCTTTTTTACCGTACTTTTTATATACATTCCTTACTTCAAGCATAACCTGATCCTACTGAATAAATGAAGACAATAAAGGTACAACCATAAGAATTACACAAAGAATTGCAATTGCCGCAACAATCTTTCTCTGGTTCTTTTTGTTAAAGAAATTCATTTTCCTTTCCTCCTTATAAAATGATTTACTATTTGCCTGCCGAAGGACATAAATCCCTCAGAAAACATTTTTCACAATCCGGCTTACGCGCAGTACAAATCTGTCTTCCGTGAGTAATAAGCTGCATGTTCCACAGAGTCCAATGGTCCTGCGGAAGCTTTTCATAAAGCTCCATCTCAACTTTAACCGGATCCGTTTCTGACGTAATCCCAAGTTTCCGGGAAATTCTTCCCACATGAGTGTCTACCACAATACTGTCTATGTGATAAATATTTCCGCGTATAACATTTGCCGTCTTTCTTCCCACGCCCGGCAACCCCGTCAGAAGATTTATGTCCGATGGCACTTCGCCACCATATTCTTCTGTAAGTATCTTTGCCGTCCCTATAATATTTTTCGCCTTATTGCGGTAAAATCCGGTGGAATGAATATCCCGTTCCAATTCTCCGGCATCTGCCGCGGCAAAATCTTCCAAAGTTCCGTACTTCTTAAACAATTCACGGGTAACAATGTTTACCCTCGCATCCGTGCATTGTGCCGAAAGCATCGTGGCAATCAGCAGCTGCCATGCATTTTCATGCTCCAGATAACATATGACATCCGTTCCGTAATACTCATCAAGCCTCTCAAGAATCTTCTCAATTCTGTCGTCCATCGTCATCCACCTGCAATCAAACCCTCATCATATCTGATGGAATGTTTTTTAAAACGATTGCACTGTGTGGCGGCATATTAAGGGTGATATATCCCTTTTCGTTACCATACATTCCTGCATCCATTTCAAAGCCGGAATCATTCGTCTTTATCAGACTTACCAACAGACAATCATTCGTTATTCCCATCTGCCACACCGGAATATCGATTTTTGAAACATTAGGAAGGTTATTGAAAGCTATGATAAATTTTTCATCTCCATAGCTTCGTCCATATGAAAAAACACCATACTCCGATGTAAGAATATTAAGACTTCCCTTTTTTAATGCATCATATGACTTGTGTATGTTGATAATTTCACGATGAAATTCGATAAGTTCCTTATCCTCGCGTCCCCAAGGATAGGTTCTTCTGTTGTCCGGATCTGTCCATCCGCACATTCCGGCCTCATCACCGTAGTAAATCGTTGGTGCTCCCGGCCACGTCATCTGGAAAACAACCGCTTCCCTTAAAACTGCCTTGTTAACATTCTTTGAAGCCGCCTCTGCCCCACAACTTCCAAGTCTTCCGGCAATATGATTTGTTCTGGTAAGGAATCGCGAATGATCATGGTTCGAGAGTTCATTCATCGAAACCTGAAGAGAACAGGTCTGATAGCGGCACATATTGTGAAGCAGACTGGATTTCATTGCCGATGAATTGTTAAGCATCTCCGGCTTGAAGGAATCACTATGCTTCTCCATTCCGGTAAAGAACCACGTCAACGGCTCCATAAAAGCATCATAATTCATGGTCGTATCCCATTGATCACCCTTAAGCCAGTCATAAGGATCACCATAATGCTCCGCAAGAATAATTGCATTTGGATTGGCTGCCTTTACATTTTTTCGGAAATCTGCCCAGAACTTATGATTAAATTCCTGACTGTGTCCGAGGTCTGCCGCCACATCAAGTCTCCAGCCGTCACAATTGTACGGTGGAGAAACCCACTTACGCCCAATACTCATAATGTAGTCGTAAAGTTCCGGAGAAGCCTCGTAATTAAGTTTCGGCAGGGTGTCATGTCCCCACCATCCGTCATAGCTTCCATTATAAGGCCACTTGTCCTCTTTGAAATCAAAATACCTGACATACGGACTGTCTTTACTTACATACGCTCCGTCAGGAATGTTTTCGCAGCCCTCATATATATGCTCTCTGTCTATCCACTTGTTAAAAGAACCACAGTGATTAAATACACCGTCAAGAATAATTTTCATACCTCTTTTGTGTATTTCCTCAACCAACCTGATAAACAAGCGGTTACTCAGTTCAATATTTTCCGGGTTTGTTACCGCATCAATATATGAAGATGCATTTGCATTATCATTATCCCACGGTTCGAGCGGTTTTCCTCTCCGCCTGCTGATTACACCGTAATGCGGGTCAATACAATCGTAATCCTGCGCGTCATATTTATGATTTGAAGGTGAAGTAAAAATCGGATTCAGATAAATTACTTCAACCCCAAGCTTCTGAAGATAATCCAATTTATAATAAATCCCGAGAAGATCGCCGCCATAGAAATCCCTTACGTCCATCACCTGCGGATTTCTTTCCCACGCATCAACATGCTTAACATGTTCTCCAATGTAACAGTACTCATCTGAAATTACGTCATTTGTCGGATCTCCATTATAAAAACGATCCACATAAATCTGATAAAAGACCGCACCCTTTGCCCAATCCGGAGTCTTAAAGCCCGGAGTAATTACAAAGCGGGCATGGTCGCTCGGGCTGCTTTCAATTCCAAGTCTCGTATAGAAATACGTCTGGCCATGCGATTTGATTTCGAAGAAATAAACCAACGGCTTCTCCGAGAGGACAATTTCAGCCTGGTACATATCGAACATACCATCGGAAACCTGCCCCGAAACACTCATACGATAACTTCCGGCATCCGTAACCAACATAACACTGTCAACGTCACACCTTGCCGTTCTTATTTTAATTATAACCTTTTCAAAAGCAGACGGCTCAGGCGGAATCCTATAGTCCGCAGTACCATCACTGAATACCGCTTCCTTTATGAACCCTTTTGGCTGAGTGTACCACTCAACCGCCTTTTGCTTTTTTGCTTTTAGATTTTTATAATATATACTCTGCATACAAGTCCTTTTTAGCCGGATCGTAAGACCCTGTTTTAGATGCTTCACAGCAAAAGGGTATTTTTACCCAATATGCAATTAATTATATAACAAGCCCGTCTTATTTGCAATCCGCATTCGCGATGTGAACTTATCTGATTAAAAGAAACCTCTCTTCAAAACAATCTAAAGCAATATTAATTTACATGAATTTGAAGAAAGCTGCAAACGTCTCTCTTCAAAGCTGTCTAAAGCAATATTAATTTACAAGAGTTACCTTATATCCTCGCCGCTAAAACAAAGAGCTCTACATCAACATCAAAGCCCCGCACCAAACTTTCAAAAAGGGCATAAACAGCGAGAATACTGTTCATGCCCTTAATTTTTACTTCATTATCAGAAACCGGTCCTCTGCCGTGAAAACCTGCTCTGAGACAATCAATTCTTTTTTATTATACTGATAGGACTCTTTTTAACTATCCAGATTATATTTACAGATGTAATGCATATTACAATTGTAAGAAAAATTGCAAGAAGCTTTATGCAGTCACCTATTTCCTCAACAAAAATACTATAAAACCATTTGTATCGAACGTCCAACTTCCTTCTCAACAGGTTTTGAAACAAAAAATATCCTATGCAGGAAAAAAACATAAGCTGCACTGACATCTCCAGGACATAGGCCTTGACTATGTCCGTTTTTCTTGCTCCACACACAAGGAAAATTCCCGTTTGCTTTTCCCTTTTCTTTAAAACATATGAATAAACACCCACCATGCTGTGTGCCGCCAGACACCCCAGGATAAGTACAATGAAAATCATTGACTGAAATACCTTTTCTTCATCGTAATCAATACGATGTCCCTCCGGCAGACTCAGAATGTCACCACCAAAGGCTTCTCCAAGGATTCCGTTTATATATTTATACTCCGATACCGTGATAACTCTGTTGAACAAAATTTCAACACTCATCAGTGTGGAATTTTCAGGAATATGCCTGAACGGAACCAGCAAAGCCTTTTCGTACTTAAAATATTCCAACATTTTAATATAATCGTACGTTTTATACTCTCCATCCGACCCAAAAGTTTCAACTCCTACGACTTCATAATCGACATTTCCTATTTTGACCTTATCTCCGGTTTTCTCAGCCACTGACCTGGTAACAACACACACAGGCTGATCTCCGTTTTCATCATCGTCGCTAAGCTTTCTGCCTTCCAAATAATTTTCCGGTATAATTTCCAGATTTTTATACTTTCCATCCTCAACCGTAAAAGACGTTTTAAAGTAAATATTGTCCGACAGACTGTTATAATTATAATTCCCGTCTTCATCCTCACATAGTATGATGGATTCAACCTGACATTTCTCAATCAGATCCGGATAATTGTTAAGTATTTCCGGCAATGCCTCCTTAAGTTTTGCTACATTCTCAGGATTCGCATTTTCATTGACATTAAACTCAACTGAATACTTCTGTCCCTCATAACGGGAAGCATTGATTTCCTATTTGCTGTTTATAAAAATCCCATAAGAAAACATCAGTACTATAACAGCAACAATCTGAGCAACTGAAATCGAAATGAAAATCAAAGGATGTGAACGCAAAAAATTACGCAGATTTTTTCCGGATATCATATTTTCACCTCCCTGAGTATATCAACGCACCTTTTTTTCTTTGTACATACATATGGAATTAATATCTGTATAACCAGAAAATATGCAACTACTCCCGCTACTGCCAAAATTTCAATCGGATAAAATTCATATTCAACCACATTTCTCAACCGGCTGCCTGTTAATATATTGGACAATGTAAAAAAGATTGAAATTCCCAACGCACCGGTAACCAGCCCTTCAACCAGCTTAATAACAACTACACCGGTCCACTTCATGCCCGTCACAAATAGTATTGCATATGTTTCAAGCTCATTCATTGTACTTATTGCACTGGAAGCCGCAAAACAGATTGATGTAAAAAAAAGCATACCAATCAAAACCGGGATAACACTCATCAAATCGTCTTTTATTTTCGACTCACTGTTTTCTTTTATATCTTCAAATCTGTTGACCATTCCACTCTGTGCCAGATACTCCTCATTAGCCAATTCCTCTTCAGCTGTTATGTCATCATTGTATTTTATGAACATGGAACTACATACTAAAGCTTTATCAAAAACCTGCTCATACTCAGCCTTATCCACAAAAATCTTTGCCCAGTACTCATCATCTAAATTAGTCGAAGAATCATATGTTACATGCAAATCATCTATGGTAGCTTCTGTTACACCATTTCTGCCATCAAAAACCTTGGTGCCATTCTTTACAATTCCACAAACATAAGCTTTAACACTTGTAACATTCTCCCCAACAACAACCAGATCAATGTACTCTCCTCATTTTACTCCACTGGGATTCTCCGTAACAGCCACATTAATACAGTCTCTTTCTTCTGCATCATTAATCCAAACCCCTTCAGCCATCTCCGGTTCATATTCAGACATCATGCTATCCAATCCGACTACGTAGCCATCATAAACTCCGTCAATCCTCACCTGTCGGATTATCGAGTAAATCATCTCATCAACTTCATTTAAACCTTCTGTAAGCGATGATAAATTGCTTTCTCCGTCACCAAAGATACTATAAGTACGAGCTATTGTACAGAACTGCACCCCTTTTGATTCCAGCAATTTCTTATAAGGTCTGTACATCTCACTTTGTTTGTAATACATACTTATAGCTACTATCATTATAACCAAAAAAGCCGCCAATTCCACTGCAGCAATTACTATTTTCTTCCAATTTTTTAATGCATTGTTAAAGCCCATGTATATCATATTAAACTCCTAGAATGTATTATTACTGTAGAATAGTTTGTTTTTTTGTGTTTGTGTATATGCCAGACTTTGTAGCTGCATATGCCATACTCCCGAACATTGCAGTTACTACTGCCGCCATTACGGTTAATCCTATTTTTCTGCTTGTCATTCGTTACTCCTCTCTATATGTATAACACGTTCTTAATAATGTATTTTCGTAATTTATGCACTGTCCCGCCGCAACCCGACACCTTGTTCGACTTCTATCTGTCTTGCAATGGTTTGTCGATACAAATACCGTAGCTGTTTAACAAGGTTTTCCGCACCTTTTATCATCAAATCCCATAAGTTATTTATTGAATTTATATTACCACCAACCCATTATCCGGTCAATATAATTTTATTTATCACATCGACTATTCTCCAAATGATAAATATTACTTACTTTTTGCATACATAACCATAATTTTCCTTGTATGAACTACTCTTTGTTTTCATATTGAAAGATATTCAAGCACTAAAAACACAACTTCTTTTTGACTCATTTGTTTTTTCCTTTCCATGCCCTTTTTGCTCCTATTATAACATATTTTCAGAGTTCTTTATAGGTTATTTATAGGCAAAAGCTTCACGTACGACCAAGTAGAATACCATACTCACTGTAGTATACTTAAAAAAGCAAAAAAATAAAAGAGGACAGTACATTGGGGGGAACTGTCCTCTTTCGGAGAAGGTATTTTTGTTACTTATGGGGTGTAGCAAAAACTATATAATGTATTGGGGTTTACGATGTGAAGTATATCATGTAACCCAACTAACGTGTGCACAAACATACACAAAGAAAGCCATTCTTTTTTGTGCATTTTTACAACACAAGAATGGCTTTCTGTAAATTTTATTCAAGTTCTATTTCTGTAACGGGCTCTGTTTTGTCATTTTTGAACAACGCCTCAAATTCTTCCCTGCTGATACGCTCTTTCTCTATAAGAAGTGCCGCACAGCTGTGAAGGATTTCAATGTTACCGACAAGTATTTCCTTCGCCCTGTCATAACATCCGCTGACTATTTCGCGAACCTCTTTGTCGATAACTGACTGTGTGCTTTCCGAAAAGCTTCTCTGATGAGCCAAGTCTCTTCCGATGAAAACCTCATCCTCATCACTGTCATAGTTTACCATTCCGAGATTTTCTGAAAAACCGTACTTGGTAACCATCGCTCTCGCATAAGCTGATGCCTGTTTAATGTCCTGACTTGCTCCGGTTGTGACATCGTCAAATATGAGTTCCTCCGCAACACGGCCGCCCAAATCAACGATGATTTCCTGCAGCATCATTCCCTTGGTTATAAACATATTGTCCCTCTCCGGAAGCGGCATCGTATAACCTGCAGCTCCCTGCCCGGTAGGAATAATGGAGACGGTATATACCGGTCCTACATCCGGAAGCAGATGGAATAATATTGCATGACCTGCTTCATGATACGCGGTAATCTTCTTTTCTTTATCAGAAACCACATGACTCTTCTTTTCTTTTCCGATTCCGACCTTAATGAATGAACTTCTTATATCATCCATATTTATAAACTTACGATCATCTGAAGCCGCTGCAATTGCCGACTCATTCATAAGATTCTCAAGATCCGCACCGGTAAATCCCGCCGTACTCTTTGCAACCTGATTAAGGTCAACATCATCAGCCAAAGGCTTATTTGCAGAATGCACCTTTAAGATTTCTTCCCTGCCTGCAACATCCGGTCTGCCTATTACAACCTTACGGTCAAATCTGCCCGGACGCATAATTGCCGGATCAAGAATATCCACCCTGTTTGTGGCTGCCATGACAATAATTCCCGAATTCTCACCAAAACCATCCATCTCGACCAACATCTGGTTCAGTGTCTGCTCACGCTCATCATGTCCGCCGCCCATTCCGGTTCCTCTTCTTCTGGCAACCGCATCAATTTCATCAATGAAAACTATACATGGGGCATTCTCTTTTGCTTCGGCAAAAAGATCCCTCACTCTGGAAGCTCCGACACCGACAAACATCTCGACAAAGTCCGAACCCGATATTGAAAAGAAAGGAACTTTTGCCTCGCCGGCAATCGCTTTTGCAAGAAGGGTTTTACCCGTACCCGGAGGTCCCTCCATAAGAATACCCTTTGGAATTCTTGCTCCAAGTTCCGTATACTTCGACGGATTTTTCAGGAAATCAACAACTTCTGCAAGCTCCTCTTTTTCTTCCTTGAGACCGGCAACATCTTTAAAAGACTTGTTGATTTCATTCGGATTCTTCTTCTGGGCGCGGCTCTTACCGAAATTCATCAGTTTCTGATTGGTTCCACCGCCACCCGAAGCCGAACGTATAAACATCGAAAACAAAACAATTACGATTACAATAATACAAAGGTAAGGAAATACACTATTGAAAAACCAGGTCGTATCCCTGACCTTGTCAGTAACAATTCTCACATCCTCAGAAAATGCAAGTTTTTCAATCGAAGATACATCCGTTGTGTAAAATTCCTTTTCTTTTCCATTGTCAAGATAAACAACAACCGTTCCTGTAGGAACATGTGTATCCTGCTCAATATAAATACTCTCAACCGATCCGTCTTCCATATCCTGATAAAAATCATTTATCGTATATGATGCACCATTATTTGTGCCTTTCCCGGTGGCATATACTGTCCAAATGATAATTCCTATCAGAATAAGATAAAAAATCAGTCCGCTGTGTTTCTTCAAATACTCTTCCTCCTAAGCTTCTGTTTCAACCACTCCGATATATGGGAGTGCACGATACTTCTGATCATAATCCATACCATAACCAACTACAAATTCGTCCGGAATATCATATCCCACATAATCAACCTTAACATCTACCACACGTCTGTCCGGCTTATTTAAAAGTGTACAAAGGCTGAGTGTTTTTGGCTTCCTTGCCAGGAGCATATCCATGAGGAAAGAAAGTGTTCTTCCTGAATCTATAATATCCTCGACAACTATAACATTCTTGTCAGCGATATTTTCATCAAGGTCCTTGATAATCTTGATTCTTCCGGTACTTTCAGTTCCCGCTCCATAGCTTGAAACCGACATAAAATCAAGCGTGACAGGGAGCGTAATTCTCTTTGCCAGCTCCGCCGTAAAGAAAATGCTTCCCTTGAGAATGCAGATTAAATGAATCTCCTGCCCCTCAAAATCTCTGCTTATCTGTGCCGCAATTTCCCTTACACGTTTTTCTACATTTTCTTCCGTATACATTACTCTGATATTATCCATAGTTCCTCCATTAACCGAATTGATTTTTTCGGCATTCAAATCTGACCTTTAGTATTCTTACGGTGTTGCCATCAACGCGTGCCGCCTCATCATGCCTCAGGTTTCCTATGAGAAAGCATCTGGAACCCGATGCCAATACAAGATGAGAGTCCCTTGCCGCAGCAGGAATCCGGGAATCAATAAATAACCTTCCCACCGACTTTCTCCGCCCATCAGGATACGCACAAAAATAATCTCCGTCACGGCGCTTTCTGAGAACCAGCCGCTCGCCTGTCACCGACGCATCCAACCAGACCTCATTTTCCGATTGCGGAACATCCGCTGACGAATCATAATCTTCAAAACAAGCCCTGACATACACACCGGGACTTATCTCTGCATTAAGCGGACTGCCCACGGATACGCTTTGTTCCTCGGGCTCCGTATATTCTATGCCTCTTTTGTAAGCCTTTATACATCCGTATTCACGAACGATATCTATATCATACGGCAAACAAACCATTTTGCCAACGGTATTTTCCAATAATCCGCACACATTTTCAACATGTGACTGTGTTATGTCCTTTTTTTTGCCGGTTACGATGCAAATATATCTGTAAATCAGCCTTCGGATAAGATAATCATGCTTTTCGGAAAGCTCGTCCGTAAAAAGAATCCCCTCCGAATAGAGACGTTCAAAAAGCTGCTCCACCGCTTCTTCCGCAAAATCATCAGCTCTCGCCGCCTCACGTCCAAGCGACCTGACATGTTCCGGAGCTTTTGCACTAAGCTTCCTCAACTCCGGGATAACCCTGTGTCTCACTATATTTCTGGTGTACTCAAGTTCTTCATTGGTACTGTCCTGACACCAGTCCTGTCCGACCTCTCTCAGATAGTTTTCAATTTCGGCTCTGGACGTTTCAAGCAGAGGCCGTATTATCTTCAACGACTCGTCCTCCTGACAGACCGAAACCGGCTTCATGCCTGCAAGTCCTGTCAGCCCACAACCTCTTACTATGTTAAAAAGTATTGTTTCCGTCTGGTCATCACTGTTGTGTGCAACCGCAATGCCGCCCGCACCGTATTTATGGCAGATTTCCGTAAAGCGGGCATATCTTACACGCCGCCCGGCCTCCTCCTCACTCATACCGGTCTGTCTTACAAGCTCCGGAATATTCTCGTGAAAGACAAAAAACGGAATTTTCTCCCGATTACACAGTCTGCGGCAAAACTCCTCATCCCTGAAAGCCTCATCCCCGCGAATTCCATGATTCACATGAACAGCATAAAGCTTTCTGTTATCTCCTTCCGTTAATCGTTTAAGAAGAAGAAGAAGGCTCACCGAATCTGCTCCGCCGCTTACTCCCACAACAATATCTCCGACGGTCTCAAACATTTTTCTGCGAATGCAAAAATCCTTAACGGTACTGAATGTATCCGTACCTCTTACTGCATTTAATTTGTTATCTTCTGTACCGGACATACAGTTTATCCTCACCTTATATTCTGCATAGCCTGCCTGCCACCACCGTCATGTCATCCATAGGCTCATAAAAATTTCTCCTTAGCGATGACATCAGAACCGATGATGCCAGTTCCTTCGGTTCCTGATCCGGAAGCTCTCTTATCATATCCTGAAGAAGCTTCTCTTTTTCCTCCACCGGTATCCCATCCAAAACACCGTCACTCAAAACCACAATCGTATCACCATGATAAAGCTTTTTTGTGGTTACCTCCGGCTTTATATCCGAAAGAATTCCCAGCGGAAGACCTGATGCCGAAATTGTCTCGACCCAATCCTCATGCTTTATAAAAGTAAGCGAAGCCCCCGATTTCACCGCCCTTAATTCGCCCTTAAACAAATTAACCAGGCACATGTCAAGCGTTGAATAAGAACCCGCTTCCGTTCCGAGCATCAGTACGGAGCTGATAAGCGAAACAATCCCCTCACTTCTGAAACCGCATCGCAGAAACCTTTCTATAAGTTCAACAACTTCGCTGCTCTCCCGACACGCCCGATGACCCGAACCCATGCCGTCACTCAATATGATTGCCGCCTCTCCATATCCCGGAGCTATTACGGAATAATTATCGCCCGATGGTTCTCCGGCATTCTTCGCCGCCCTGACCGCTCCGGTCACAAGGGCATACTTCTCTTTCTGTCGGAAAACGAAATAGCCATAATCATTACCTATGGTTCTCCTCGTGCCTTCCTTCGGCACAAAACACATATCCGTTTCGGCCGAAATATATGCGGCAATTTCATCAATTAAAAGCTGCTGTCTTAAAGCACGTGCTATCACATGAAGCTCAAACCCGGAACTTCCGGTTTCAAGAAGAGAAATCTCTTTTATCTTCAGATACTTTCGCGACAACAGCTCTCTTATGTATTTTTCCCGTGCATCTCCGGATCTTACCGCTGCCGTTGCCGTAATCTCCCTCACCATCCCGGCAAGTTCCATATACTGCCCTGCAAGAAGTTCTCTTGCATCACGGACAAGACCGCTCCACGCTTCATCACTGCCTCCCGGAACCTCCTCCGGAATCGTGCTCCTTTTCCTGTATCCCTCAGCAATATAGACCATCGCCTCGGACAGTTTTCTTAATCTCTCGCCCAAAAGACTGTTTTCAAAATTAACACTGCTGTCAGCCTGCCTTAGTAACCTTGCAACACCTGCCATATAAGCCTCCATGATAAAAATCTGAATCCGATTTTATCAGAAGAAACTCACTTTTTTTGTCACAAAACAGAACCCTCGCATTAATCTTTCCGCAGAAACTTCCCTAATATTGCAAATTAAGGGTTTTTCGGCTTAAAAACAACCTCATTCTTGTATACCAGACCCAGAACATCCCTCGCTACTTCTTCAATATAGCTCTTAGTCTGGACATACGCCTTGTACTCTTCTATTTCTTCGCTTCTCTTCTGTTCTTCCTGAATAAGCATTTCAACCCTTTTTTTCTCTGCCTCAAGACTGTCATACTCATCCTGAAGTTCCCTTTTCCTATAGTAGAAAAAAGAACTTATGCCGACCGTACAAATGAGAAGGATAATGATTCCCAACATTCTTGCCGGACGTTTTTTCTTAACTACTCTTTTGATTGCCATTTAACGGACCCCCAAAGCCTGTAAGCAATTAATGCTCCAAGGACAAGGAACACATAATTATATCCGATTACGGTTCCGCCTCCAACACGATACATAAAATAATATGCGGCAACTGCATATATGAAAGCCAGTATGCAGTCCTCAACGAAACAGACAAAACTGTTCCTTCCTATTATACGTCTTATAACGCTTAAAATCAAATATCCCGTTACACCAAAAAATCCCGCCGCCGCACTGAGAAGTATCATGAGAAAATCCTCTTCAGAACGGGTTTTTTCTGTGTCTGCCCCTGTTTTTTGTTGTATATCAGAGCATCAATCCTGCCCGTGATTTTTAAGATGCCCTTTTCAGTCGAGAGCGTACCTACCGAAAGTTCATTTCCCTTTATCAGCAGAAGTCCCTGCACCGTATCGGCTACAACCTCCTGGTCATCAAACGCCTTAACATCTGCAACACCGCTCACGGTCATTTCCCTGCGGCTTATCAGGCTGATATCTGACCTGCCATCTGTTTCATTCACCATTTTGTCCATAATCGACCCGTTTTTTTTATTATATTCCTAAAGCCGGAAAAAATGACAAATTTACGAAATATGGCTGCGGCGGCTTAAAGGTACTTAAACATTTCCTTCGCCTCTTCTTTTTTACTGGTTTCAGTTATACGGATAACCTCCGCCTTAACATTCTTCGTTCCAAAGACAACTTCTATAACGTCACCGACCTTAACTTCCTGGCTGGCCTTTGCCGTTTTGCCGTTCACCATTACCCTTCCGGCATCACAGGCCTCATTGGCTATGGTACGTCTCTTTATAATTCTGGACACCTTAAGATATTTGTCTAACCTCATATCTTCCTCCGTTTCCCGATATATCTAAAAATGGGTACTCCAAGAGCAAGCTCTTTTTGTACCCATCCCATCAATCACTAATCATCAGACATCGCTTATAATTACTTGTTAACAACTTCCTTAAGACCCTTACCTGCCTTGAACTTTGGAAGCTTAGCAGCAGGGATTTCGATCTTTTCTTTTGTCTGAGGGTTAAGTCCTGTTCTTGCAGGTCTTTCTGAAACTTCAAAAGTACCGAAACCAACAAGAGCAACCTTCTCACCGTTTACAAGGCCTTCTGTTACAGCATCAACGAAAGCATCAACTGCCTTCTTTGAATCTTCCTTTGTTAAACCTGTTTTTGCAGCTACAGCAGCAACTAAATCTGTTTTATTCATAAAATCCTCCTGATATTACGGCTAATGCCGAACTTTTCTTTTTCACATGCGGATCATCCCTCTCCGGAACAAATCCACGCCTACAGATAGTTATAACCGATTGAATAATTTATGTCAACAGTAAATATGGTCAAAAGCCCCTTATTATACAGATTTGTGGTTGCTGAGTCCCGAGATTTTCCAAAGCATCCGCCACTACTGAAAATCACTCCGGCTGCATTCCGAGAAGCACAGCCGCATACCCTGCCGCCGACTCATCTGTCTGTCGTATTACAGACCCCGCTCCTTTTGCAACAAGCACCACCGCTCCTATTATGTCACTTTCACACAGAATCGGAACAGCATATTCCTTCCGTTCCATTCCATTCGCCCCGACAAGCATTTTGTCAACTTCCGTTCTGAACGGTTTTCTTTCTTCAAGCCTTGAAACAAACTGTCCGTCCAGCTCCATGCCCTCACATCCCGGCATTGAATATGTTGAAATCACACACTCCCTGTCGGTTATTATCACGGCATGTCCCGTGTATATACCAAGTACCTCTGCATATTTTTTAACCGTTTTCCCAAAGTTCCCGAGAACCGAATGTTTTCTTAGAACAATCTCCTCATCTCCCGCAAAAATTTCAATCCTGTCACCTTCCAGAATATTAAGCCTTGTCCTTATTTCTTTGGGAATCACAATCCTTCCAAGTGAATCCAACCTTCTCAGGATACCTGATGTCTTCATATATATTCTCCTTTTTCTCAAGTTTCACTCTGAAAATAGTATCTGTAAAAAAAGAGATAATATACCGATATTTTTTTGAAAACACCTAAGGGCCTAAAGCCGTAATGGGAACAACATAAACTCCGTCTTCCCTTTTATATGCCATATTGGTCATTCCACAGATAACACACAAAATCTTAGGTGGATTTTCTTAGACGGATCTCCAATAAATGCTGCACTTTCAGAACGACTTCTTCCTGTCCATGTCTTCCCACAATACCTAGGTCCTTCAATACAAACCACACCAAAGGTCTGCATATACTCATCAAACTACTTCTCTATCAAACGCACTTTATAGCCTTCCGGTGTTAACATTTTGCATACCTCCTACTCCTCATAGTATAACGTTTCATTTTCAAACCGTTAATCTCATTCCGTGATTTTCGCTTTTTCTATTCCGTGATTTTCGCTTTTACAATATTCTGCATCCCCTTCACAGAATACAACAAATCACTTCCGCAAACCATATTTTTGTTTTACATCCGTGTTTTTAGCGCTTTTTTATTTTATTTTCTTTTCCTAAAGCCGTTTTTCTGTTTTAAAAAGCAGAGACGGCTTACACTTCCGACTCTGCTTCTCAGTTTACATGCTATATATGATTTCACCAATCGCTGCTTTCACTACCATCATTTTTCAACATATTCACATACCTTGAGATATTAATGGTAAACCCCGCCCCACCGTCTTCATACGGATTTTCATTAAGCCCCTGCTTTCTGTAAAAACCCTCTTTCCCCGGTGCGCTCATAAGCTGAAATTTTGCCGTCCATCCCGGTTTCAGCTCCGATTCAATATAATTCATAAGGTGTTTCAGGAGCATTGTTCCGAGCCCGCTGCCCTGATAATCAGGTGAAACAATTAAATCCTTCATAAAAAAAGCCATTGCCCCATCACCGAGAAGCCTTACCATTGCCGCCGTCTTATCACCATCTTTGACCGAAAACACCACATAGCTGTTCCTTATTGCTGTCTCTGCGGCATCGGGAGAAGGACTCCCCCATCCCGCACTTTCATATAAAGAAATAAAATCCTCTTTTGTTAAAGCATTTTTTACAATTTCAAACACTTCTAATCATCCTCAATTCCCTTGAAATAATCTTTTGTCATTCTGACTACCACACCCGAAAGCAGGAAGACCGCAATCAGGTTAGGAATTACCATAAGGCCGTTGAAAGTCTCCGCAATACTCCAAACAAGACCAAGGTTCATTGTTGCACCCACAATTGCTACCAACGAATAAACCAGCATGAACGGCTTGTTTACCTTTGAACCGAATATGAACTCAATGCATCTCGTACCATAAAGTCCCCATCCGATAATTGTTGAAAACGCGAAACAGCACATGGATACCGCCGTAAGAATCGAAACCCATCCGCCATATGTGGAAGTAAAACCACTGATTGTAAGCTCGGCTCCTGCCGCCTCGCCATAATTTATCGCAACACCGCTGCATAAAATAACCAAAGCGGTAAGCGTACATATGATTATTGTATCAACAAACACTTCAAAAATTCCGAAAAATCCCTGCTTAACAGGCTTTCTCGTATCGGCACATGCATGTGCTATCGAACCGGTACCAAGACCTGCCTCATTTGAGAAAATACCACGGGAAACACCCTTTTTCATACTGATGAAAAAACTTCCCACAACACCGCCTGTAACCGAAGCCGGATTGAATGCACCCTGAAAAATGCTCTTAAGCACACCCGGAATGCTTTCAAAATTAAGGATTACAACACCGAGTGCCAAAATAATATATAAAACTGCCATAAAAGGAACCAGTTTTTCCGTAACCTGACCGATACGCTTAATTCCGCCAAGAAGAATGAGGGCAATGAGAATCGCAATTATGATTCCCAGTACAAGATTAAGCGTGGAAGATGACTCCTCGGAAATAATGTTAAAATTGTAAAGAGCCGAATTTATCGCCGTTGTTATCGTATTAACCTGTGTTGCATTTCCTGTTCCGAAAACGGTAAGCACACCGAATGCGGCAAAAAGATATGCCAGCCACTGCCAATTCTTTGAAAGACCATTTTTTATGTAATACATCGGACCGCCGACCCAATCTCCGTGTGCATTCTTTTCACGGAAATGAACTGCCAGCGTAACCTCGGCAAATTTTGTACACATACCGAGAAATGCGGAAACCCACATCCAGAAAACAGCTCCCGGACCACCGATTGCAATCGCACCGGCAACACCCGCAACATTTCCCGTACCAACAGTTGCCGCAAGAGCCGTACAAACCGCCTGGAACGGAGTGAGCGCACCATCGGAAGCCTCCCTCTTTTTAAACATACGACCGAAAGTAACCTTCATAGCATAGGAAAACTTTCTGATCTGAATAAAACCCGTACGGATACTGAGGAATAAACCTACACCTATGATACAAATCATCGCAGGAACACCCCAAATAAAATTGTTTACTACACTGTTTACAGCCTCTAACCTATCCAACATGACACCCCTTCTTACACAAATTACAAAAGAATAGTACTGTACAAAATCGGTCTTACTCCTGACCGACTTTGTTATTATACAATACAGTCCCTCCTTTTTACAACCTCTTCCACAAAAACCCTTATATTCTCATATAGTCACCTTTCTTTACATAAAAAACGGCAGAGACCAAACAGCCTCTGCCACCTGTTAACTCACTCATTTTAAGGCAGTACATCACCTTTTACTGACAACATACCATTTGCTTTACATCTTGGCAAACACGATTCTCAAAATTTTTGACACTGCCACGTCTAAATCCGGTAAGATTGCGGCAACACGTAAACTTCCCCCTAATATGTAATCACAAAGCGCACTCCATCTTCCCGGTTCTCCACACTAATCATGCCCCTGTCTTTTTCAACTATAGTCTTAGCCATCGCAAGTCCGATTCCCACGCTGTCAGCGACCGCATTCTCACCCCGATAAAACCGCTCAAACAAATGCTCCATATCCTTCGCATCAAGTCCCCTGCCATCGTTGCTCACGCTTATTCTCCTTGCCGGCTTACCGGATTCATAAACAACATACACATTTTTCTCCGCATGTTCGACGGCATTCTTAACTATATTCGTCAAGGCCTCAGTCTGCCACATGAGATCACACATAAAAGTCTCGCCGTCATCACCGTCGCATGAAACCTCCACATTTATGTCTCGCAGCTCTGCAAGCTCCGCAACATTCGCCACCGCCTGTGTGACAAGCTCACATATACGATGACCACCCCTCTCAAACTCAACCGTTCCCGAATCAAGACGGGAAAACTTCAAAATAATCTGCACCATCGAGCTAATTTTCCGGACATCACGCCTCGCATTCAAGACAAACCCTGAACGCATCTCTGCCGCCTTTTCCGCATCTATGCTGCCAAGCTCCAACTGTTCCTCAATAAAATCCAGATTGTCGAGATTTATGCAGAGCGCCGTTATCGGAGTTTTAAGCTGATGCGAAATGTCTGACAACGCATCTTTGAGCAAGAGCTTGTCCTTCACGGAAGCATCTGCCACCTCCTTGAGCTTTATTGTCGTCTTGTACACCTCATTTTTCAGGACCGACAGCTCATTCTCCGTATTGTTGTCAATCTTCATTGCAAAATTCCCCCGGTTTATCTGCCTGACATATTCCGCAATCTCCCTTATCTCCCTGTTCTTGCCGTTGTCATAGCACATGAAAACCGCAAACAGCAGCAGCCCGGAAACACATACCGTCAAAGCCACCAGACAGAACATCCACCTGAAACCGCCATTACTTCCGTAGAGAAGAAGTTCACCCTCCGTAATTCCGTATTTGTCAAGAATATACGCACTCGTGCCGTCACCCGACATCACCTCATCAATAAGCTCCTTCTCATCAACCTGAGGATATTTCTCAATTACCCTCTCCAGTATTGCCGCCACCTTCTCATTTTCCTCATTAGTAAAAGCCCGATGCCGTGCCATCAGCAGAATAAAAGTCACCGACACCGCTGCCAACACTATAACAAGCGAAAATATAAGACACCGTTTTCTACTCATCACTGCCTCCTAAATCTTTAACCCTGTCTGATAAATACGTCGCAGGAAATCTTCTCTCAGATTCTAACCCCCATCTGACAAACGCATTACAAAAAATCCCTTCCTATTTATCATCTTCTCCCAAATCCAGCCGATAACCGATTCCCTTTATCGTCTTAATTATATCGGAACCGAGTTTGTCCTTAATCCTCTTCATATAGACAGTCACCGTATGCTCGTAAACATCATTCCCCGTAGCACGTCTTATAAGCTCGATAATGTCATTCCTGCTCACCGCCCGGTCATGATTAACAAACAAATGCTGGAGAATCTTCAACTCAAGTGCCGAAAGGGCAACCTGCCGGCCGTTCTTCATCACCGTCATTTTCTCCGGATTAAAAGTGATATCCCCCGAAGTAAGCGAAGAATTCTTCCGTATCCTGAGGAACACACGGTTAATTCTCGCGAGAAGCTCCCGCGTTGAAAACGGCTTGGTAATATAGTCCTCCGCACCGAGATTCAGACCATGCACGATATTGTTTTCATCATCCTTTGCCGTCACGAAAATAGTGGAAATCCCCGCCGGAGCAAGCCACCTTTTGTAAAAATCAAAGCCATTGCCGTCCGGCATCGAAACATCTAAAAGCACAAGAAGGAACTCTTCTTTCTCGAAGAGTTCCTCTGCCTTTCTTATCGTGCCGGCAACAGCCATACTGTAACCCGAAGCCTCAAGGGTAAATCTCAACCCCTCTGCAATATCCTCACAGTCCTCAACCAACAATATGTCCATTACACAAACATCCTTTACCTAAATATTTTCATTTTTAATGGTCTCAATTATATTCTGCTTCTTTATCTTACTGAGAGAAAACTTCATTATCAGAAGAAGCAGCACCATAACAACAATCACAGCCACAAACATCGGCAAGAGAGGAAGCCTGAATCTAAGTATCACACTGCCGTTCATCAGAATCATATGGATCACATAACATAACAGAATCGAAACCGGAAGTGCAAAAACCATTGCCTTCAACCCGGTAAACAGACTCTCAAGCCTTATCATGCGGTTAAATTCCTTTGTGGTCATACCGACACTCCTGAGTGTCGCAAACTCACGGCTTCTAAGCTCCATACCGGTAGAAATCGTATTTATTATGCTTGTAATACCGATAAGCGCAATAACCGTAATAAAACCGTAACTGAAAATTCCGATCAGTATGAAAAGCGATTTCGTTGCCTTCATGTCGGCATCCGCATTGTAGATATAGTAAGCGCCATCTTCAAAACCGGCCTCCGTAAGGATTTTCTCCATCTCATCGCAGACCTCGTCCGGCTCATCCGTAGTTATAAACATTTTTTCAGTGCTGTCGCCGGTGTAATCAAGAATCTCATTGAACAGCTCCTCATTTACAAAAAGATATGACAGCCACCGGGAGTCCGAACCGCCGTAGCCGAGCGGAGCCTTTTCCGTAACCTTGCTGAGCAGAATACTCTTTTCCACTATCGGAGCGCCCTCGTATGAAGCATTTTCGGCCTTCCAATACTCATCATCATAATTAAGTATGCCCACCTTCATGGTATCGCCGGAATCATATTTAAACTGCTCCAGCTCACGAATTACAGTTTCCTCCTTCTCCTCATCAAAGTACTCAACCCTCATATTGTCAACAAGAATCGCACCCTTGCCGGCCTCGGAAGACCTTACACCGACCTCCTTTTCATATGCGGCAAAAACATCATCCGTAAGACAGACAACTGAAATCTGAGCACTGCCCGTTGCCTCACTCGGATTAACAAGCTTTTTGTACTCCTCGTTGACACGGACCGTATCATCCCTCACCTCAATGAAATCGGTTTTGACATGATTAAACTCCTTAACCCCTGTCAGAGCCTCTATCTCCGAAGCAACAGCATCATAATCCATCTTCCCGCTATGATAAAAATGACAGCAGACATCGTAATCTTCACTTTCATAGGTCATATCCATGACGGAGAAGGCAAGCTGCATAAAATAAGTAATTACAATAAAAGTAGTCGTACAGATTGCAATCGAAACAACGGAAGTTCTGTACTTTCTGCGGTTACGTTTCAGATTCTTGTATGAAACAACACCGCCGACACCCCAGAATCTCTTTACAAAACCGGGAGTCTTGAGCTTTTTAGACCTGATTTTTATCTCATTTTCGCCCCTGATTGCCGAAAGCGGAGAAATACGCTTTGCCTTACGCGCACATCCGACAGCAGAAAGATAAATCGTCACAGCCGCAAGAAGCACTGCAAGAATAATTGCCCAAACAGAAACATCAAATATGAGCGTAACATTTAAAGAATCTCCCAGCACATAACCTGTCACCCTTATAAGGACGGCTGCCGCAAAGATTCCCGAAATAACACCAAGCGGAATTCCCACGATACCGAGACACACGCCCTCAAACAGAACGCTCCCGCGAATCTGACGGCCTGTCGCACCAATGCTCTTGAGCATTCCATACTGCCTTACCTTCTCGGAAACCGAAATGCTGAAACTGTTTTTTATGCAGAAAACGGAAGTAACAATTATAATCAGAACAACCACTGTCGCCATCATGCAGATTGTCCTCAACGAACCATCGCCCAAGTCAAACGTCTCATATCTGATAAGATAATAATTTTCCTCAAAACCGATATTCTTCTCATCAAGCAAAGCATTTACCCGGTCCGCCGCCTCAAGCATCTGCTCAACATCACTGTTGTTATATGCCTTCTCGAAGAGTTCGGCATCAATCCCCAAAATCCCTGCCGTAATGCGAAATCTGTCATCAAGTCCCTTCGCATCATATCTTGCATACACGGTGTCATCTTCCGCCTCAACTCCATCATCATAGGTCAAAAACGTGTATCCCGGCGCCGAATACGGCTCAATACCATATCCCGGTCTCTCCATTATACCCACTATGGTATAAGTTCTGCTGACCGTATCCACCGTTTCCTCACAAGGAATAATTCTTCCATCTTCAAGCTCTACCGCCTTAAACGAATCATATTGATTTAAGACATCCTTTATCTCCGCAATATATGCATAATCGGCATCCTCGTAGGCTTCCCTCACGCACTCTCTTTCTTCTTCCGTCAACGAAGGATTTTCCGCATAAATCTCATCTAACGTAAGGATTTTTCTCGAACCGACTGAAAGAGTGATACTTTCTCCAACGGATAGTGAAATCCTGCCATTCGTTCTCAAATGCCTCGAGATAACGATTTCATTGCTGTTCTCCGGCATCCTGCCCTCAATCAGATTGAAAGAAAGATTCTCAAAGCCCTCCTCATCAGTCGCAATAACATCGCCATACGGCTTATATTCATTCCTGGAATCCTCAAGAACCGCATAACCGCACTGTTTCAGCGTAAACAGCGTTTCCACACTCTTGTTTCTCTTCAGTTCCTCTATCCTCTCCTCGTCAAATCTCTCAAAAAGATAGTGGTAGTTTCCCGAAGATGCCTTCTGCGACTCAACCAGACTCTTATAGAGACTGCCCGTCATCGTACACAAAGCAACCAGAAGAGCCGTCGAAAGAATGATACCGATAATCGTAACAATGCTCCTCTTCTTATTCAGCTTCATATTCTTGAAAGTGAGTTTTCTTATAAGCTTCACGACAAACCCTCCTTCACCTAGACAAGTCTGCCGTCAGCAATTCTTAAAACTCTGTCGGCGCACTTGGCGATTTCCGGGTCATGCGTAATCATGATAATCGTCTGCTTGTACTCCCTGTTCGACTTTCTGAGCATCTCGACAATCTCACGTCCCGCCTTGGAATCAAGGTTTCCGGTCGGCTCATCTGCCAAAATAATAGCCGGTCTCGTAATCAAAGCCCTTCCTATTGACGTTCTCTGCTGCTGACCGCCCGAAAGCTCATTCGGAAGGTGCTTTCTCCTGTCTGAAAGACCGAGAATTGCGAGAATGTCATCAAGCTCCTCCTTTTCTGCCTTTCTTCCGTCAAGTTCCAACGGAAGCGTAATGTTCTCCTCCACATTTAAAATCGGAATAAGATTGTAAAACTGATAAACAATCCCCACCTGACGTCTTCTGAAAATGGCAAGCTTGTCATCATTAAGTGCAAAAATATCAGAATCATTTATATAAACCTTGCCGGAAGTCGGCCTGTCAACACCACCGATAAGATGAAGCAGAGTTGACTTTCCCGAACCACTTGCACCCACAATTGCAACAAATTCACCCTTCTCCACGGAAAAAGAGACATTATCAAGTGCCTTGACCTCATTCTCTCCCTTTCCATATGTTTTTGACAATTCACATACCTTTAAAATATCCATATGCCGCTCCTTATTTCATCTTTATACACTCAGTATACGGATTCAAGGTTACAATCACGTTACAAAAACAAAAAAATTAATCGATTATGAACGCACGGAGAATTCCCGGTATCTCATGCTCCCTTTTTCCTGCACCGTAACCCGACCTGACGATCCTGAAGCTCTCCGGAAGAACCTCCGAAGTTCTTATTGCCGCTGCAATCGCCGCACCTGTCGGTGTTACAAACTCACCCTGCGTATTCATTATCCTGAGTCTCATCGACGCTTTCTCACAAATTGCCGTAGTCGCAGGAACAGGAACCGGAAGAATCCCATGTCTGCATCGAATCGTACCCATCCCCTCACTTAACGAAGGAATTATAACCTCATCAACACCGAGCGAACAAAAACAGACTGCCGCCGCAATGATGTCAGCGATGGAATCCAGTGCGCCGACCTCATGGAAATGCACCTCTTCACGGCTCATACCATGTACCTTCGCCTCCGCATCAGCAATCAGAGAAAAAATCTTCTTCGCAAGCTGCTTTTCCCGAACGGAAGCCGCCGTACCATCAATAATCGAATTAATCTCGCTCAAACCCCTGCCGTGATGATGATGTGAATCTCCTGCTCCGTGTGTGTGGTCAGAGTGAACGGTCAGGTTTCCCTCTGCTCCGTGTGTGTGCCCGGAGTGAACGGTCAGGTTTCCCTCTGCTCCATATTTATGTCCATAGAGGAAGTTCATATCATGGTCGTAGTCATTTTCACCATCATCAGTTACGACTTCAAAATCACAACAGTCGATACCCGATTTCTTCACCCTCGAAATTTTAAAATCAAACCCCTTAACCGGAACTGAATCCAAAACAAATCTTAACCTGTCCGCATCAGCTCCCAAATCCAGCAAAGCTGCAGTAAACATATCACCGCTTATACCGGCATTACATTCCAAATATAATTTTCCTGCCATCTTTTCACGCAGACCGCCAACGGCCTGCCCTCCGTTTCATAAAATTGCTTAATCTTGAACCTCGCCGACCGCCGGCAAAGTATTACTCAGTCGCTTTCCTCACTGACTCCTGACAATTCCGGGCTCTTCCTCCGGCTGTCGGTTCTGTATTACTCAGTCGCTTTCTGCACCTGCTCCCCGCAGTTCCCGACTCTTCCTCCGGCTGCAAGTCTGTTAATCTGTGCCGCTATATATCCTGCGCCGTATCCATTGTCTATATTTACGACGGAAATTCCGTTTGCACACGAATTCACCATCGTAAGAAGTGCTGAAACTCCGCCAAAACTCGCACCGTAACCAACGGAAGTAGGGACGGCAATAACCGGCACATCCACCAAACCGCCTATTACACTTGCAAGAGCGCCCTCCATTCCTGCTACGGCGACGACACAGTTCGCACTTCTTATTCTGTCCGTCATCGAAAGAAGACGATGAATACCGCTCACTCCAACATCATAAATTCTGTCAGCCTCTGCACCGAAAAACTCTGCCGTACAGGCTGCCTCTTCCGCAACCGGAATATCTGCCGTTCCGGCAGTACATACCGCAATTTTTCCTATCCGCTCTCCCTTAAAAGCACCTGCCTTTAAAATTCGGGAAACCGGATCATACTCTGCATCCGGGATGCATTCCCTGACAATCTCTGCCTGATGCTCGCTCGCTCTCGTCCCAAATACGAAACCCTTTTTCTCAAACATCCTCTGATAAATCCTGCAAAGAAACTCATCATCCTTTCCCTGACAGAAAATCACCTCAGGAAATCCCTGTCTTGACTCACGCGACATATCAAGCTTGGCAAAACCCATTTCTTCATAAGTGCCGCCTCTTAAAATCTCTGCCGCTTTTTCGGCTGAAATCTCACCACGTTCAATTTTCTTTAAAATCTCTTCCAAACCCATTTTGTCCTCTTTCCGACCAACATCTGATTATATGCCTGTATACTTTTTCTTCAGTCTGTGAAAATGTAAGTATATACTAAACAACTGAAATTAGCAATTTTTTCTTGAAACACCCATCAGTTTCTCATCCCAAATATATCCTCGCCTCTGACAACAGCTTCCGTAGTGTATATACCCAAAAACAAACCCGGCATCCTGTACTCTCCATTTTCGAAGAATACCAAAATACCGGGTTCACTCTCTAATCTGAATTTAATTTTATTTAGGCATTTATGCTTTGTTAATGCCGTCCTGATACACTTTATTAAGCATTATCAAGACTTACTTCAAAAGTATTTCTTGCAAGCTTACCATCAGAATCAACACCGATTGTGATTGTAACCTTACCGCTGCTGAAATGACCGTCCGAGTCATTTCCTTCTACGTTGAATGACATAATTCCGTCTTCATACTTGTTGAAGCCTTTGTTTGAATTTATTGTCTCAGTAGCTTCCTGAATCTTGGCTTCATCAGTCGTTGCAGTTGTATACTCACCCTCAAGAAGATAGAGCATGTTGTTGCTGTACTGCACACCATAGAATCCGTCGCTGCCGATCAGACATAAAACAATTCGTTTATCTGAACCAATGTATTTTACCTCTAAATCCGCACTCTGAATCATGTAAGTAATATTGTCAGCAAGTTCATTGTAAACACTCTGTGAAGAAGTAAGCTCTTCTCCCTTGTCATTTACCTTACCCGAAACAATATTTACTACCGAAAGGATAACTGCAAGCACAACTGCTACAATTACCATTGCAAGAATTATTTCTCTGTTACCAATTTTTTTCTTCATGACTGCCTCCGAATTTCGACACACATTTTCTCTAATTATATGCCGATATTATACCTGAATTACCTTTGAGAACTACTTAGCTGTTCCGTCCTCTGAGAAAACTGCCATGATTACATCATTTGCATTAAGATTATCTGCCGAAGCCCACTTATAATTGAAGGTATAAGTGCAATACTTCTCTCCTTCAGCAGCCGGCATCTCAGGAATATTTATTTCAAGATATTCAGAGAACTGTTTGCTCTTATCACCTACCGTTTTGTAGCTGACTTTCTGTGTTCCGTTTGATGCTGCTGAATTAACCGACAGGAACTCACCATTGGACATACCCGCATTAGTAAAACCGGTCTTTTCATTTTTGAAGTATATCACAACTTTTACATCTTTATAAGTCGTTGTCTTAGAATCATTAATAATTGAGAACTGACCTGTGCCGGTGGAAGAAATAGTTATGGAATCTGATGCCTCTCCTGTTGCCTCTCCAACTATTTTCTCCGCTGTTATGCTGTTGTTTGAGATCCAATTACCATAATTGTGATTTGAACAGTTATTAACAGGACATCCCTGAAGATATGATGGATTACTTGCTTCATGCAGTTCACCGCCACAGGCACTTGTTTCATTTCTCCAATCAGATGTCCACCAACCATTATTAGATGGACAGTTATGACCACTTTGGTTGTCTGCGATCGTTTCTCCACATTTATTACAGATTTTTGTTGTGATTGTACCCTTACACTTGTAATAGTATGGGAATACCTGCTTAAGATTTATCTGACCTGTTGCAATTGCCGGAGTCGAATCCTTTGTAAGTGAAGCAAAGTAAGTATTAATTTCCGAATGACGCTTTACTTCCGTAAGTTCAGGAGAATAAATGCTTCCGTCATACTCAACGCTAAGACTTCCTGCATTTACGGTAACTGTATATTCAGCCTCAATATCCGTATCCGGAACCTTAAACTCAAACTTAACATTTCCCGGAGTATTAAGCGGCTGACCGATCTTGTCACAAACATAATTTGTAACAGGTGCCTCCTTAGTGTCCGTTGGGTCATCCTCTTTTTCATACTTACCTGTAACTACAAAGTCTGATTTTTTAGGAATATCACCCTCTGAATAAGGATTTTTTGAACATGTTATGTTCTTTATTTCTACAAGCTTGTAACCTTCCGTCTCATCCTTTCCGTCACTGGACTCTTCACCGGATGCAAGAATCTGATTATTTGAATTACGCAAATAAACATTCTGAGTGATTGAAGCTGTTCTTGAACCGTTTTCTATTTCAAGAGTAAGAATTACATAACCGTTATTGTATCTGCTGTCATCTATTGAAAATGATTTAACATTTTTTGCGAGCAGATATGAGTCTTTGTCTGTAAGATTTTTAACGCTTATACTCTTATAATCAACCTTAGATGATGGATCTGCAGTCGTTATATCAGTATAAAGATTTCCATTATAAAGATAAAGTATCTTCTTTGATGTATCATATTCTACAATATAGAATTTGCTCTTTGTCCAATCCTGCGTATCCTCATCTATGATATATGCTTTTTTGTCTACTTTATCATACTGAACAGAATTAATTCCATTATTAACATCAGTCTGTGCTTCCTTTATAATGTCACTTACAATTGTATATGTTGCCTGAACACTGTCCTGAAGCTGAACTTCTTTCTGAGATGTACTGAACGAATTTGACATTAACGCAAGCATCGTAAGAACACTACCCATTACAACCATGAGGATTGCAACCGAAACCATCAACTCCACAAGGGAGAAACCGTCATTATTCTTTGTGAACTTTTTCATATTTCCCTCCTTATTCCATAGTAACGACTCCGGTAAACTGAGCCACTTTTAAAGTAATTGTCTTTGTTCCGTTCGTAAAAACAACCTTGGTTAAAGTACCCTTTGTAACTGTACCGCCATCAGTAAATATTGAATCTGCTGACATGCCGCCGGTTTCCCTGTTGAAAAGTATATCAACAGTTACATCTCCGTCAACATCAAGCTTCTGCTCTATTCCTGATGCATCCTTATAATAAACAGACATCGTAATCTTGTGGTTTATCACATCCGGTCCATTACCAAGCTTACACTTGGTAGGATCTGCAAGGTCTGTTTGATTTGCCGCCGTATAGATATAAATCTTTGATCCTTCGGCACTCGTACCCTCAATGGTCATCTTGCACGCACCCTTACTCTTTGAATACATCTGAGCAAGCTGCATAGTTTCCTTAAAGGAGTGAGCTCCATTGGATACTCTCTGTCTTCCGACAAGTGTCATACTCACTCCAAATATAGAAAGCATGATTGCCATAATCGCAATAACGACAATCAATTCTACGAGAGTAAAGCCTTCATTTCTTTTTTTCATAACCTTTCCTCCCGAATTAATTACTTAGTATTCCAGTTTTCAACCGTAATAAAGTTATACATGTTTGATGAAGAAACCGTAACGTCTCCGCCTGATGTGTCTGAACCGCTCTCACTAAAAAATGCATCCAAACCACCCTTGTAAAGACTGTCTATTGAACCAAGTGCATAGAACTCATTCCAGCTTCCGGTCTCTCCGCCTGTTATATTGTAGTACTGTGTACCATTTCCATCCTTGCCTAAAATATCGTCACCAAGGAAGTTCAGGTACTTAAGACTGTCAACAACCTCTTCAAGGTCATCACCTTCCGTACTTCCGTTTACCATGGAATAAGAAGTTACAACACCTTTTCCCATTGCCGTAAAGCTAATCTTTGAAGCTGAAAGATTAAGTCCTACAAAGCTTCCCGTATTAAGACCAAGTGTATATGGTGCCCATGCCGTCGTAAGTGACAAGGCATTATTTCCTACTGCATCATTTACAACGAAACCACCGTTAGAACCTACAAATATTACAGCTCCGGTAAGGGACTTTCCAAGTACAGTCTTACCTGACACAATATTCTGATAATAGTTATCCGGCTTTAACAGAGAACCATATGAACTCTTTATCTTCGATGTTGTTATTCCGTCAATTACAGACACATCCTTAAAGGTATATCCTGCCGGATTTGTATATGTGATTGAACCTCTTGAAACTCCTCCCGCACCTGCAATACTCTTAATATATCTAGCCTTAGAGTAATCAAGCGGTCCACCGTTACCATTTTTATACTGCCAATAGAGAACCTCCATATTAATGAAGTTACTCATTTCAGAATCGACATTATTCTTTGTACCATCATATCCATAAACCGTTGTAAGCGCTGATGGCATGAAGTAGGTACTGTAATTAATAAGACCACCGAATGAGTTATTCGTACCTGCGTAATACCACTTACCATCAGATTTATACTCAAGTACTGTACTCGTTCCACTATCCTTACTATATCCCATGATACAACCGGAAGCAGCACGACTTCCCGGATGCCAATCAGTAACATATTGGGCCTCTGACAAGCCCTTCAAATCATCTGATTTTGTCACCTGATATGGATAGAGACAATTATAACTTGTATTTCCTCCAACATTCAGATAAGAAACTCCATCAGTGAAAACTGATTTCTTTGTAGCCCCGTCAACGAGAACAATATCTCTTACCATAAGGTCAACACCGTCACTTATTACAACCACGGCATCCTTATTGATATAGAGTGTTCCTCTTATATCAATTTCTGTATACTGTTCTGATGTTGCTGATGTGATTTTTTCACCGGAAAAGATAAGCGCTCCGTCTTCAACATAAACATCACCATTTATGATTACTCTGTTACCGTCAAAGACAACTGAACATCCTTTAATCTTCATGGATGTAGGAGCTTCGTCGCTCATCATACCGATGTATGAATTTCCCTCCTGAAGGAAACATGAATATGAACCGTTTATTGTATCTCCGTTTCCCGAAAAATTAGCTCCACCACCGGTAAACATTGCATAACTTCCAAGAGAATAAGCTGCTGCCGGTGTTCTGTGAACAACATCGTTCATAACAAGGTCTGTATGAATGTTTGTTTCATAATTTGTATCCGGATCAAGATATTTAAGTTCAACTCCAAATACCAGTCTGGATTTCATAGTTGAAGAAGTACCTGTCTTCTTCTGAATTGTCGTTACCTTAAACTTTGTATCATCATAGACATAATTTCCCGTACTATCAAGTTTGCCGAGCATTTTCTTTGTATCATTGTCAAGCTGACTGAACAGATAACGGCTTATCGCATCCGTATCAGAAAGACTTGTTGCTCCTGCTGACTTTACAATTGTATCAGTAGCAGTATCTATGAACTCTGTTGAACCACCGCTCTTCATCTGCTGCATGGTAAATGTTGCAACGTTCTGGAGAACCGTTTCAATATCACCCAATGCCGATTCCGAAGTATAGAAGTTGTTATTCGCAAACTTGTTTACTCTTCTCGACATCAATGAAGTATAGGTGATTTCAAGTACAATAGTAGCGATAAGGAGACACACCGTCATGACAATCATAACAGATGCTAATGCGATACCGCGGTTATCATTATGAAAAGCTTTTCTCATTTTCAATCCTCTTCGATTCATCACATTCCTCCATTGTTACTGTGCATTGTCGAGCTTGTTGCCCGTAATCTTTAAGAGCGCGTTTTCATTTAAATCAGTCGCTCCGACATAAACCGGTGTATCCTGGTGTTTGTAAACATACACCGTAATATCAAACTTCTTATTATAATCCGAATAATTACCATTGGAATCAGATTCTTTATAGTTCACTGAATTTCCATTTGCTCCGGTCATTTCAGTATCCTGATATTCACATTCCGAAAATACCACAACCGCATCATAGTAATTATGAGACTGCTTAATTCCGTTTACACCATACATATAAACCGACTTTACGGATAAACTGTCTGCAGTAAACGCTTCTCCCGAATTCTGCACCAGCTTATACTTTCCGTCATCACCGAGTTTAAGAATTCCTGCCGTTCCTCCCGCATCAAGAAGTGACTTAACGGTTCCTCCCGATTGCTCACCGGCAACCAGTGTAAACTTACTCTTTGAAACGGTATTATAATTTGCCGCACACTGTTCATGGAAAACTCTGATGGAAAAAGCCTTGGAACTTTCAAGAACCGAATTCGCCGTCAGAGTTGCCTGCAGCTCCGTTCTTGACTTTGAATTGGTTTTTGTTGCCGTAACAAAGACCTCAAAAACCGGAAAAACAACAAGGCTGAGGATGGCTATTGAAATCAGAAGCTCAACCAGTGTAAAACCCTTATTACTGTTTTCCTTTAATTTTTTTCTGAATTTTTTAAATTTCTCAATCACAAGGAATTAACCTCCCTCTCTCAATAACGAAAAGTACAACTTCTGCCTCTCCGTTGCCCTGAATAAAACATCTCGCCTTAATATGGCATAATCCCGGACCCCTTTAAGGAACCCGGGAGCTGCCCCACTGTTATAACCTTACTGTGCCTGAACTTCCGGTTCAGGGAAAATTCTGTCAACACCTGTTTCAACACCTGAAATTGAAGGTGCTGTATAAGCTGCTGAACCATCTGCGAGTGAGTAAACCGTCATTGTAACACTTCCTGTAAATCCCCCACCGCTTACAGCAAATGACATGCTGTCAAGTGTCTTAACACCGTTCTTATCGGAAACGATGTAGTCAATCAGCTTCTTAAGTGAATCGTAGCTGTCAACCTGGTAGTTGAAGCTGTAAGTTGTTGTTCCCTGAAGGAATGACTTACCTGTGAATTCACCCTGGCCTGCAACCGTGTTTGCCATTACCGACTCACCAACGGTATATGTGTTTATTGCCGCATCAAAAGTATCCTGAGTTTCAATCGCCTTCATGAAAAGGATACCATCTTCATACTGATAAGCAACATCATATCTTGCAACAATTTCATCAACTTCTTTTGCCCACTTTGCAACCTGATTGTTCATGTCGGTATCGGTTGCCGCAACCTTTGAAACCTTATCGATTTCAGTCTGAATGGACTCCTGTTTCTTGTTTTCCTCTTCAATATCTTCAAGTTTTCCGGAAAAATAAAACTTATAAGAGCAGAATGCTGCAATAAGACCGACAATTACCATCAATACAGCTATATCTTTTTTTGCAATTTTCATAATATGTCACTCTTTAATCCTTTCCTTATTCTGCTTCTTCAACTGTAACTTCTTCAACATATGGCTTGTATGTAAGTGTAACAGCGAAAGTTATTGTCTTTTCCGCGCCCTCTACAACTGCACCTGTTTCATCTGTTGGCGATGTTTCAGCAAATGAACCGGTACTAATTACGCTTACGCTTTCAAAAGTACGAAGCTGCTCGATAACCTTTGCTGCCTCATCTTTTGTAGTTACCGTTACGCCCATGTTAACGCCTGTTGATGAAACTGAGAAACTTGCAGTTTCAAATGTCTTTGGCATCTTTGTTTCAAGTTCCTTAATGAAAGAAGTAAGTTCCTTATTCCAGTTAAGGGTTGAATTGTCAAGATTCTTTATTTCGCTGTATGTAATTTCAGTATTTTCGTAATTCTCAATTACTCCGGCGATGTAGTCATAGGAATGAAGCTTTTCTTCCAAATCCTTAGTCTCGCTCTTTTCTGCCGCCATCATTATTGAACCGACAATTAAAAGAGCAATCGCAGCACCGATTCCACCTACAAGAACGATGAACGGAGCAAGAAGACTTACCTCTTTTTCACCCTTTAAGAGTTCAGGTGAAAGAAGCTGTAATGGAGCTGTTGCAGCACCGATACATGCAACAACCTCTCTTAAATTTGTGACGCTTGCATTTGGATCAACATTCAAAACTGCTGTATTATCAAGTCCTGTAAATGCCTTAACATCGTAACCGAGTTCGTTGCTGAGGAGTTCAGGGAGACCCTGGAAATCAGCTCCGAGACCTACAAGATAAACTTCATTAAGCTGAAGTTCCTCATTTCTTGAAGAGAAATATTCAAGGATACGGCTGATGTTACCAACCATATATCTGAGGTTTTCAGTAATCATTACCTTTATCATAAGGTTTTCTTCATCTGCATCTTCGGATGAAACACCGGCATCAAGATTAAGATGTGGTCTGATAATCTTGTTTTCGATGAACTTTCTTGTTGAACCAGCATATGTAAGCTCTTCATCCTGGAACATATCGGTTTCCGTAAGGTTCTCAATTGCCTGATTAAGACCGTGAGCAACCTGTCTCTGGAGAACAATTTCACCGTTGTTTACGATTGTAACGAGTGATGTCTGTTCCTCGATCTTAAGGAATGCTCTTACGCCCTCCGGAAAACTTTCCTTAACTACCTGGAATACTGAGTTTCCGACATAGTCGATTGCCTTGATGTCAAACTCGAGTGTTCTTGCAAAATCGATGTATGATGTGGTTACATCGTTAGGTACTGCAAGAAGTGAAAGTCTGTACTGCTTTCCTTCGTCATTTTCAACCGTTCCGAGAATGTTATATACCAGATGATACTGATTCATATCAACCGGGAAATAATCAGAAGCGTTTGCGAGGATGATAGGCATGATATTTTTCTCTTTACATAAAGGAATACGCGCCTCTCTGTTTGCTATACGGCTTGATGCAACCGTGAATACTGCAGCTCTTGTTTTAATCATACGTCTTCTGAGCTCACTCTTTACGGCTACGATAAATTCCTCATTTCTGTTTATTACACCATCCTGTACCACATCAGCAGGTGTTTCAATAGAAAACACATTATAAATTTTTGGGTTCTTCACCTTGTAATCCATCTCAACAACTCTTGTTGTTGTCTGACCGATTTCAAATGACAGCACTTTTAATGCCATATAATCCTCCCGTCCGGAACAAAAGTCCTACTTCCTAAATTGTTTATCAACCTTTATTTTAAACCCGCGAAAACGGATTAAAATCTAAAACATACTTTTGTGAACACTAAGGTTCACCTTCTCCTGGGATTATTTCCCAAGCTTCAATAAAATCCCGAAGGATTTTTTCTGACCGGATATTAATAACTGCCGGTTAAGTATCTGCCTCTTAACAAGTGACAAATACAGAATAAGTATTCATCTCTCGGAAACCGACAAATGTCAAACAGGCATCCATCTCCGGAAAACTGATAAATGTCAGACAAGTATCCATCTCTCAGAATTCGATAAATGTCAGACAAGTATCCACCTTTTAAAAAGAAATAAATACCGAATAGATATCTATCTCCCAAACAGGGATAAATACCAATTAAGTGCTTCGTTTCCAAACATGACGGCAAGCATTATTCCTGCCGACAGATACGGTCCCATTGCAAGAACGTGTTCCGCTCCGGATACCTTCATCCTTATAATGTGAATAACCGAGCCGAGTATACATCCGAAGACGAAAGCCACTATGATGAGCTTCCATCCAAGCAGAAGACCTGCCGCCGCCATCAGCTTCACGTCTCCTCCGCCGATTGCCCTTCCTCCCGACAGCAGGAAGAGAATCAGAAGAAATCCACTCACACAGAAGAATCCGATGAGATAGCTCTCCCAACCCGAATTTTCTATGCCCATGAAAAGGATTCTGTAAAAGAGATTTACAAGTCCCAAGGAAGCAATGAAAACATTGAATCCGAAAGGAATCTCGTAAGTTCTGAAATCAATTACACTGAGTGCAAGGAGTGCCGACGCCATCAGGCAGTACAGAAGAGTTTCAAATCTGAAATTCTCAAACATCTGATAAGCATTCGTTCCATAGGGAATTAAAAAAAGCAGTACCCAGATAATACCGTTTGCACCCTCAACAAGAGGATACTGGGCTGAAATCTTTTTCCCGCATTTCCTGCACTTTCCTCTGAGGAAAAGCCAACTGAACAGTGGAATCAAATCGTACCAGCTAAGCTGATACCCACAGCTCATACAATGTGAACGGTTTCTGCTCAGGCTCTCCCGTCTCGGAAGTCTTAGAATTACCACATTTAAAAAGCTTCCCACAAAAATTCCGTAAAGGAAAATACATATGTAGACTGCTACTGACCAAACCGTTTCCATTAATGTTCCTCTTACTTAAATCTGTCGCCAAACTCATTTGAATACTCAACCATATCCTTGAATACTTTGGCATTTGTTTTATCATAGTACCAGAATAACTCTCCGGATGATTGTACTTCTCCATAAATGGTTCCGGATTCGTTTCTCCAGCTTCTTGAGGCAAACTGATAAGGATCACCTTTATTCGAAGTGTCATTCCACTCATTCTCGGCAAGCTGCCAGTTCGCATCCTTTGTAGTTGCCTTGTCTGTCTCGCTTCCCCACTTTGTGATTCTGAAACTCACAAGACCATTCGTCGCAATAAGCGTAAATCTCGTTCCCTCAGGGACTTTGTACTCAAGGTCTGTCGATACTGCTTCCGCAGCCGAAAAGACCTGTTCAATTGCAACAATGTCGGAAGACTTTCTCGACTTTTCAACATACTTTAAATAGGCTGGAGCAAGAACTCCTACCAAAACCGCCATAATGGCAATTACAACAATGAGTTCAACCAAAGAAAAACCGTCATTGTTTCTGCCAATACGCTTATTCTTCATTTTTCCCACTTTCCTATCTCCCCTAAGATTATTACTTCTTTTGCAATAATCTTTGAGAAAGCACCCTGAGAGGGTGCTTCCTCAAAAATTATCTCATGAAAAAATTTTCAAACCTTATCTTATAATAGGGATATAAGATTCTTATCTTAGGATCTAAGATTTAATATATATCCAACACCGTCCGGATGGACGGTGTTGGATAAGTTAAATTAATTGGCTTATGACTAAATTAAGCAGTAGGAGTAGACGTTGTTTCTGCCTTCTCGAATTTAGAATCAAAATCTGGAGAGTAAGCTCTCATATCCTTAAATACATCTCCAGTTTTACCTGGTGCAGATGTCCATTCAACAGAGTTGTCAGACTGAACAGTTCCTTTTGCTGTTCCTTCAGCTGCCTTGAATTCTTTTGACTTAAGATTATAGTTATCACCCTTTGAAACTGAAGCCCATTCTCCTGCTACTAACTTATAGCCAGCATCATTTGTTCCCTCAGCTTTTACTCCACAGAACTGTAATGTAACTGTACCACCTTCAACAACAATTTCAAATGTTGAATTCATCTGGATATACTGCTCATACTGTGTATCAGAAGCTACGTTTGTAGAAGCGTTGATGATATCAGAGAAAGCTGAAATATCAGAAGACTTTCTTGACTTCTCAACATACTTTAAGTAAGCCGGTGCTAAAACACCTACTAAAACTGCCATGATGGCGATAACTACGATTAACTCAACGAGTGAGAAACCTGCATTCTTTTTTGTTTTCATAACAATATTCTCCTTTTTTATGTTATTTTATCTTAAATCCCTCTTCCCTATAAAGAGGAAATTTAATTCTGATTTTCCGGTTGCCCGGTACTTACTAGATGGAATCAAGTCCGTCGTAAAGAGCAACCATCGGCATCAGTACGGCACCTACGATTACGGCAACGAGTCCTGCCATTACGACTGTAATCATCGGTTCAAGCATTGCAAGAAGCTGCTGAGTTGCATTTTCTACTTCTTCATCATAGTAGTCAGCCATCTTGGTAAGCATTGATTCCATATCACCGGTATTTTCACCAATCTTTGTCATGTGGATAAGCATTGGCGGGAAGATTCCGGAACGTCTCAAAGGCTCTGAGAGAGGCATACCCTTTTTAACATCTTCCTTGGCATCAATGACTGCCATTCTTATTATTACGTTCGACATTGTCTTTGCCGTGATATCAAGCGCATCTATCATCGAAATACCTGCTGCGGTAAGTGTGCTGAGCGTTCTTGCAAGTCTTGCCGAAGAGGTTTTCATTACAAAGTTCTTGGTAAGCGGACACCAGAGTGTGAACTTACCGATAAGTGTTTTACCGGTCATCGTCGACGAGAACGTCTTCCAGGCAATTGCCACAACCACGACAACCGCCGCGATGATGTACCAGTAGTTCTGAACAAAATCACTGGCATTCATTACAAACATTGTAAGAGCCGGCATCTTGATGTCCATGTCGGCGAACATGTTCATGAATGTTGGAATAACGTAGTAAAGAAGTACGAGAATAACCACAAACATTACGACAAGTACAACGCAAGGATAGGTCATCGCCTTCTTAATCGTTGCCTTAAGTCTCTCGTCCTTATCGAACTGGGTAGCCATTCGGTTCAGTGAAACTTCAAGACTTCCCGAAGCCTCACCCGCCTGAACCATGCTGACGAGCATTGACGGATAGACATCTCTTCTCGCCGCCATCGCACCGCCAAGGGATTCACCACCCTCGACACTGTTCTTTACTTCAATTATTGACTTTGCAAAGTCCTTGTTTTCAGTCTGTTCTGCAAGCATTCCAAGAGCATCGATTACCGGAACACCGGCATTCAGGATACTTTCAAACTGTCCGCAGAAAAGAGCAAGGTCATGCGGTGTCGCTTTTTTCGCACCAATCTGTACGTCTTTTGTGAAGATACTCGCTTCCTGTACCTTTACCGGCACAAGACCCTCGGCCTTGAGTGCCGACATTGCACGGTCAGTGGAAGTGGCATCTATGTTTCCTCTTTTCTGTTTGCCAAACTTATCAATGGCAGTATAAGTAAATGTAGCCAACTGACAACCTCCTGTAATCTTTTACATCTGTCTGTAGCTGAGTCTCTTCTCCATTCCCGGTACATCCTGTGCGTAATTGATACAGTTGTCTGCCGAAATCAATCCGCCGATGTAGAGATTGTAAAGGGAATCATCCATCGTAATCATGCCCTGTTTCTTGCTCGTCTGCATTGTAGAAGGAATCTGGAAGGCTTTACCTTCACGGATAAGGCTTCGTACCGCCGGCGAACCGAGCATTACTTCGAATGCGGCAACTCGACCTGCCGAATTCTGAATCGGGAGAAGCTGCTGTGAGATTACACACTCAATAACGCTGGCAAGCTGAACTCGTATCTGCTGCTGCTGATGAGGTGGGAAAACGTCGATTACTCGGTTTATTGTATCCGCCGCTCCGTTTGTATGGAGTGTTGAGAATACAAGATGACCGGTTTCAGCCGCCGTGATTGCGGTCTGAATCGTTTCATTGTCTCGCATCTCTCCTACAAGAATAACGTCCGGATCTTCTCGGAGTGCAGCTCTTAAAGCTCCGGCATAATCTTTTGTATCATCACCAATCTCTCTCTGGTTAACAATCGACTTCTCGTGTCTGTGGAGATACTCGATTGGGTCTTCAAGAGTGATTATGTGTCTTGAATATGTATTGTTTATGACATTTATCAGGGAAGCAAGAGTTGTTGACTTTCCGGAACCGGTTGCACCGGTAACGAGTACGAGTCCTCTCTTTCTTGTGATAAGATCCTGAACGGATGCAGGAAGTCCGAGTTCTCTCGGAGCCGGAATCTTGAATGGAAGAAGTCTCATTACCATTGCAAGTGTTCCTCTCTGTCTGAAAACGTTTACACGGAAACGTCCTTTTCCCTGAAGAGAATAGGCGAAGTCGATTTCTCCGGTTTCTTCCATTATCTCAACAAGTCTTGAGTTGTTTGCGTAAAGCGGAACAACGATGTCTGCAATCTCCTCCGGAGTCATCGTGTGGTCATCCATCTCACGGAGTGCGCCGTCTATTCTGTAGATTACGGGACGACCGGCGGTCATGTGAATATCGGATGCGTGCCTCTCTACTGCAAGAAGCAGAATCTCATCAAGTCTCTGATTAGTCATTTTGTAAACCTCAATTCGTATTTTTTTCTTATTCGTCGAAGGAAATTCTTACCATCTCCGAATAAGATGTAATTCCGTTTAATACATGCTTCGTAGCTGCCATTCGGAGTGTGTTCATTCCGTTTCTGAGTGCAGCTTCCTTAAGCGCTTCCGTGCTTTCATTACGGCTTATTATGCCGGCCATCTCACGGTTAACTTCCATAATTTCGTATACACCGATTCGGCCTTTGTATCCGATGTTGTTGCACTGCGGACATCCAACCGGTTCATAGATGATGCACTCTTCATCAAGAGGCACCTTCATGATTTCTTTTTCTTCATCATTTGCCGCTACCGCTCTCTTGCAGCTTGGGCAGAGTCTCTTTACAAGTCGCTGTGCGATTACACCCTTAACGGAGTCTGCAACGAGGTAACTCTCAATTCCCATGTCTTCAAGTCGGGAAATTGTTGCCGCGGAGGAGTTTGTATGGAGCGTGGAAACAACAAGATGACCGGTGATGGCGGCCTGTACCGCGATTGATGCGGTTTCGCCGTCTCGGATTTCTCCGATCATTATGATGTCCGGATCCTGTCGCAGGATTGAACGGAGGGCGGATGCAAAGGTAAGACCCGCTTTTACGTTAACGTGTACCTGGTTGATTCCGTCGATGTTTGCTTCGACAGGGTCTTCTACGGTGATGATGTTAACGTCTTCCGTATTCAGCTCACTGAGTGCGGTATAAAGAGTTGTTGATTTACCGGAACCGGTAGGTCCGGTAACAAGAATGATTCCGTTAGGATTCTTTAAGATGTGTTCGAAAACCTTCATCTCGGCTTCGTCAAATCCGAGGTCCTTCTTGTCTCTTGAGAGTGCCTGCTTCATTGCAAGTCGCATAACGCACTTCTCACCGTAAACGGTCGGAAGCATTGATGCTCGGATATCATATTCGATTCGGTCAACCACCTGTGTGATTCGACCGTCCTGAGGTTTTCTCTTTTCGGCAATGTCCATGCCGGATATAATTTTAAGTCGTGCCGCAATTGCCGGTGCAAGGCTTATGTCGTAGCTTATCTGTTCATAGAGGGAACCGTCGATTCGATAACGGATTCGTACTCTCGTTTCGAGAGCCTCTACGTGAATATCGGAAGCTCTGAGTCGGGCCGCCTGCTCAATCATTGTTCTTACGAGTACAACGATTGGTGAATCGCCTACGGTATCTTCCTCTTCAAGTTCCTCGAGCTTTTCTCCTCTTTCCTTTGCGAAAGCGTCGGCAGCTTCCTGGGCTTCTTCATTACCGTAGTTCTTATCGATTGCAACCATGATTTCGTGGCTGGTTGCGATGTAAGGTTCAACCTGGAGTCCGGTCATCATTGAGACGTCGTCCATCGCTTCCATGTCCATCGGGTCGGACATCGCAAGCATCAGCACGTCAAGTGAGGACGGATCGTAGCCGAAAGGAATTACCAAATGCTTTCTGAGGAACGCACCGTTCAGTTTTTCAAGTACGTCTCCCGGAACCTTGGCATTGGCAAGACTTATGTATTCAACGCCGAGCTGTCTTTCGAGAGCCCTGCAAATCTTATCTTCTGTTGTAAATCCGAGTTCAACAACCATCTCACCAAGACGCTTTCCCGTTCCCTTCTTGGCTTCAAGTGCGTTTAAAAGCTGTTCCTCTGAAATTACCGACTCCGCAACGAGCATGTCGCCAAGTCGTTTTCTCCTGACCTCTGCCATAAACTCCTCCCAACTTCTCCCTCTTCCATGTCGAGGGCTTCATTATTTCTCCTTAAATTGTACCTAGGATAGCACAAACAAAAGCATTTTACAATATTTTTACCTAAAAAAACTCAATTTCCGAACATTTTTTGTTCACAATCAACAGTTTTCACCACATATTGTGGAGGTAATGTCCTTAAAACACTAATTTGTTTTCTCCCTACCCTTATTATTTATTCGATATAATACATTATGTTGACTTTTTTTGTAAAGATAAAATTTGGTGACGTGTATTACGTCACCAAATTTGAACAAATTATGAACGAAATGTAAACTTTTTTCGTATTTCGTACTTTTTCATGCCTTATATACTTCATATGCCTTTGTATAGAACCGCATTATAAACTTTGCCACCGGTTTCGGCCAGAATTTTTCAAACATTGCCAGATCCTCCCGGTATCTGCCGCTGTTATCGATGAATTCTCTCGTTGTCGCACCCTTATGTATCCGGTAATGCATGAGCGGTGAGTCTGTATATGCAAAAGTGCCATCTTTTCCGGCAAGCATAAGGAAGGTATCCCAGTCTATGTTAAATTTGAGCTCCGACCGGAAAATATTTTTTCCAAGCGCCGCCCGGTTGTACGTTACTGCCGGACAGCATATGGTATTTCCGAGACTCAGAACCATTTTTCTCACGCTTTTGCATCCGGCAAGTCTTTCCGATTTCAACGGCAGACGGATTAATCTCCGTATTCTGCTGTTTCTGTCCCTGACCGGTCTGCCGTCGGCATCAATCGGACGATAGTCCGTAAAAAAGATGCTGACCTTTTCCGGTTCGGCAAGCCTCTGCAATTTCTGAAAAAGTGCCTTCGTGTATCCGGGACGATATTCGTCATCCTGATGTGCAAGGGTAACAAAATCGGTTTCCGCACAGTTGTATGCAAAGTTCCAGTCGTCCCTTATGTCACTTTTTCCTTTTCTGACATATACGGGCACGTTGTATTTTTCCGCAACACGGGTTATGTTTTCTCCCGGTGTTGAGGTGCATATTATTATCCTGCTCTTTATCTTCTGTTCCGTAAGCGTTTTAACGCAGTTGTCAAGATACGGAGAAACTCCGTATGCACAAACTGCAAAGGTGTGGGTGAATTTTCTTTTCATAATCTTCCTTTCGCAGTCACTTCCGGGCTTTACCGCCTCTTACTTTACATGGTATATGTAGACATTTCTTGTAAATATTTCATCCTGCATAACGAATTCAATCCTTCGGTTTTTATACAGCTTTTCTGCCTGCTCCATAAAATACGGTTCGATATCTTCCCTCTTTTGCTCTTCTTTTCCGTTTTTAAGGGATTCCATAATTTCAAATCTTGACACATCTACTATAAGATAGAACTCGTCCTCCGGCACGCTTGTACTTCCCAATTCACCGGCTCTAAATTCCTCGGAGGTCGTAACGAAAATATCGTCCGCTTCGCAAAGTATGTCAGAATAACATGTAAGATGCCATATACTGCTCAGTGCAAGCACACAATCCTTGCCTTTTACAAGTTCTTCCATTCTCTCTTCGTTTTCAACCCTCGGGAAAGTATATTGATTTTCCGGCAGCGCACTTTTAATTCCGAATGCCAGAAGTACTACAGAAGCAAGGATTCCTGCTGCAATGCCGTATCCGTGCATTTCTTTCGATTCTGCGGATTTTTCCAGTCTTTCTTCCGCCTTTTTTACTACTCTGACAATACACTGTATCAGTTTAAGCAAAATCAGTGCGAGAAGCAGTATAAACAAAGGCATTACGTTAAACAGGTATCTGTCCGTATAGCTGCCCATTTCATTATTCTGGGTGGTAATCAGAACCGCATATGCCATCACCGGGATTTCCACTGCCATTGCAAGTATAACGAGCGTTTCCGGCTTCGAACAGTGCATTTTCTTTTCTTTAATGCTTCCGAACGCCTTCACCACCGAGGCTTTTATCTGTTTTCTTTTTTTTCTTACCGTCAGAATGATAACAGGAAGCATTACCGCCAGCAAAAGTCCCATCGTAGCAGTAAGGAATCTTGCCGTATACAAGAGGTCGTCCGGCATTTCAAGCCCCATAACGTCCTTTGTTAATGCTTCGAGGCAGGTGGTGAGTTTATCGGCAAACTTCTCCGGCATAAGCAGATTTCCTTTCGCCGCTGACACCGTTTCCGATCCGTCCGCTTCGTTCCCCACCCTTGTACCGATTGCATACCTCACGCCCGGTGAAAGTACCACACTCAGCGCTCCGGCAAGCATTCCTGCTCCGTATGCAGACATTCTTTTTATTTTCCTGTTTCTCAAAAGCCATATGCAGGTAAAACACGCAAATACAAAGGCGAACACCAGGAAAAGATATATTGTCTGACAGCCCAGAAACGAAAGAATTACGGTTATTACCGCATTCTTTACAAACTGCTTTTTTCCGCTGCTTTCAAGCATTTTCAGTGAATAGTATACAAAGGCAAGCGTTATTGCCGTTACGAAGGCATACTGTCTGCAGAATATAAACGTGCTTACTCCGGCCGCGCTGAAGAAGTAAGCCGCCTGCACCGCTGCCGTCAGCGTTCTGTTTTTCAACAGTCTGTCGCTTAGCCTGAAAAGGAAGTATGCCGCAACAAGAAAGCTTACTATATTGATTGAAAACGCATAGTATCTGCTGTAACTTTCCGGAAAGAAAGAACAGATTGTATGAAGTATCAGGAAGTAGAGCGGCGGATGTGAATCATGCGCCAGATTGTAGACCGTACTTTTGTAATCAAATCTTTCATCTTCCTGCACCGTTATGTATTCCCAAAGCTCATTTCCCGTAATCCAGGAATTGTTGACAGTATAATCACCGGTGATTTCATCCAGGAAAATATGCGGTCTGTAATGGCTGTTTGCGAGTCCGTATGACCAGATTTCATCCAGGTATCCTCCTGTTTTTTCATATACATAGGTATAGACGGTAAATGCGAGTGCAAGCACCGTTATGATGAGGACCGTAGCCTTATAAATCCGTTCTTTTTTCACTTTATAAAACTCCCTTGGTTGACCAGACGTTGTCGCCGAGGCGTTCCTCTTTCATTGTCGCCATGTCGAGTGCTTTTCCGAACGCTTTGAATGCCGCTTCCGCCATGTGGTGGTTGTTGCTTCCGCTTATTTTCTTAAGATGGAGATTTATCATTGAGGAGTAGGATACGGCGTAGAAAAACTCGCGCACCATTTCCGTATCCATGTCTCCGATTTTTGGTACTGTAAAGTCGATGTCGTAGGAGAGGAAAGGTCTTCCCGATATATCGACTGCCGAGAGCATGAGTGTCTCGTCCATAGGGAGTATAAAATAGCCGAATCTCTTAATCGCCTTTTTTTCCCCCACTGCTTTCGCTATTGCCTGTCCAAGTACGATTCCGCAGTCTTCTATTGTATGATGTGAGTCCACTTCCGTGTCTCCGTCGCACTTTAATGTAAGGTCGAACATACCGTGCTTTGCAAAGCCGTTAAGCATGTGATCAAAAAATGGTATTTTTGTATCTATTTCGGCTTTTCCGCTGCCGTCAAGATTGATTGTTGCTTTGATTTTTGTTTCACTTGTATTTCTTTCTACTGTTGCTGTTCTTGAGTCCATAAGGCTTCCCTCCGTCATGGCATTACTCCGAATGCCGATTTTGTCTTTCATTATAGCAGAGAGATTTTAATTTGTGAACTACCCTGTGTGTAACACTCCCTTGCCTTTAGGTATGGGAGTGTCAAAACAATCTCCAAGTCTTTGATATTGCCTTTGTGTAAAAAACGGTTTCCGGAATTGTATGAAGCCATACTTTCAGAAACAAACAGGCACCAAATGATTTGTAGGGTCATTTGGTGCCTTGTTTTAATTACATCTGCTTTTTTCTATTCAGTTTTAAAAATGTATACGCTTGTGCAGTCCATTTCTTCACTGCAGCCGCTGTATGATCCGTTTTCCTCAGTAAGTTCCTTCAAAACTTCCAGTCGGTTATAGTATTTGTCAAGATTTTCGAGAACTGCGTCCGAAATTTTCCGTATTCCTTCGTCATTAATTTTTACCATTCCGTTCTTAAGTTCAAGGCTTCCGGATACAAGCTGTTCTGCTCCGGCTTTAAGTTCTCCGGTTCCGTCTTTTAAGTCGAGTGTTCCGTCATACAGTTCTTTAATTCCCTGTGCCAGTCCGAGAACTCCCGAATAGAGTTCATCCGCTCCGGATTTAAGCTCACCGGCGCCTGCCTCAAGGGCACTGCTTCCGTCTTTAATAGCACCGCTTCCTTCGTAAAGCTCATCAATTCCTCCCGAAAGCGCCGGAATCTTACTTCCAAGTAAGGATGTGCCACCGTAAAGTTTATCGGCTCCGTCAGATGCTCCCGATACGCCTGTTGTGTATTCGGTGATTCCGTCGCACAGGCTGTCTGCTCCGGCTTCAATTTCTTTGACCGAGCCGGAGAGCTGTCCTACATTTGACACAAGGGCATCAATTCCGCCGTCGATTCCCGCATAGGCACTGCTTAGTCCTCCTGCCGCTTCGCTGAAGCTCTCCGTATAGGCATATAATTCTTTGTACGACTTAACCACTGCCAGAATTCCTGCCGCCGTCTGTGGGTCGCTGTCCTTTATTGCGGCAGCATATGCTTCCAGGGAATCAAGTGCCGTTTTAAGTTCCGTTCCTTCTCCGCAGGAGTATCCGTCCGTAACCGTTGCCATGCCATCTGCCAGCGAGCCGATGGATTCAGCATAACTGTCCGATCCGTCTGTGAGCGTCTTCATGCTTTCTTCAAGTTTTTTGCTGCTTAATGTACTGTTGAGCAATGCCACTCCGTCTGCCAGTTTCTTTGCTCCGTCATTCAGGCTCTTATTGTACAATTCAAGCTTTGCAAGTCCTTCCGAAAGTTCCTTCGCTCCGCTGTTTAACTCTGCCGCTCCGCTTACCAGTTCTCCTTTTGATGAAACAAGAAGTTCCATTCCCTCCTGAAGACTTATTGCGCCTGCGTTAAGTTCCTTTGCTCCGTCATTTAATGCATATGCTCCGTCCTTTATTTTCTTCGTTCCTGCGGCAAGTGCTCCGGCTCCGTTATTTAATTCTCCTGCTCCGCTGCTGAGCCTGTCAGCTCCTTCATCAAGGTCATTTCCACCTTCACTGAGGCTTCCGAGACCCTCATAAAGTGCGCCAGCTCCTGCTACTGCTTCATCCATGCCTCCGGTAAGTTCACCGAGTTTTTCTTCAAGGTCTTCTTTTGATTCAATTTCCGACAAATCAAGTTTTGAAAGTGCATCTCCCGTTGCCGCCGTTACGGTAATCGGTTTGCTGAAATTTGTCACGTCGGCTTCAACCACAACCTTATCAGGTATAAGTCCATCAGGACTTTCTCCGTCTTCGCCCTCGATTTCATCAAGTCCAAGGCTTTTTGACAGTCCCGGAAATGCCATGCCGAATACTATTGTTCTTTCACCGTCATTTACACAGGTTCCTCCGGTCACATTTACGTTTACCGCTTCACTTCCGTCAAAAATTGTTCCGGACACCATCGCATATGGCTGATATGCCGTATAATTTCCGTCTTCGTCCGCAATTTCCCTGCCGGTTCTGTTTTCATATGTAAAGGTCATTTCGAGGTATCCGCTTGCGCCCTCAAGTTCAGCTGCCGTCACTTTTTTTCCGTCAAGTTTGTACTCTACGTTTACGTCAATCGGAAGTTCTTTTTCTGAGGTTCCCTGATAGTACACGTCCGAGCCGCCCGTCTGCCAGATGATTTCTCCGTCATCATCTTTTGTATATGCCGCTTCGCCTTTCACCACCTCTATGTTTTCAAGGTTGCTTTCATCCGTAAGTATATTGCTTCCTTTTTCATTCTTGATCCATGTGCTTACTATTTTTTCTTTTGTATTTCCGTCAGCGTCTTTTATGACGTAAACCGTCTCCGTCTTTCCGCTTTCCTTACTGTGGGTTACCGTACTTTCTTTCGTTTCGTCCCCGTCATTGTCCTTTCCGCTTCCTGCCGCTTCTGCTTCATTTGTTGCGGCACATCCCGAAAAGAGTCCTGCCGAAAGTGTCATCACAAGTCCCATTGCCATTAACTTCTTTTTATTTCTCATTTTTTTCCTCCTGTGCTATACAGCATTTCATTCCCATTGTCGTGCGGATTATCACTCCGTCAAACAGCATAAGCAGTGCCGGAAGTACCGCAATTACTACTATCATGCTGAGGATTGCTCCTCTTGCCAAAAGCATACATATTGAACCGATAAGGTCGATGTCCGAATATAAAGCAACTCCTATCGTGGCTGCGAAAAATCCCAGTGCGCTCGTGAAAACCGACTGTACCGATGTGCCAAGTGCAATTTCCACTGCTTCTTTTCTGTTTTTACCTGCGATTCTTTCCCTCTTGTATCTCGTTGTCATAAGTATTGCATAGTCAACGGTTGCTCCGAGCTGAATCGTTCCGATACATACGGATGCGATAAACGGAAGCGTTGAGCCCATGTAATATGAAATCGCCATGTTTATGTTTATCGCGAGTTCGATTACGGCGACGAGGAGAACCGGCAGTGTTATGGATTTCATTACGATCATGATAAGTATGAATATTGCTCCGATACTTACGATGCTTACGGTATTGAAGTCCTTGTCGGTTATTTCCACAAGGTCTTTTGTTGCCGGTGCTTCACCGATAAGCATTCCGTTTTCGTCATACTTCTTGATTATCTCCGATATAATTCCGCACTGTTCGTTGATTTCATCCGTTGCGACTTCATATTCCGATGAAACGAGAAGCAGTTTATGGTTCTCGGATTCAAGAGATGCTTTCAGGTCATCCGGTATGAATTTTTCCGGCAGGAGTGCGCCGGTAACTGAGTCGAGTCCGAGTGCGAAGCCCACGACTTCAACTTCATTGATTTCCTCAAGCATTTCCTTAACTGTTTTCGAGGTGGTGTCGGAGTCGAGCAGTATCATTGATACTGAGTTGAGATTGTAGTTTTCCGTGAGTTCCGTTTGTGCCTCGCTCGAGGGCATGTAGGAAGGAATGCTCTTATCGAGTTTGTAGTAGACGTTTACATGACTATTTCCGTATACTGCCGGAAAAATCAGTATCGCCACGATGATAATTACCGGAATGTAATGCTTTGTTATCACTTTTGATATAAACCTGCCTTTTATCTCAAGCGGTTTGTGTCTGGTCTTTTTTACCGCTTTGTCAAATACGAGTATGAGTGACGGAAGAACCGTTACGCAGCATATTACGCCGAGAAGAACACCCTTTGCCATTACTATGCCCATGTCGAGTCCAAGCGTAAATGTCATAAAACACATTGCCAGGAATCCAGCAATCGTGGTGAGGGATGATCCCGTAACCGAAGATATGGTTGCCGCAATTGCATTTGCCATCGCTTCTTTTGGGTCATTTATCTTTTCGGATTCTTCGAGGTAACTGTGATAGAGGAATATTGAGTAGTCCATCGTTACACCCAGCTGAAGAATCGCCACGAGAGCCATTGTAATATAGGATATTTCACCCTGTATGAAGTTGGTTCCGAGGTTAAATACAATTGCCATTCCTATGCTCGTCAGGAAGAGTACCGGGATGAGGAAGGAATCGGTTGTAAGGAGAAGGACGATGAGTGTGAGGATTGCAGCGATTGCCGTATATATGAACATCTCACTCTCGACGAGATTTTTTGTGTCTGTTGCCGTTGCCGCCATGCTTGAGAGGAAGCACTGTTCTCCTGCCACGTCTCTTATTTCTTCAACGGCTTCCATTGTTTCGTCTGCCGAGGTGGTCGTGTCGAAGAAGATGAACATCAGCGTTCCTTCGCCGTCACCGGAATAGAAGATTTCCTTAACCTTTTCCGGAAGCATGTCTGCCGGGAGCTGACCGTCCGTAAGTGAATCGAAGCAGATTACATCGGCAACGTGATCGATGTTCTCAACTTTAGCGGCCATTTTCTGAACGTCAACGGTGTTCATGCCGTTGCAGATGAACATTCCGTATGCGCCTTTTCCGAATTCATCAAGAAGAATGTCCTGTCCTTCCATCGTTTCAATGTCTTTTGGCAGGTAGTACAGAATATCATAGTTTATCCTTGTACTGATGAAGCCGAATGCTGCCGGAATCAGGAGCAGCACGCTTAGTACCAGGATAAATACCCTGCTTTTAACGATTGCGTTTGAAAACTTTTTCATTGTTTATTTACCTCATTTTTTGACCGTTGGTCATTTTTTTACAATGGGCAATATATCAGATTTTCGACCGATGGTCAATATCTTTTTTGACCTTTGGTCAGTTTTTTATAGATTTTTTCGGTTTGATGTGCTATTCTCTTAATGTAAGTCATCTCCGGAAAGATATCTGATGTGAGATGAGTAACTTTTTACTACTGCTCTGCGGTTCGCTGCCGTGGGTTGAATGACTTTTGATTACAGCTCCGCGGTTCGCTGCCATGGGTTGAGATATAGAAAAAGAGGTTTGTATGGGTAAGGCTGAAGAGAACAAAAGACAAAAAAAAAGCGCGCTTCTGGAGCACGCATTTTCTTTATTTATGAACAATGGTATCAGTTCCACCACCATTTCCGAAATAGCTAATCATGCCGGTGTCGGTAAAGGAACTTTCTATTCTTATTTTCGTGACAAGGATGAACTTATTGAAAAACTGATTGCACAAAAAGCCGGTGAACTTCTCACCCACGCACTGAATGACCTTGCCAATCATAAGGATGCCTTAAGCGTGGATGACAAGTTTGTCGTTATTGCCGATGACCTTCTGGAACAGCTTACTCTTGATGAGAAACTCCCTAAGTTCATTAACAAAAACCTCAATTATGGTCTTTATCGAAGAGCTCTTACCAGAGATGATTCCGAAATCAATATTGAGTCCGTCTTTTATGAACTCATCGATGACGGTTCGGAGTGGGTGCGCCCGGATTTAATGCTCTATACGGTTGTTGAACTTGTCGGAAGCACCTGTCACACCATCATTTTGGATAAGGACCCGGTAGACCTTGAAACCTATAAACCGTATCTGTACAGCTGCGTAAGAAGCATTGTAAAAACATTTAGGGTGGAGAAATAGCCATTATTACCGCCATTATTTACGCCATCATTTACGTCATTATTCACGCCATTTCCGCCAATATCAACCTGAAGCATAAGGGTGACGCGATCCGGATCAACAGATTTTATAGATATCCGATCTCGGTAGGAACAATTTTTTTAATCCCTCCGCGTTTCTTAGCATAGTAAGTTGCAAATGTCATGTCAAAACTGTAAAAAAAATAGGACTTAAACCATTCAAACCCTTTATTTAAAAGGTTTCTCTTGATTTAGTCCTATTCTACCGCAATCCTCTTCACATTATTATTTGAGTTTTTAAATGTCAGAATCACATTTTTATTATATGATGAATTTAATTGACATCCCTCACATCTGAAGCTGGAGGAGCCTTTCTTCAACCACTACTGTAATAGATTACAATATGCCTTCTTTTTTATTCAACCACCTGTATTTTTATCATGTTGGTTGTTCCCGAATGTCCGAGAGGAACACCAGCCGTGATTACGGCTATGTCATCTTTTTCAAGATAACCCAATGTTTTTGCCTTATCAATTGCATGTTTGAAAAGGTCGAATACATCCGTTTTTTCCTCAAGCATATATGGGTATACGCCCCATGACATACTAAGCTGTCTGCATATCTTTTCTTCCGTAGTTCCACAGATTACATCAATTGCAGAACGATACTTTGAAATCATTCTCGCCGTGCTTCCGGACTTTGTAACCGTTACGATTGCTTTTGCTCCAAGATCCATTGCTGTTGTACATGTTGCATGTGAAATGGCATCCGTAATATTTGGATTTGCCTGTCTGTCAATCTGCATGAATCTCTTATGGTAATCAATATCCGCTTCGGTTCTCTCCGCAATTCTTACCATGGTTTTTACTGCTTCTACCGGATAATCACCCGCTGCCGTTTCGCCCGAGAGCATTATTGCACTCGTGCCATCATAAATTGCATTTGCAACGTCAGTAGTCTCTGCTCTTGTTGGTCTCGGATGCTTCATCATTGAATCAAGCATCTGTGTCGCCGTGATTACCTGTTTACCTGCTTTATATACTTTTTTAATTATCATCTTCTGGATTACCGGAACTTCCTCACCCGGAATTTCAACGCCCATGTCACCTCTTGCGACCATGATTCCGTCAGATGCTTCTATAATTTCATCAATATTTGAAACGCCCTGCGCATTCTCAATCTTTGCAATGATTTTTATGTCTCGGTTTCCGTTAAATTCAAGGAAATATCTGAGCTGTTTAACGTCCTCTGCCGAACGGACGAAAGATGCTGCGATAAAATCCACATCCTGTTCAACTCCGAATTTGATATCTTCCATATCCTTTTCGCTGAGATAAGGCATCGAAAGCTCAACTCCCGGAACATTAACACCTTTTTTGTTTGAAACAACACCACCGTTAATTACCTTACAGATAATGTCATGTATGATTTCCTCACCCTTCTGGTAATTTCTGATTTCGGTTACGATCATGTCGATAAGACCGTCATCAATCAGAATATGGCTGCCCGTCCTCACATCATTATAGAGTTCTTCGTAGGAAATCGTTACTTTTTTTGAGTCTCCTTCTACCTGTTCGGTTGTGAGTGTAAACTGCTGTCCCGGAACAAGTTCTTCCCTTCCGTTCTTAAAATCTCTGAGTCTTATTTCCGGTCCTTTTGTATCAAGAAGAATGGCAACCGGCAATCCGAGCTCTTCTCTGAGCTTTCTTACCTGATTCATTCTTCCCTCATGTTCCGCATGACTTCCGTGTGAGAAGTTAAGTCTTGCAACATTCATTCCGGAAAGCATGAGCTGTTTCATGATTCCCTCTCTGTCTGTTGCCGGTCCAAGCGTACATATAATTTTAGTTTTTCTCATATTCTGCCCTATAATCGCCTACATACAACAGGCGGTTAGTTTCCTTTCCCCAAATATAATCACCTTGTGACATCGTAAAATCCATATCGTCTATATTCTAAGCCATTCCTGCCATGATGTCAAAAAATTTTTAGTCTTTTTTTCGATATTGCATCGGCGTTACTCCATATTTTTTTCTAAAAAGCCTGTTAAAATGCTCCGCCGACGGATAGCCGACCCGGGCTGCAACCGTTTCCACACTCATGCGACTGCTTTTGAGCAGCTCACATGCCTTTTTCATCCGGATGTCCCTTACAATTTCACTAAAAGTTTTCCCTGCATTAATGCTTATATACTTTGACATATACGGTTTCGTAAAGTGAAATTCTTCTGCCAATATGTCAAGCGTGACATTCATATAGTTGTTCTGAATGAAATTCATTATCCGAATCATCATATCTTTCATTATTTCACTTTTTTGCTCACTTATAAGCAATTTGTTGACCGCAACCACGAGTGCGCTGACCGATGACTTTATGATATCCGAATCAATTCCGACTCCCCAATAAACTCTTTCTTCATACTTTATGCCGACATATGCCGCTGCCGATGCCTCCGAGCCGTTTGAAAGCGCATGTTCCTCATAAAAAGCTAGCTCATAATCCGTTCCAAAAAACCTTTTGAGGGCATTGCTTGTCGCATCAAGTCGTCCGTTCCCGGATGCCAGAAGACGATAAGAATCTTCATCCTTTTTCACCGTCAGGTCAACCGATATTCCGTTTTCCTGTTTAAAGTGACATTCCGAAACGGCAAAAACCTGAACGTTATTAATGTATCTGCTTTCAAAAATTTCATTTACTCTTTCTACCGAAAGCTCCATTCCGACAGCATCACCAAGCAGTTCCTTAATCGTATCCGCCACATCTTTTTTCATTTTTTCGGGAATTATATATCCACCGTGATTTCTTAATATGTAGCTGACACCACCTTTGCCGGAACTTGCATTTATCCTTATGACATCACTGTCATACGACCGCCCCACATCCTCCGGATCTATCAGAAGATATGGAACATCCCAACGAATGTCGCAGAAAGGCTCTGTAACCTCTGCCAATTCTTCTTTTGCATCTTGGACTGTAACCTCTGCCGGCTTTTCCTTTGCTTCATGGACTGTGGCTTGTCTGCCGTTCAGTCCTTGCATGATTGCTTCCTGGTGACTTCCGGTAAATGCTGTAAAGACAAGTTCGCCCGCATATGGCTGCCTCTGATTCACAGCATTTCCTGTAAGCGTCTCATACAATGACCTTATTCCCGGCAAATCAGAAAAATCTAACCCGGGACACATACCATGAGTATAAAAATTCAGTGCCAGTGTGACCAAATCAACATTTCCGGTTCTTTCACCATTTCCAAACAGAGTTCCCTCCACTCGTTCCGCTCCCGCAAGCAAAGCCATTTCCGCAGATGCAATTGCACCTCCCATATCATTATGAGGATGTATGCTCAAAAGAATCTCCGACCTGTGCACAAGATTTTTGTTTAAATATTCAATAAGCGCGCCAAACATATGCGGCATGTGAGTCTCAACAGTAGACGGAATGTTTATAATTATCCGACCGCCAAAATCAGGCAGCCAGCTGCGAATCACAGCATTACATACTTTAAGTACATATTCCGCCGGTGCATCATTTGCTCCCTCCGGCGTGAATTCTAGCCACATATTACGAAAACTAACCTTGGATTTGCCTGCTTTCTCCATAAGATAGCAGGCGGCTCTTTCCACATCCTCTGCAATTTTGTCGGAGGTTTTCCACAATCTGCCCGAACCATCATATAAACAGGAGCTGCTCATACTTTCTGATTCTTCAACCATATATGAACTGCTCATGCTTTCCGAACCTTCGCCTATATATAAACTGCTCATTCTTTCCGAACCTTCACCTATATATAAGCTGTTCATTCTTTCCGAACCTTCGCCTATATATAAGCTGTTCATTCTTTCCGAACCTTCGTCCGAATGAATTTCAGTAACATAACCGGTCACATATTTATGATATGAAAAGGCTATCGGATAGCACATATGTATTATTACATTTTCCGCTCCTCTCACGGCATCCAATGCTCTGTCGATTTCCTCTTTTTTCAAGCCGCACATAATCTGCAGCCTTACATTTTTCGGCACTCGTTTTTCTTCTATAAGAAGTCGTATGAACTCATAATCCCTCTCTGACATGCCCGGGGCACCTATATCAATTTCCTCAAACCCAATCCTGCAAAGCATGTCGAAATAAGCGAGTCTTTCTTCATTATTCATCGGAGCAATCAGAGCCTGATTGCCATCCCTCAAATCAACACTGCACCACGCCGGCACAAAGTCCGGCATACACTTTCTTATCCAGTCAAAACTCACCCCGTCAGGGCATCCGACATCAAACCGGTACTTCTTTTCACACTTCTTTATGGACACCCTTTTGTACCCCCTTTTCGCACATCTTTCCGCACGGCTCTGGTCTTTGCTTTAACCTGTTTCTTTTCCGCACGGCTCTAGCCTTTGCTTTTGACCTGTTTCTTTTCCGCTGCTTTTTTTGCCGCTGCCGTCACATGACTTAAAAGGACTGAGGTTGTTACGCCTCCTACACCGCCCGGCACAGGCGTTATCGCCGCCGCCTTTTCCAGTGCCCCTTCATATTCCACATCACCGCAAAGTCGTCCGCTTTCGTCCACATTAATTCCGACATCAATCACGACCTGCCCCTCGGAAATATAATCACTTTTAACCGCCCCGGCATGACCAACCGCTGCAATTACTATATCCGCTTTTGAAATAATTTCACCCATGTTTTTTGTGCGCGTATGACAGATGGTAACCGTGGCATTTTCCTTCATACACATCATTGCAACCGGCTTTCCTACAACCAGTGAACGTCCGACAACAACGACATTTTTCCCCTCAAGGTCATATCCGTAATACTTCAAAATTTCCATACATGCCTGTGGCGTACATGGTGGAAAACCCACATTTTTCCCTGTAAAAATACTGCCTATCGAAACATCCGTCATGCAGTCAACATCCTTCTCAGGGCAAAGCTCATTTTCAATACGCTCTGCATCAAGTCCCTTAGGCAGAGGCCTGAACAGCAACACGCCGTGCACATTTTCATCATCATTCAGCTCTCTGATTACACTCAGCACATCATCCGTACTGACATCTGCATCCAACACAATCTTTTTATACTCAACTCCCAGAGTTTCACACCTTTTCACCGCGCCTCTCTCATATGAAAGATCACTCTCATTTTCACCGATTCTGACAATTGCAAGCAACGGTTTTATTCCCATCGCTCCCAACACTCTGACATCCTCTCTGATTCCCTCGTTTATGCTTTCCGTAACCGCTTTTCCATATAAAATTTCCGCCATGTTCTTAACTCCTTCCGTCACTTTCTGCTTCCGCCTCACCGTTTTCTCCGGCATATTCCGCTTCTTCAAGCTTCTTCTTCCGTTTCCGGCTCATCATTTCTTCCAACTTCCGCTTCATTTGGCAAGCCATATATTATTGCTGTCTGAGTGTACCTTTTACATATGTAAAGATTTTTTCCGATCTTTCGGTATATTCTTCAAGCATTCTGTCTGCCTGCTCATTAATTGCCGATGCCACTTCTCTGTCTTTCATCAGTTTAGTGTTTATATATATATTTAGAGATGCTCCTTTTAAGGCTGCTGACAATGCCGCTGCAGCTACTCCCGCATCGGACACGGCAAGTCTGCTTCCTTTTTCCGCAAATTCGCTGACAATATCAATCGCCTCGCAGCATGCCGTCATTATTTCAAGCGGAGCCATTGCCGCCGTATATAAAGCCTCCGCCATAACTTTTTCCTTATCCGCAATCTGCTCCGGAGTCTCTTTCGGCATTGAATAAGCCTGTGCCAACGGTTCAAATGCCTTTGCATCCTCATCTATCAGCTCGAGAAGCCTTCCCATAAGAACCTCCGATTTCTTCATAAGCTCCTCTATCTGTGGCTCAACCTCAACATATTTTTTCTTGCCTACCGTAAGACTGCCTACCATGTTTCCCAGAGCCACACCGATTGCTCCTATCAAGGCTGAAGCTCCGCCGCCACCCGGCACAGGGCTCTTAGAAGATAAAACCTCAATAAAATCAGCACAACTTAGCGCACTGATTTTCGTACTTTCCATCTGCTTATTATTTGAATCCGTCATATCTGTTTCCTTTCTTTTTCACGTTCTTTCTATGCGGTTTGTTTATTCCTTCTTTCACTTTCCCTGGGGGCTGCCGCCCTTTTCTCCACTTCCGGTTCCGTTACTCCTTCTTTCACTCTCCACGGGGGCTGCCGTTCCTCTATTTGTCGGTCTGTGCCGGCTCCGTATTTTCGTCTTCATCCACAAGTGCCGCCAAATCACTCATTGAATCTATCTTCCTGTAAAATCCCTCTGGACTTCCAAAGCCATATGCCGCATAGACAAACGGAATCCCGGCCTCATTGCAGGCCTCGAAATCACCCTGTGTATCTCCCACATATATCGGATTTTTAAGTCCGTTTCTTTCCATCAATTTAAGAATGGTCTGTCCTTTCGACGTTCCTGTGTCTCCGTAGCACAAATGATCCGATATTATGTCACCCATATTGAGCTTTTCAATCAACACCTCAATGTATCCTTTTTGACAATTGCTGACAATAAAAAGTTTCTTCTTCTTTGCGATTTGTCTCATAGTATCAGTCACACCGTCAAAGCAAAGTCCCTCCGCTTCTTTCGATGTTAACGCATGAAGTTCCCTGTCTTCATATTCACAGCATTTTTCAGCAACAATACTCACTACTTTTTCGTTCTGCTTACCGAAAAGATTAAAAAATATTTCTTCCATCGGTTTTCCAAATTGGGGCTTAAGATCATCGCCGGTAAGCGACGACTTTATGCTTGTATGCCTGTTAACGGCTTCGTTCCATGAATCTGCACATATATCCGTGGAATCCCATATTGTTCCATCCACATCAAAAATTATCCCGTCCATATTCATTCCATCCTCTTATATTATATTTCCCCTGTTTCTTTCTGCATTGGAGCTTCCGGCAAAAAGTTCCGGAATCACAAATATTTACGCATTTTTTTAACGCGGGGTATTTGACATGCTTGAAAGCAGGCTGTACCTGCTTATTATGACACAATTATTGGAATTTTTCATCCTTATTTCTTTTATTATCTCTCTAAAAGATTCTTCTTTGCTTTCCGGGCATAAAAAAACCAACCTCTCAATCGTTCGATTTTTAATCCAGCTTTTAAGGGTCAGTTTTTAAATTGTCTTATCATAGAATACCTTCTATATCCTTACTGACGGAAAAAGGTTAATGCACTGAACTAATAAGCATAAAAACTTTTCCCAAAATCAAAAAACCCTTGAAAATCAAGGGTTTTCAGATAGGTTCCATATTACGGAACAAAGATAGAGGCGACTGCCGGATTTGAACCGGCGATGACGGTGTTGCAGACCGGGGCCTTACCACTTGGCTAAGTCGCCATATTAAATTTTAAGCTCCCCGAGTAGGGCTCGAACCTACAACAACTCGGTTAACAGCCGAGTGCTC
>CAZOZM010000008.1:0-104342 GCA_964584255.1 uncultured Lachnoclostridium sp. | reverse complement strand
GACAAAAGTCTTTTTGATTTCTGAACAAGTTTGTTCTTCATTTTTTCCTCCGTTTCTTTAGGTATAGGTTCTGAGCCTACCAGAGCCTATACCTACGATTTGTTGTTCAGGTTAGATGTCTTTTCTGAATTTCTCGATAGCTTTGGGCATTTCAGGCTGATTGAACCAGAAATAGCAGGCAGAAGCCGCAGAGGACACACCAACGAGTAATGCTAAAGCTGCCAGAGAAGAACTGAACTTCAGGACAATACTATTCAGTTTCTTCACTTTTCTTCCCCCCCCTTTCTTGGATAACACTTTGCAGAGCGATAGGCTCACTTGGCTGGCAGAAACAGATTGCACATGCGCTTCTTGAAATCAATGTCAGTGTAAGCAGTACCAATCCTGCAACTATCGTCATCAAAATCATTTTGTTCGGCTCATTTGACTTTCGCAAAAGCCGTCACCTCAATTCTTGCAGATTTTCAATGAAAACTCAATGCTTTTGGCATATCGTGTCGTTTTTATGTTCCAAGATGTATTGACTTTATCTTCTTTTCGATTACAGCTACTAACATTGAACCGCTTGCTGTGAACATTCCTAACGCAACACATATCATTATCATCTTCAGTTTTGCTATAAAAAGCGCAAAAACAAGGAGTGTAAACAAAACTGCGTAGATGACGCTGATTTTTCTAAGTCTATTTTTATCCCTGTCGCTTATAGGCTTATTCTCGTGTTCTAAAGGAGCAAACATCAGTATTACAACAACAGAAAAGGCAACTTGTAAACGGCAAGTACTTTTCCATAAATTTCGGCAATTAATTTTCCATACTTACCTTGATTTATATACCAACGGACGAATCCGTGGGTTGTGTTATTTATGTTTTATTGAAATGGCAATTCTTCATCTGGATACACATCTCTTAACCCAGAACTCATGCAGAATACTGGTTCATCTGGATGCGTATCATACTGGGGTTCATTCTTATGTAGCAAGGATTCCTTTTCTTCTTCTGATAAACTCTCAAACCATTCCAGCTGTTCATTCACAAAACGCATAGCACTGACGAAATCCATTGGCCAGCCATTTTCTCCACATATATAATCACCATTATCGTATGGGCTTCGACCTGATGCCAACCATTTATGCAGTTCTTTTCGATCGGCACTTGTCATTGCCGTTTCTTTTTCATACTTTTTTAACTGCTCTGTCAAAAACTCTCTGTTCTCCTGTGGTACATTTTTATAAAATCTCATTGTCCTCAGTTCCTTTCTTATCCAAAAATGATTTACGGTTTTCTAACCGGTAGCTCTTTCCGCTCATCTGAATGCGGTCACACCGATAGGACAGTCTGTCCAGAATTGCAGTAGCAAGTGCTGCATCATCCAGAAATTCAGCCCGCTCTTCAAATCCCTTGTTGGTTGTAATAACAATGGATGTCTGCTCCTGTAACTGTAATATCAGTTGAAAGAACAGATTTCCCTCTACTGACGTTATTGGGAGATAACCGACTTCATCCACTACCAACAGATTTGATTTCAATATCCGGTTCAGCTTGGCTCTGCTTCGTCTGTCCACTTCACAGGTTCTAAGCACCTGCATCAGGGACTGCATGCTCGTATAACTTACTTTGTAACCTTCTTCTCAGGCATGATACGCAAGAGCAATCGCCAGAGGTGTCTTGCCAACTCCCGGCGGACCCGAAAGTATGAGATTATATATACCGTCAACCCAAGTGAGTTCTGACAGCTGATTCAGCTGTTTCCTTGTGATTGACTGACAAAAATTTAAGTCAAAATCTTTTAAATATTTCTTATACGGAAAGCCTGCCTCCTTTATTCTTTTTTCCTTTGCTTTATTTTGGCGGTATTTTATTTCACCACCAAGAACATCCTGCATAAACTCAACATAACTGGACTGAGCCTTTTCAGCCTCATGAATAATTGTTTCTAAATCATCTCTCGTTTGTATCAGACCGAGACTGGATGCATATCCTTTGATTTCCTGTATTTTATCCATTTACCGCACTCCTTTCCATTGCTTCTTCATAAAGACGCAAATCCCGTATCTGTGGCTTGTTGCCACAATACTTGGTTGGGAGTGTAGTATGCAGTTTTTTGATATGTTTATCAGCTTTTAATTCATTGAAATATATGACAGTGGATTTCAAGTCAGCTGCAGAATACATTTCCCTTTCCGTACAGTAATGCAGACCTTATATCAGCGTTTCTGTATTCCATTCTTCAAAAAGTCTTCTGATAACACCCAGCTGGTCACGATAATATCGTGGCTTTTCTTCATGGATATGCTGCAGAAAAGGCATAACCAGCTCATCATTCAAAAACAGTTCCTGTAACAGGTTTTCCTGCTCCTTAATAGTCCTGCTTTTATCACGGTTTTCCTGCTCCTTAATAGTCCTGCTTTTATCACGGTCTTCCCGTTTCTGGCCTATCAGTCTGCCTTTTTCATGACACAGAGGGTGTTTTGCGTAAATCTCCCCGGTAACACAGTCTGTTATGGAGATGATTTCATTTTCAACCATCATATATACCTTTTTACCCGGCTCATAGGTTCCTTTTGGTACGCGATAGCGGTTACCTTTATATAAAACAATGTTGTCTTTTCTGACCTGATAGGTTATAGTTTCATTAACAGCCGGCGTAAAGCTGTATTCAGATACTGGTATGAGGTGTTCCCTTTCAAGTTCAAACACTTCTGCCGGTATCTTTTGCGTTGTGCCATGTTTCTTGCTGTTTGCTGTACGTTCAAGCCACGCCATGCAGTCTGCATTGAAACTGTCAATGTCGCTAAATATACGATGTTCAGCAAATCCATGTTTGACATACTTTACTACATTTTCAACTTTACCTTTGGATTCCGGATCGGCACCATGGCATAGAAATATATCAAATTTAACAGCATTAACGTAGTTCTGAAATCCTTCTGTATAAATGATATCTCCGTGATTTTCACTTACAGCAAGAATCTTATCCTGGTCGTAAACGATTTCTATTGGTCTACCTCCATAATAGGCAAACGCTCTTATATGTGCCTGTATAAAGCTGTCTGTGGTAAATGGTTTTTCCTGCCAGAGTGCAAACTTCTGTCTGGAATGCGTCATAACCATGGCAAAACAGTATATTTTCTTATGACGCCCTGCCATAGTTTCCAAAATGATTTCACCCATATCCACCTGAACCTGTTTTCCCATGGGAAGCTCGTCTACAGCTTCATACTGCCGGTTCTTTTTAGGTTTCCTGATATCATACTCTTCCTGGATTTCCTTTACATAGTTTCTGAAAACCCGTTCCTGAAATTCAAGCGTCTCAAGACAGGTTCGTTCACGAATCCAGTCATAAATCTGTGCAGCTGACATATCCGGATACTTTTGAAGACATTCAATGACAAAATCTTTATATCTGTCAGCTTTCCTGGTACGTGTTTCCGCTGCTTTTCTTGTTGCAGAATACTCATCCGGACTCATATCCCAGTATTTTAATACAGTCTTGTAATCAATACCGAGATGCCTGCTGGTCTGACTCTTATTTAAACCAGCTCTTTTCATTTCTTGGATTTTTCCATACATTATCCAATCAACCATCCTTTCATCACCTCCAGGTAGGAGTATACCATTCGGAGGAATTAATTGTATAACTATGGAATTTTAATTGCCAAAAACTATGGATTTTTATTTGCCTAAATCTATGGAAAATAGTTTACCACTTACAGCATGTTTGAAAGAACAAATATCTCCTTGAATAAAAAAGGCATCATCTCTCGGATAATACGGTCGCTCATCTTAACAGAACCGACACGTACAAGCATATTAAAGATAAGCTCACCAACATACGCCCATACCTGAGTTACTGCGGCAGCACTTGTATCCACTTGCGGTGGAGAAGCGGCGAATACTGAAAAGATGATACACGCAAGTACAATAACCGCACCTTCAAGCAGTACGGCACAATAACTCTTTATAACGCTCTTGCCCACATTCTGTGATGGCTCTCCGGCAAAGGTCGAAAGAGAAATAGGGGCAAGTGCCGTATACATATAGAGTTTGAAAAATCTGCCGTACCTCTGCCGGGTTCTCCACCAGCTCCGTAGAGAAGTAGCATTATCCCATAATCGTTTCATCGCCGTATCCGTTGCAATCGGACATTTCAAAATGGCTCGAAATCGCTAACCACCTTGCTTTCCGTAATAACCCCGAAGGGCAGGTGGTTCTTGGCGTACCTTTATTCGGCTGAGGATTTTTCCTCCGATTAGGAATGTACCTGTTGAATGTCTATTCAGTTGTCAAAGTACTCGGACAAACTGAACATTCAACTCGCCCTCAATAAGTAGCCATCGAGAAGGGCAAAAATTCCAAAGGTTTTGAAAAATTTTCCTAAAAAAATTAAAAAAATCCCATTCAATGCGAATGGGGTGAAAATAAAAAAAGGCTCTAACTCCTATAAAATATAAGGATTAGAGCCAAAAGAAAACGCCCACACTATCTTTCGATAATGCGGGCGAATGCTATTAAATTGTAGCGTTTTTCGCTAACTTGTAATTAGCGCTTTTCGCGAATAGCTGCCTGTGCTGCTGCAAGTCTGGCGATTGGTACTCTGAATGGAGAACAGCTTACATAGTCAAGACCGATTGAATGACAGAATTCAACAGAGCTTGGATCTCCACCATGCTCACCACAAATACCGCAATGAAGTTCCGGACGGGTTGACTTTCCGAGTTTAATTGCAGTTTCCATAAGCTTTCCTACACCGTCTCTGTCAAGCTTTGCAAACGGATCGTTTTCGAAAATCTTTGCCTTATAATATGCTTCAAGGAACTTACCTGCATCATCACGGGAGAAACCATATGTCATCTGAGTAAGGTCGTTTGTACCGAAACAGAAGAACTCAGCTTCCTTAGCAATCTGATCAGCAGTAAGAGCTGCACGAGGAATTTCGATCATTGTACCAACTTCATACTTAAGATCAATACCGGATTTTGCAATTTCAGCATCTGCTGTTGCAACTACCTTTTCTTTAACGAACTTAAGCTCCTTATCGTCACCGATAAGAGGAATCATGATTTCAGGAACAACATTCCAATCAGGATGAGCCTTTGACACATTGATTGCCGCATTGATTACAGCCTTTGTCTGCATTACTGCAATTTCAGGGAATGTTACCGTGAGACGACATCCTCTGTGACCCATCATTGGGTTTATTTCATGAAGCTGGTCAATAAGCTTTCTGATTTCTTCCATTGTCTTGCCCTTTGCATCTGCAAGTTTTCTGATATCTTCTTCAGCAGAAGGAACAAATTCATGTAATGGAGGGTCAAGGAAACGGATTGTTACCGGATCTCCTTCCATTGCCTCAAAGAGCTTCTCGAAGTCACCCTGCTGAAGCGGTAAAATCTTTGCAAGGGCTTCTTCTCTTTCTTCAAGAGTATCTGAACAGATCATCTCACGGAAAGCATCAATTCTGTGTCCGCCAAAGAACATATGCTCTGTACGGCAAAGACCGATACCTTCAGCTCCGAGTTCTCTTGCCTTCTTAGCATCCTGTGGAGTATCTGCATTTGTACGAACCTTTAATGTACGATACTTATCAGCCCATTCCATAATTCTGCCGAACTCACCTGCGATTACTGCATCAACCGTAGGAATCGCTCTGTCATAAATATATCCGGTTACACCGTCAAATGAAATAATATCACCTTCATGGAATTCCTGAGCTCCGATTCTGAATGTCTTGTGAGCCTCATCCATCTCAATCGCCGAGCATCCTGATACGCAGCATGCACCCATACCACGGGCAACTACTGCTGCATGACTCGTCATTCCGCCTCGAACGGTAAGAATACCCTGTGAACACTTCATACCTTCAATATCTTCAGGAGATGTTTCAAGTCTTACAAGAACAACCTTCTCACCCTTTGCTGCCCATGCCTTCGCATCATCTGCCGTAAATACGATCTTACCGCATGCAGCACCCGGTGCAGCTGCAAGTCCTTTTGCGATTGGAATTGCCTTGCTGATTACATATGAGTCAAACTGTGGATGAAGGAGAGAATCAAGGTTTCTTGGGTCAATCATTGATACTGCCTTTTCCTCATCAATCATTCCTTCATCTACAAGGTCACATGCTATCTTAAGTGCGGCCTTTGCAGTTCTCTTACCATTTCTTGTCTGAAGCATATAGAGCTTTCTGTCTTCAATGGTAAATTCCATATCCTGCATGTCTCTGTAGTGGTCTTCAAGCTTTGCGCAAATGTCTGTAAACTGCTTATAAACTTCTGGCATTACCTCTTTCAACTGATTTATAGGCTGAGGTGTACGGACACCGGCAACTACGTCCTCTCCCTGTGCATTGAGAAGGAATTCACCCATGAGTTCCTTTTCTCCCGTTGCAGGATTTCTTGTAAATGCAACACCTGTTCCTGAAGTGTCACCCATGTTTCCGAATGCCATCATCTGAACGTTTACAGCTGTTCCCCATGAATAAGGGATGTCATTGTCACGACGATAAATGTTTGCACGTGGGTTGTCCCATGAACGGAATACAGCCTCGATTGCACCGATAAGCTGTTCCTTTGGATCCTCCGGGAAGTTCTTTCCGATTTTTGCCTTGTATTCATCCTTGAACTGGTTAGCAAGAATCTGAAGATCATTTGCAGTAAGCTCAACGTCCTGCTTTACGCCTCTTTCAAGCTTCATTCTGTCGATGAGTTCCTCAAAATACTTCTTTCCAACTTCCATTACTACGTCAGAATACATCTGAATGAATCTTCTGTAGCAATCCCAAGCCCATCTTGGATTTCCCGACTTCTCAGCAATTACGTTAACTACGTCTTCGTTGAGACCAAGGTTAAGAATTGTATCCATCATTCCGGGCATGGAAGCTCTTGCACCGCTTCGTACGGATACAAGCAGCGGATTTGTAAGATCTCCGAATTTCTTTCCGGTTATTTCTTCCATCTTGGTTATATATTCCATAACCTGTGCCATTATTTCATCATTAATTTTTCTTCCGTCCTCATAGTACTGTGTACATGCTTCAGTTGTAATTGTGAAGCCCTGTGGTACCGGAAGTCCGAGATTAGTCATCTCTGCAAGGTTAGCACCCTTACCACCAAGGAGCTCCCTCATCTTTGCATCGCCTTCGGTAAAAAGATATACCCATTTTTTTGCCATTATGCAAATCCTCCATATTTATTATTCTCAGGTATTCAGTTAAAGACCTTCAGGTCTTTGTTCAGACTGATAATTGGTTCCCCAATATGTTACCCCTTTGTAAACATAGTTTACCTACAAAAATTGTAACCGAAAACATACCTGTTTGCAAGCATTATCAGATTTGCCTTCCGATAAAATCTGTTTATTATGTAATTTACGTCAAAATCAAGAAAAAAAAGTAACATCCTCATGATTTTAGACTAAAAAAAGGTACAGTCAACGGACCGGAATCCGCTGATTGTACCCTTTTTTCAAACTGATTTAATTTAGAATTCAAATTTCTTCTCAAAGTATGCCTTGAGATCAGTAATCTTAATTCTTTCCTGTTCCATCGTGTCACGGTCACGAACAGTAACGGCACCGTCCGTCTCAGATTCGAAATCATATGTAACACAGAATGGTGTTCCGATTTCATCCTGACGGCGATATCTCTTGCCGATGTTTCCTCTGTCATCATATTCGCAGTTGTATGTCTTTGAAAGTTCTGCAAATATCTTTTCAGCACCCTCATTAAGCTTCTTGCTGAGAGGAAGCACACCAATCTTAACCGGTGCAAGTGCCGGATGGAAATGGAGAACCGTTCTTACGTCCGGTTTTTCTTCTGTTCCTATATTTTCTTCATCATAAGCCGCACAGAGGAATGCAAGTGTAACTCTGTCTGCACCGAGTGATGGCTCAACAACGTAAGGAACATACTTCTCATGTGTCTCATCATCAAAGTATTCCATAGGCTCGCCGGATGTATTCTGATGCTGTGTAAGGTCATAGTCCGTTCTGTCGGCAATTCCCCAAAGTTCACCCCATCCGAATGGGAAGAGGAATTCAATATCCGTTGTACCCTTGCTGTAGAAGCAGAGTTCTTCAGGTGAGTGGTCACGAAGTCTCATTTCATCTTCTTTGATTCCGAGTGAGATGAGCCAGTCACGGCAAAATGCTCTCCAGTACTCGAACCATTCAAGATCTGTTCCCGGCTTACAGAAGAATTCAAGTTCCATCTGCTCGAACTCTCTCGTTCTGAATGTGAAGTTACCCGGTGTAATCTCATTTCTGAATGATTTTCCGATCTGACCGATTCCGAACGGAATCTTCTTACGGCTTGTTCTCTGTACGTTTTTAAAGTTTACAAAAATACCCTGTGCAGTTTCCGGTCTCAAGTAAACCGTATTCTTTGCATCTTCAGTTACACCCTGGAAGGTCTTGAACATAAGGTTAAACTGTCTTATGTCAGTAAAATTATGCTTTCCGCATGTAGGACATGGAACGCTATTGTCTTCGATGAAGGCCTTCATCTGTTCCTGTGACCATCCGTCAATACTTCCGTCAAGTTCAATATTCTTCTCTGCCGCGAAGTCTTCAATAAGCTTGTCCGCTCTGAATCTCTCGTGGCACTCTTTACAATCCATCAGAGGATCCGAAAAACCACCGAGGTGACCGGATGCCACCCATGTCTGTGGATTCATGAGAATTGCGCAATCTACGCCGACATTGTATGGGCTCTCCTGAACAAACTTCTTCCACCAAGCCTTCTTTACATTATTCTTGAGCTCTACTCCAAGATTACCATAATCCCATGTATTGGCAAGTCCGCCATAAATCTCCGAACCCGGATAAACAAATCCTCTTGCCTTTGCCAATGCCACAATTTTGTCCATTGTTTTTTCAACTGCCATATCTTTCCTCCAACCACAGACTCAGTCTGTATTTTTCTTCGTTAAAACATGTTCCGACTGTATTTCACCGATAAACCGCCGCAACAAACTTATAAAACATGATAGCAATCACTTGTTTACTTGTCAACTCCCGATTTATCCGATAACTCTTATAAGCTCCGCGCCGTCAAACTCATGTCCGGTGCACTTTCCCAGATACTTTTCCGAAATATCCGCAAACTCATCAAGCACTTCTTCGCTGAGCATAAAAGTAAAGAGCTTCGCCGGCGGTGTGGCCGCCACGAAGTACAGCGTATACCATGTGGAATCATTAAGTTCATATTTTTCCGCTGCCGGGATAAGTTCTGCACATTCCGCGCATACTCTGCCGCCTCTCAGACTGAAAAAACCTTTATCGCAGGCCTTGTGACATCTGATGCACTCCGACAAAAGAGGTCCTTCACCATTGATACATACGGTTTTATATTCAAATACCGCCCGGATAAGTCTGTCCGGTATTTTTCCGTTCTCCAAAGCTCTCAAAGAAGCATATAGAAGCTTTAATTCTTCCCTCTCATCATTTCCTTCCCTTGTCAGATATTCTGCCACTTCACAGAAATACATCCCGTAAAGACTTTTTTCCATGCTTCTGCGAAATATGGGAAATGAATTTTCCACTTTTGCTTCCCTTAAATTGTAGCTGTCTCTTCCGCAATCCAAAGTAAATATCCCGAAAACACAGGGCTGGGTTACACCCATAAACTGATTTCCGGGACGTCTCGCTCCCTGCGCAAACGCTGCAATTTTACCTTGTTCCTTTGTAAGAATCGTTACTCTTCTGTTGTAATCCCCTACCGGCATTACGCTCAGCACGATTCCCGTCACTGTTATCCGATTGCTGTTCATCATCATCACTTGCACATGCACTGTATTCCAGATAATCGAATATGCTCCCCGTTTTGGTGAACTTGTTCCATTTTTCCATATCCATAATCGCAACCCCTCTTCCGGTATTACTTATTCAAAACCCGCCTGTGAGCCTTTATACAGAATTCCTTCATCATTCGAATCCCCTGCGGCTCATAAAAAGCTCCTTTGTGGCTTACGATTATTTTCTCACATGTGCCTCTTTTTATTCTTTTCTCTTCCTATATTAACATCCCGTTCTTTATTCATCGAACTTGTCGTTATATCCGAAGTTTTTCATTAAAACATCACTGTCACGCCAGTCTTTCTTTACCTTAACCCAAAGTTTAAGGTTCACCTTACACATAAGAAGGTTTTCCATTTCTTCCCTGGCTGCAGTTCCGATTTTTTTAAGCATGTCACCTTTTTTTCCTATGATGATTCCCTTGTGAGAATCGCGTTCACAGATAATTGTGGCATCAATGTCAATAAGTCCTCCGTCCGGACGTTCCTTCATTCTTTCGATTGTTACAGCTATGCCGTGAGGAATTTCCTCCGAAAGAAATCTCAAAGTCTTCTCTCTTACAAGCTCAGCACAAATCTGTCTTTCCGGCTGATCCGTAACGGTATCTTCATCATAATACATCGGTCCCTCCGGAAGATATTTGCCGATAACTTCCGTCAGTTCATCCGTATTATTGCCTTTAAGGGCTGAAACAGGTACGACATCGGCAAATTCCATTTGTTTAGTATATGTTTCTATATTTAAGATGATGTCTTCTTTTTTTACCTTATCAATCTTGTTGATTACAAGTATTACCGGTGTCGATGTCTTTTTAAGCATTTCGATTATGTGCTGTTCTCCGGCGCCTATATAATTCTCAGGTTCTACCAGCCATAATATGGCATCAACTTCTTCAAGAGTTTTTTCCGCCACATTTACCATATACCTGCCGAGTTTATTCTTTGCCTTGTGAATTCCCGGCGTATCAAGAAAGATTATCTGCTTATTTTCATCCGTATATACGGTCTGAATTCTGTTTCTGGTTGTCTGCGGTTTCGATGACGTAATCGCAATCTTCTGTCCGATAAGACGGTTCATAAGCGTTGATTTTCCCACGTTGGGTCTTCCGATAAGTGCAACAAATCCTGATTTAAATTCTGCCATTAATTTCTCCATTCTTCTGTAAAAATATCAGGGAGGAGCAGTAACAAACTGCCGCTCCCTGTCAAAGTCAATTATGAAAGAGTCTTTATGCTCTTAAAGAGATCTGCATCCTGCGTGCATTTAGCTTCGGTTCCGACCGTACAGATATATCCCTGATTTACACAGTCAAGAATATCAGCAGTATTTCTTATACTCTCAAGGTCCGCTCCGAGAATTTCATCCCTTTCTTTCTGCAGGAACTCATCCGTCAGACCGGATATATATCCGCTTAAGCTGTATAAACCGGAAATTCTAGGCGGTCTCGGCGTATCCATTCTGCTGAATGTTCCTATTATATAGTCCTCTATTTCTTCCGGTTCAAGCTCAATATTTCTTACAAAATCAGCCGCTTCCTTATAAACCTCATATGTCGACCTTAAGTTAGGATCTCTGTATGAAACAATTCCGCAGTTTCCACTGATCACTTCATAGGAATAGAAACATCCATATGCTCCGCCCTTAACTCTTACGTTCATCCAGAGATAATCGTAAGAAAGTATGGTCTTCATTACTGCCATTGCACCGTTGTAATCAAAACCGCTGTTTCTGTAGTTTCCGGCAGTTGCAGCATACTGAACCTGTCCGCTTACCTTAAATGCTTCATTTAATGCTTCCTGCTTAAATTCCTTCTTTTTACCTAAAACTTCCGGTTCGTTTCCATTTCCGGATGCATCAATTGCCGCCACAATCTTCGGAATCTCCGTCTTAACCGCCTTAAGCCCGTCTTCCCTTGATGTAACATCAACCATCATTCTGTCTGAAACAAATATCATGGAAATTGCTTTCTTCATTTTGCTGATGGTTTCATCTGCTTTTTCATCAAAATTGTTATATATGTCCTTAAGGAATTCATACATCGAAATTCCACCGGTCTTCTCTTCATAATACTCAACCGGCGAGAAATACGACTTTGCTCTCGAAAGTGCCGTGCTGTTTCCCGATCTTACAAGTCCAATCTGCATTCCGCTTACAAGCTGTCCGAGAATTTCCTTGAAACGCTTCTTATCATCAAAATCCGACTCAAGCATAACTTCCGTAATCAGATCCGTGACTTTTGAAACATTTTCAACCAATGCCTTCATACTTACAAAAACATATGCCTTGTATTCATTCTGCTTTCCATAAATGGAATAAGTACCCTCACTTGTCCAGAGTCCTCCGGCATATTTTGCGATTTCATTATTCAATTCGATATGTGTGTGCTTTGCGGTATTAAGTCTGTAACCGAGTAGTTTTACGGCAAGTGATGCATACTGCCAGTATTCTTCCCTGATTCCTTCGGTATCAAAAAGAAGATTGTAATATGCAATTCCGTTTGTTGCAATGTCATGATGAATTACCCTGACTCCGCCTTCCTCACTCACCCTGTTATTGAACTTCTCAGCTTCCTTCTTTACATCTTCCAGAGAAAGTTTTGGCAATGTCGCAATCTGTTCAGGAGAATCCTCTTCTTCCTGGTATATTCTTAAAGCTGCAGTGTCTTCAACAAGTTTCTTTATTTCTTCAGGTGAAAGTGACTCCTTATATTCACGAAGTCTGTCACATAAAGCTTCTTCCTTCTTTGTATTCAGTCCCTTTACAGGTTTAAGCGTAAGCACTACCTTATGTTTGTTTTCAAGTATACATTCTTTTATAAGCTGCTCAAAGTAACCGGTATCGATTTCTTTTCTTAATTCCTCGAATATCGGATTCATTACACAGTATGAAAATGCCGCCGCGTCATCATAGAGCCAGCTGTTGAACATATTTATTTCATATAAAAGACCCTTAGGGAAGCTTCCCGAATCCCCTTCTCTGTTGGCAAAATCAAGATAATTGATTCCGGCAAGCAGTGTGTCTTTGTTTATTCCCTTTTCAACCTGTTCTTTTAAGGTATCTTCGATTACCTTTACAAATTCATCAAGCCTGTCCGCTTCGGTATCCTTTGCGATTATGCTTAAATATGGCTGTCTCGTATATCTGTTATAATCACCGAGAATATCCTTACCGATTCCCGCATCAATAAGTGCCTGTTTAACCGGAGCTCCTGCCGAACCCAAAAGTGCATAATGGATACAGTCAAGAGCCATTGTCTTCTTAACGTCCAGGATGTCATTCGTTACGACATTATAGGAAAGATAGGTTTTTTCCTTCTCATCATCTTCCTCTGCTATTGAATACTCATCCGTCACATACTTAACTTCATTGAGGCTTTCCTGAAGCGGAATGTCTGAATCCACTTCTTCGTTGTCGAAGTGGCAGAGATATTCCCTGTCAAGCCACTCAAGTCTTTCCTCCATATCAAAGTTTCCGTAAAGGTAAATATAACTGTTGGATGGATGGTAGTATTTTTTGTGAAATTCAAGGAATTCGTCATACGAAAGCTCAGGTATAACATCCGGATCTCCGCCTGATGACACACCATAAGTATTGTCAGGGAAAAGATGCTTTCCGATGCAGTACTCAATATAATCCGATGCGGCAGAATATGCACCCTTCATTTCGTTATAAACCACTCCGTTTATTCCAAGCTCCGCATCCTCTGATTCAAGTTCATACCTCCAGCCTTCCTGCTTAAAGATTTCAGGATGTCTGTAAATTTCAGGATAGAAAACCGCATCCATATAGACTGACATGAGGTTTTTGATATCTTTATCATTACAGCTTGCCACAGGATATATTGTTTTATCCGGGTAAGTCATCGCATTAAGAAATGTATTCAGCGAGCTCTTTGCAAGCTCAATAAAAGGGTCCTTTACCGGATACTTCTTTGAGCCGCATAATACCGAATGCTCTATTATGTGCGGTACGCCTGTTGAATTAAGCGGTGTGGTTCTGAAACCCACGCAAAATACTTTGTTTTCTTCATCATTTGACACAAGGCATACCCTTGCACCACTTTTTTTATGTCTGAGAACCACTCCGACACTCTCATTTTCTTTCAGTTCTTCCGAGTAGCATATTTCATAACTTTCCGGAATTGTACCGAATGTTTTATCTGTCATAAATCCTCCTCCCCGGAAACCGGATTTCCGGCAATTTATATTTCATGATTACGGTTTGCAAATGACTTTTTTAATATTTGCAGCCGTCAAAACACATACTTTCATATATACTTCTTGAGTTTATCACATAAAAGCTCTTTTGTCATGTATGAGCGCGTATATCCCTTGTTTTTTTTGGCCTTTTCCCGACACAATTCTAAAAATTTTGTTAAAATTTTGTGTTTTGAATCATTGACACTCTTTTGCCGCTGTAGTATATTTACTTTATCCGCAACATGTGTCATCAGAGCGGATTCTATCAAAACACAATAGTACAAAATGTACAGAAATGAGGATTCTATGAAAAAGGGAACTGTTAAGTGGTTTAACGCAAAGAAGGGCTTTGGCTTTCTTTCAGACGAAGACGGAAATGATGTATTTGTTCATTTCTCATCCATCAACATGGACGGCTTCAAGGTACTAGAAGATGGTGATGCCGTTGAATACGAAATCGTTGATGGTGCAAAGGGACCACAGGCTGCAAACGTAAGAAAGATTTAATTCATATATATTGTAATAAATTTGTTCTTTATGTAAAAAGCCACGGGTGTAACAGCTTACAAACTGCTGCATCCGTGGCTTTTTGTTATCCGTTTTTCTTGAATCGTTCAGGCAGTCTCATGCCCTTCAACGGTTTCTGCATATCGTACTATACTCCCCTAAAAGATGGGGCGGGCAAGACTGCAACACTTCAACATTTTTCTACAAATTCGTATTATCATCCTCGTCAAGCTCAACATCTCCGAGGGCTTCCGTCAGTTTGCTGACAATATCCTCAAGATTATCACCTTCGCTTATCTTAACGCCTTTATAGGAATATGCCTCTTCTGTTTCAGCTTCGATTTCTTTACCTATATTCTTTTCAGCTTCCTCAGCAAGCCATTCAAGTTCCTCTTCGGTTTCCTCACGTTCTTCAGTATCGGATTCTTCTTCAAAACCACTGACCCCTGCCATCTCCTCGACGGTTTCTGTTTCCTCCGGCTCTGTTTCCGTTCCTTCGGCTGTTTCTGTTTCTTCCGGCTCTGCTTCCGTTCCTTCGACAGCTTCTGTTTCTTCCGGCTCTGCTTCCGTTCCTTCGGCTGTTTCTGTTTCCTCCGGCTCTGCTTCCGCTCCTTCGGCTGTTTCTGTTTCTTCCGGCTCTGCTTCCGTTCCTTCGGCTGTTTCAGCTTCTTCGCCGCTCTCCTTTTTTTCACCGTCAGGGCTTATACTACCGTCTGCATCTCCCTTTTCATTTCTGTTCTTTTCCCTGATGAAAAGCACCATGAAAACAACTGCAAGCAGACAGCTGACTGCAAAGAGACAGATTTTCAAAATTTCCGTGGACGACACTGATTTTCCGGGTTCGGCTGTCGCATCCGTTGCGGTTCCTGCCGCCGGTATTACTGTTACAGGGGCTGATGTGACATAAACCACCTTGTCTTCACTTGTCATATATCTCTGCATTGTACTTTCTACAATGTCATACTTATACCACACGCCTTCGTCCGTATAAAACAGACAGAAAGTTTCATCATTTGCCGCCTTATAGGCCGGATATACCTTTCCGTCAATTTCAATTCCCACAAGTTCATAACCGGCAGGAATATCACTTTCCTCCGCTTCCGCAATATTGTATTTTCTGGAGAGTGTTTCCATTGACCTGTATGGCATGAGGACCGCATTCTCTCCGGTGAAAATATAAAGTTCGCCGTCAGAAAGCTGTATAAGAACCTTATCGGAATCAGCTGCTTTTAAAACAGGCACATCAATTCCGAGAATATTCATCACTGTCTGTTCATAACCTGCCGGTATTCCTGCAGTTATGGTATCACTGATTGTCAGCATGGTGTCCGTGACCACAAGCTCTCCAGATTCTCCTATGGTAAAAGCTCCTGCCTTAAGTTCCGCGCCGTTTGTTGGTGTTGGCGTAGGTGTTGCCGCCGCTCTTTCCACGGTAATACTGTACGTTTTCTGCACTCCTGTTTCAGCTGTTACAACCACACTTACCACAGTGCTTCCCTCGGACAGGCTGTTGTTCTTAACTGAAACTGAGGCATATGGTGAATTTGCAGTTGCACTTATGGACAGTGAACTGACATCCGCACTGAGTATGCCGCTCAATTTGTATTCCGTTACTCCTGCCGAAAATCCGGGTGTAAGACTTCCCTCTCCGACTATAAGTGAGGAAAGAGTGCAGTCGTCTGACGCTTCTCTCGGAAGATTAACCTTTATTGTTCCGTTTGATGCAGCAACATCCTGAAATTCAGAACCGTTTGCATCGAGAATGTTTCCCTTATCATATGCAATTGCCAACGAGCTCTGTCCTGCATTTTTTGCCTTGAAAGTGATTGAATATGATGCCGATGTCTGATATGGGGCATCTACAATAACCAGCGAACCGTTCCCACCATTGCAGAAACTGCCATCTGCCGCTCCCGGAACGTATTCCACCACAGAACTGTCGTAATTGATGTTGAATCTGTAAGCACCTATGATTTCCGATGAACTTAAACCAATCGTTACGGTGACCGTATCACCCTTTTCAATCGTTCCTCCGCTTACGGATATATTGACCGAGGCCGCCGCTGCCATTGCCGGAATAAACATTGCTCCCAGAATCGCAATCAGCATACCAATTCTTATTTTCTTAAAAATGGACATTTTTTTCTCCTTTATTGCACTTTCTTACAGACTCGTATATCCCAGGAGATACTTCTTCAACAGGAGAAGATCCATTACCCCCGGCTCACTGCCGTCGCTGATACATGCTGCTTTGAGTTTCTCGTCCGAAAGTTTTTCATATCCAAGCAGGTATTTTTTGAGTACCAGCAGATCCTTTATGTCAACTGATGAATCCGCTACTATATCCCCCTTTACAACAACCTTATATGTTTTTGTATCCGTCCGGAATATAAATCCCGTTCCTACCTTTTCCAGCGAATCCGTTCCATATTGAACACCATTTGCATTCGTTATGATTTTGCTGTTTGATCCGGCCACCTTTACATATGTAAGAAATCCCTTTACATATGTATTCGGACTTACTCCGGATATGTAATTACCCGATATGATATATTTATCACTGGTTACGCTTTCCGGAACCGTCGTCGGCTTTGGAGTTGCCGTAGGCGTCGGTGCCGCACTCGGCGTCTGGGTAGGCGATGGAGTCTCACCGCTGCCCGCCTGCCTCGTTATTACGATTCTGTAGGTCGTTTTCGTACCGTTTCCTGCCGTGACTACAACATTGAAGGTATTCTGGCCGGTATTAAGAGTCTTTGTTCCCGTACCCGTTACGGTTGCCGCGCTCGAAACCGTCTTTGCCGAAATCGTAACCGACGAAGTCGAAGCCGGAACTACGGCTGAATATGATGTAGTCGTATATTTAAATGAAGGGGTAAGATTTATTCCGCTCACCGTAAGCGACGACAGATAGCTGTTAGGATTACCTGTTGCCGTAGGCTTCAGACATGGCGATTCCGGCATGTCTTCGTACACCGGAATACTGAATTCAATCGGAATATCCACATTTGTATATGCCTTACGCTGGTTAGGTGCTTCGGAGGCAACCGCCTGAACATTTGTCATATACTGATGTCCGTAAGTATTTACAGGAGTAACATTAAACTTCTGAAGATATAATGTATCCTGTCCCTTGTTTATGTATTGCTTTCCGAGGAAAATCCCGCCTCCCACAACAGCCTTATATCTGCTGTTCCATGGTCTGAGAGTCGATGCATCCGTCTGTGATGCATATTTAAGTCCCTGCACTACCGGGTTCGAGCTGCTCACCGCACCTATGTTAAAGTAATTGTAAATTCCTTCATAACCCGAAACCTTTCCGCTTATGCTTCCGCTCGTACCGTTAACTCCCTGTTCCTGAATAACTCGTGCCGCAAGCATATAAGGGCTTACTCCCGACTGCTTTGCCGCCTCCATAAAGAGTGATGCATAGGAATTCCTTCCGTCATATGTTCCGTTCATGAATGTCGACGCAAGCATGGTCTTTACTCCCGCCTCCGTATGGATTGAGGAATTGTATGAAAGCTTTTCAAACATAAAAATTCCATATTCGGAAAGAAAGTTTCTCGGGTCGATATAATAAGCTATAAGCTCTTTTGAAGCTGCACCCCAAACAGATGAATCATATGCCGTATATTTATCGGTTTCCCAGTTATAGGCACCGCCATCCGTTCTGAGCCATGAGGAGATTGATGAAATCGGAATAAGATTCTCACCTATTCTGCTCTCGGCCTCCATTACCGCATTCCATTTTAACCCTGTCTTATAAGGGGTAAATACCCAGTCCGGATGCTTTGAATGAAGATAACAGAGTGCCGGCAAGTAGCTTTCCGGAAATCCCGCACTTCTAAGCTTTGCCGCATAACTTTCGTCATAAGTTCCGTCATATATGCTTACATATTCTGACGAAACATATCCTGTAACCGTTTTCCCGTTGTATTCATAGGAAATCTTGTACCAACTTCCGCTTGTACCCAAAATCTTTACCTTCTGATTTCCGTAACATGAGCCTATAACCGGATTTCCGGTTCCAGGCCCGGACCGCACATTAAGTGCGCTCGACACATCTATGTATCCGTACTTTTCACCTGCCGCCTCTGCCGCAGGCATGTTCTTAAGGTAAAAAGGAAGACATGAAACCGTCATCATCACGATTAGAAGCATTCCGGTTATTCTTTGCGTTACTTTCTTCATTTCCTCCTCCGTTTTCTTTTAATTATATATCAGTCAATGCCTGTTTCCGGGCAAAATCACACATTATGCAAATCTTGTAAATACTTCGCCTGCTCCGTCACGGCATACAATTTTTCCGACCGCACCGTTCACCATGGTAAGACTCGGCGGTCTGTGTCCTATGTCCGCATCTGCAACTACGGGAATGTCAAACTCTGCGAAAGCCTGTTTTACTGCTTCGTAATAGCTTATTGACGAATAGTCCTCACATACCATTGCCGGCCGTCCGAAAATAACTCCCGAAATATTTTTGAACCATCCCGCTTTTTTCATCTGCCAGATTGCAAAACAAATCTGCTCCGGTGTCATTTGAAAAACCTCAAGATACCACAGAATTCCGTCTTTTTTATATCTGTCGGCAAATTCAGCCGTTTTATCAAACGGCGTTCCCACAAGATTACAGAGCACGTCAAGACAGCCGCCTATCATGCGTCCCTCAAGCACCGTTTCGCTTTTTCCTTCCGGCAAAAGCACCTTCCACTCCGTCACGGCATCTTTTTCATAGGTTTCCAATCCTGTTTTCCTTTTCGCCCAGCCACTCTGGTAACTGTCGGAACTCTTTTGGGAAAAAGCCTTTCCCTCAAGTAAGGAAAGATTTTCCTCAAGCATTCTGTCCCAGGGTCTCATTCCGTAATCGCCGGCATTCACGCAATATACCGAGGCCACGTCAGCCAGAGTAGCCGCCGTAAAAGTAAGTCCTGTCGGATCTGACATTCCGCAAATCCACTTCGGATGCTTCGCAATGCTCTCATAATCAACAAAGTCCAGCATCTCAAAGAGCCAGTCACCGCCCGACGCACAGACAACGGCCTTCACACTGTTGTTCTCAATCAGGCTCATAAACTCTTCGCCTCTTACCGCTGCCGGGGCACTTTTACCGCCTTCGGAACATCTCACATGCGCCGTTTCCGACACACCGTATCCCCTCTGAACAAATGCTTCCTCCGCAGATTCCAACCTTCTTATGTCAGTTTCATTGCTTCGCCCGTCACTCGGAGCGGTAATGCCTATTATGTCATCTTTCTTTAAAAAGTCCGGGTATATCATGCCTTTCTCCCTTCAAATCAGTCACCGTAATACTCACCCTCACATACGGTAACCGCCGGTCCCGTCATATAGACTTTGTTGTTTGCCTCATCATATTCAATCACAACGTCGCCACCGTTCATGTGTACCGTAACGACATTCTTTGTAAGTCCGTTCAAAATACATGCCACTGCCGTTGCACATGCACCCGTTCCGCATGCCCATGTTTCTCCCGAACCTCTCTCCCAGACTCTCATTCTTACTTCATTTTCGTTCAGAACCTTTACAAATTCAATATTACACTTGTCCGGAAAAATGTCATGACACTCCAACACTCTTCCTAAAGTATGTACCGGTGCATTTTCTGCATCTTCCGTGAAAATTACCGCATGAGGATTGCCCATTGACACACAAGTCATCTCCACGGTGACTTTTTTGCCATCATACTCTGCTTCTACCGGTCTGCTGATGATTTTCTCTCCCTCTAGTTTCACCGGAACCATTTCAGGTTTCAGAACAGGTGAACCCATATCAACCCTGACTGCCGTAACCTTATCATTATCAACCGTGAAATCAAGATATTTTATACCTGAAAGTGTTTCTACCGAAATGCTCTTTTTTTCCGTCATTTTATGGTCATATACATACTTTCCGACACATCTTATTCCGTTTCCGCACATCTTGCCTCTGCTTCCGTCCGCATTGTACATGTCCATCATGAAATCTGCTTTTTCGCTTGGTTTAATGAGTATAAGTCCGTCACTTCCAATTCCAAACCTCACATCACTCACCTTTATGCTGAGTTCCTCCGGATTCTCCACATTTTCCTCAAAGCAGTTTACATATATATATTCGTTTCCGCATCCATGCATTTTCGTAAATTTCATTAGTTTCTCCATTCCCCCCTGTTCGGGCTTTTTTCTCTGTGAACCGTTTTCGGGCCAAAGTCATTTTCAGTTTAACACACATAAAAAAATATGTAAAGAAAACGCTGTCATACAAATATTTCCAACTGCATTTATCATTTGACAAATATCATGGCAGATGCTATGCTTTTTAACGTATTTTTTTGAATACGGAAAGGAATGCTTTTAATGTATAAATCAAATCTTTTTACTAAATTTTCTGCTGTTGCCCTTTCCCTCTGTATTCTCGCCACCGGGTGCGGGAAAGAAAACGGTGACAACACGGCTTCCGGCGGAACGGCCGACGTGACACAGGCTGTTCAGGAAACAACGCCGACCGCAACACCTTCTCCTACCCCTTTACCGGCTCCGGTTCCCGAATGGGAATATAAAATTACACAGAAGGGCTACTATAACGCCTGTGCATCTTTTGACGAAGACGGAAATCTTATAAGTTCCGCCCCTGTCACTGCCGGGGAGAACGTATACTACAATGACTTTGATGAATATTATGATAATTTCATCTGCTACACTAATGTATATAACGGTGCAGCTCTTGCACTCAGTGATGAAATTCATCACAGCGGAGACAATTCCGTAAAGGTTACCGGTCGTGGAAGTGACCATTCCGGCCTTACCGGTTTTGCCCTTAATTTTGACCGGAGTAACGGTCTTGACTTTTCCGCCACTCCGAAACTTAATCTGAATGTTGATTACTGGTGCTATTTCACCGATGATTTCGGCAACGGTCTGTCCGCTCCTATGAAATTTGCCGTATGGTCCAACTGCTTCACCGGAGAAGGAATCTCTGCCGATGAGGCTGCCAACGACATGAATGTAATTGCTGCCGACCTCAAGGAAAAACTTGATGCCGCGGAAGAAGATCCGACAATCAACAAGGACTCGGTCCAGGGCGAATATGACTATGCCATACTCGTAATCGACAGCATCCGCAAGGAATTTGAAGCCGCTGCCGCTCAGGGCTTAAAATGCATCGGAATCTATTCCCTGGATTTTGAAACATGGGGAAATTACAATATCGACATTTCCGTCGATACGTCAATAGCGACAAATGCCGCCCTCACTCCTTATATTGCCATTTCAACATTGGGTGAGCTGAATGCGGCAAACGTTTCTTTTTACAATCCGTTCTACATTGACGACCTTGTAGTCAAAGTAAATTCAATTGAAGAATAATCCGCTTCGTCAAAACAACGAAAAAAAGGCTGTGACACATTTCTTTCCGAATGTGCCACAGCCTTTTCATTACTATTTATTCAAGTCCCTTTGACTGAAGGTATTCAATAACATCTCCAACGGTTTTGATTGAATCAAGTTCCTCCTGTGGAATCTCGATTTCATACTCATCTTCCAATGCTGTTACTACCTCAAAGAGGTCAAGTGAATCAATTCTGAGATCATCCTGAAATGATGTCTCCTCATTCACACCTGCAACGTCGATGCCTAACTGATCTTCCAAAATACCAAGTATCTTTTCTAACATAACGACTGCACTCCTTTTACCTATATCGTTTACTTTTATTTCCGGAATCTTTTCCGGTCATGTCTTTATATGTTATATATTACGCTCTTTTATTTGTCAACACTGTTTTAAAGATAAAAAATCACTTAATTTTTAACCTTCCTGACAGAAAAACCGGTTTACTCATGTTCTCCATGCATAACGTCGTCTTCTTCCGGTCCAAAATCCACGTCATCCATGTCATCCATCGGCGGTCTCTTCTCTCCGCCCATAACTCCGTAGAACTCTTTTCCGACAACCTTCTTGCTGTTTCTTACATCTTCAATCATTTCGGAAAGATATTCCTTAACCTGAACCGGATTTTTAATGTTCACGAGCGGAATTTCCTTCTGCACATCCACTCTGGTGTAAAGTGTTATTGTTCCCGTCCCGAAAATCTTCTGTGCAAGTGTTCTCGTGAGCTTAATGTCAACTATCCTGTAAAGAAGTGTTTCATCAAAACTCGTTTTAAAAAGTCCCTTCTGAAGATAGAGCCTTCCGTTCCTTACTTCATATTTTGTAAATGACCATGGAAACCACATCCAGTGTTTCCTGTCTCTCCATTTTATTTCTCTTTTTTCCGCTTCTTCGTTCATCGGACAACCTCCTTTTCCTACTTATGGTTCAAATACAAAAGATACAAGACCGACTCCTGCACCGCATTTAAGCCTTACGGTGTGATTAATGTTTTCCATTCCTATCATGCCCAGATTGTCAATCGGAAGCGTAAAAGTACACACTTCATTTTCTTCCTTTCGTACAACCTGTGAATCAATCAACAGTTCATTACCGAAATAAAGCCTGATGCGCATGTCCCTCGCATCTCCCTCACAGTGTACCGGCAGTGTAACATACTGAATCGTAACGGCTCCCGGCGCAACCTCATAGGTTATATCCCTGTATTCAGCAACGTATCTTCTTCCGTCGCAGCTTCTCAGATGTTTAACCCTTTCCGGCGTGTTGTAAAGATAGCAGTTTTCATACTCATCATATCTGTGAGCCGTAATTGGAATATATGCAACTCTTTCACCCGGCTCCACTCCATTTATAGCACAAATAACACTTGTCTGTAAATCATCTGATGAGCCTCCGGCGAAAAATTCATATATTCCGGTTTCAACAATCATTTCCTCTCTCACCACATCATAGTAGGCAAGTTCTTTCTTCGGAACCGTAAAATGTAATCTCTTCTTCTCGCCCGGTGCAAAATGAACTCTTCTGAATCCCACAAGTTTCTTCTGCGGCTGCTCTACTCTCAAATCGGATGCGGATACATAAAGCTGTACTACTTCATCCGACGGATAATTGCCCACATTCGTCACGTCCACATCAAATGCAGGTTCTTTGCCATCAGGATTGAATCTCAGATTTCTGTATGTAAATTCCGTATATGATTTTCCGTATCCGAACGCAAACAGCGGCTTATGGGTATAATACCTGTATGTCCTGCCGGTTTTTCTAATGTCATAATTATTGAAGTCCGGAAGAACCTCATCTTTCCCGTACCATGTTTCATTAAGTCGTCCGGCAGGTGACACTTTTCCTGATATGCAGTCACTCACTCCGTGTCCGAGTTCTTCCGAACCGGATGCCGTAAGGAGCACTGCCTTTACAATGCTCAGTTCCTCCTCAAGATAATACGGATAATTGGCAACCAAAACAATTCCTGTATTCTCATTTGCTCCGGCTACCGCTTTTACAAGTGCCGACTGACTCTCTATGAAATTAAGATTCTCCCTGTCAACAGCCTCTTTACTGTTTACACAAGGATTGCATCCGAGACAGAGAATAACCCTGTCTGCTGCTGCGGCAAGCTTTGCACATCTTGTTGCGGCAGCGGATTTCACCGTAATTTCAAAAATGAAAGCATCATCATCACTTTCCCAGTCGCCTGTCATCGGTACGCGGTCCTTAAATACAAATTCAGGAACTCCGCAGGCTTTAATGCCATCCTCGAACGTACCGATTCTGAGTCCGTTCCAGTTGTTTATTTCATATCTTCCGTCATTTCTCTTTCTAAGATCCAAATCTTCTCTTATAAACCACTCGAAGGCTTCCTTGTTCTGAACTATAAGTCTTCCTTCATCATTTGTCCTTAGAAGCAGACTGTTTGAGGCCCTTAAATGAGCATGACCGTTACCCCAGTCATTTACCGAGAAAACTTCCGCCTCGTCAGCATTTCCGGTAACAACCGCCTCATTTTTCTCATTTAATTTTATATATCCGCCCTTGCAGCCGATAATTATCTCATCCAGACCATTGTCCGCCGTTATGTTCTCACTTCCGTATCTTTCGGCAAGTGCATCATATATGGTCACCTTATATGGCGGTTTTGCTCCATACCAGTCATTGTGCCATGCATCTGCCCATGGTCCGATAAGCACCACGTTGCTTTCCTTGTGTTTCATAGGGAAGAAACCGTCTTCATTTTTCAGCAGTATACATGCCTTCTGTGCCGCCTCCCTTGCAAGCTCTCTGTGCTTTTTGCAGTTGATTACGTCTTTTTTTACTCCGGCATATGGTGTTGTACCATATGGGTCGAACATGCCGAGCCTTATTCTTGTCGCATAAGAGTGTCTTATCGCCCTGTTAAGCATCGTGTCCGTAAGCATTCCGCTTTCATATGCTTCCGTTGCGGCTTTCTTTATCAGTTCCGGATCATCCGTTATAACGTCAACGCCCGCATTTAAAGTCATTACAAGTGCTTCTTTAAAACTTTCCGTATAATGATGCGAATCCACGGTCTGGGCAAGGTCTCCCTGGTCGGTTACTACATGTCCCTCAAATCCATACTCATCCCTCAGATATGTATTAACTTCATCATTCAGATTGCATGGAATTCCGTTTATCTCGTTATAGGCAGTCATTACCCCTTGAGCGCCGCCTTCAACTATACATCTTCTGAACGGCTCGATATAGTATTCAAGCTTGTTTCTCGGATCAACGGATGACGACTTGTAATCTCTTCCGTTTTCCACATTATTTGCATAAAAATGTTTAAGTGTTGCCGCCGTAAGAATATAAAAAGGATGTTCTCCCTTCATTCCCCTTACATAAGCCGAGGCCATCTTTCCGGTAAGATACGGATCTTCGCCATAGCCTTCTTCATTTCTTCCCCATCTCGGATCACGTTCCATATCAACGGTAGGTGCCCATCTTGAAAGTCCCGAATCTCCGCTGTTATAAAGTGCTCTCGCTTCATATCCCACTGCTGAACCGATTTTCTCCATGAGTTCTGTATCAAAAGTCGCACTGAGACCTATAGGCTGTGTAAAGGCTGTTGTTTCCTCCGACTGTCTGTTATTGTTTGCGCTCTGGTCATGTCTCGCTTCGACACCATGTGCCGCCTCCCCGCCGAGACTCATCTGAGCGGTTATCCCGAGTCTTTCTATTTCGGGAGAAGCAATTCCAAGCATTCCAAGCTTCTCTTCCGTTGTAAGCTCTCCAACAAGATAATCCAGTCTGGCTTCAATGTCTAATGCTTCATCCCATAATGGTGTATCCTTGTAATTCATGTTCCACCCTCACATTGTATTTCGAAATTTAATTGCACACGGCTTTATCTGTCATGCATATGGAAATTATACACTCTCCGATAGTATAAGTAAATCAGTTTTTGAGTCCTCTGACGGGTTTTTGCCGCACATTTTTATTTGCATGTTTTTCCGTCAGAAATCCCGTTTTATTTACAGTTTAAACTGTCTTCCCTCATGGTCGCAGTCATAATCAACCTTGTATTTTCCCGGCATAACCAGCTCCGACACGGGTACGATTTCATATCCTTCGGCGATAAGTTTATCCAGCATTTCCGCCAGAGCTTCGTTTGTGTATTTTGCGCCGTTATGCATGAGTATTATGGAACCGTTTCCAAGATGAGCATGGTTACACACTGTATTAATTATGGATTCCCTGCCATAGTCTTTCCAGTCAAGCGAATCCACGTCCCACTGTATGGTCTGATAACCAAGGTCACCAGCCGCCTTTATTACCGTATCGTTGTATGCTCCATACGGCGGTCTGAAAAGTGTCATTTCCACTCCGGTAAGTTCCTTCACCTTTTCATGCGCCTTCAAAAGCTCCGACTTACATCCGTCTACCGAAAGCTCCGTCATCTGCGGATGTGTTTCACTGTGATTTCCGAGTTCATGTCCTTCCCCGGCAATTTTCTTCACCGTCTCCGGAAAATTCTCTACCCACTGTCCTGTCATAAAGAATGTTGCTTTTACGTTTTTCTCCCTGAGTATCTCCAAAAGTTTTTCGCTGTACTCATCTCCCCATGCACAGTCAAATGAAATCGCAATCTTTTTTTCCTCCGTCTCGACACAGTACACCGGCAGCAGACGGCCTTCTGCCGCAGTTCCCATCGTATTAAAAACCGGCGAAACCTTTGGAAGGAGACACATTGCAAGTATCACAATAACAAACAAAGCCATCACTAATGCGATGGCTTTTAAAATCACTATTTTATCTTCTTTTTTCATCCGCGCCACCTGATATTTTGTGTAAATTATATGCCGTTTACTGACAAATATTACACTCATGCGCGCTTTTAATCTATTCTCTTTCCCTTGAGCAGGTTTTGGCAGCCATTTTCATTGTAAGTTCTGCCATCTCGTCAAAGTCCAGCATGTACTCAAGCGAGTAGGCAAGCCCGGCAACCATACTGTCTCCCGCTCCGACGGAAGAAACAACTTCGGCATCATCAATTTCCGATTCAAGGAACATATTGTTTACTCCGTTTGTAAAATATGCCCCGTCAGCACCGAGTGATACGATTACGGTTTCAATTCCCGATTCGATAAGCTTTGCCGCATAATCAACAACATGCGGCTTGTAATCCTCCGGAATCGTACCGCCAAAGTCCTCATCATAATAGGTAAAGAGCTCCGTCAGATTAGGCTTTACCGCATATGGCATTGCTTCAATGCCCTTTCTGAAAAGTTCTCCGTCCGCATCAAGAATTGTTACGGCTCCCCTTTCCCTTACCATTAATATAAGTTCAAAATATATGTCATCCGGTATGCCTCTGGCCACACTTCCGGAAAAAACAAAGATATTTGCCGGCTCCGCATATTTAAGAATCACTTCACGAAGTCTCTCAAGACATGTTTCTCCGGCTTCGGGACCGGCCTCGTTAAGTTCCGTAAGTTCATTTCCGCATACAATCTTCGTATTGGTTCTTGTGTCACCCGAAACATAAACGGCTTCCGTTTTAATTCCCCTTAATCCAAGTTCATTCACAATTGACATTCCGGTGCTGCCGCCGAATATACCTACAGCCGTGCTTTCCGCATCCATGCTCTTTAATGTAAGAGAGACATTAATGCCTTTTCCACCGGGTTCAACCGACATGTTTTCAATTCTGTTAAGCCTGCCCGTCCTAAATCCCGGTACATAAAGTGTTTTGTCCACTGCCGGATTTAATGTAACCGTAATAATCATTAGTCATGCCTCCATTATCTGTTCCCGTTGTAATCAAGACACAGTCTGTCCGATGCCTCCGGATTCTCATCATAATATCTTGCAAATCGTACTATCTCATCAGCCGCTTCCGAAACCTGTGAAATCATCATTTCATAAATGGCCTTTACATGCGGATACGCCATGTTGCTCTTCTGTCTGCTCATAAGAAGAGATGCGATTTTCTTCTCGTTTCCGGTTGCTTCCATAATTTTACATATACCGTTTCTTATTCCGGTCTGAGGCAGTCTGCATATTTTATATGCAGCCTTCATTGCCGCAAGTGCGGAAAGGAATTCACCGCTGCTTACTCCCGGATAGAAAACAGATGCGGCTTCCGCAACTTCCATATTTACCGGAAGATGCGCCGATGTCGGATAAGTCATCGGATTATGTCCGTCCGTCAGAAGGATATATCTCTCCAGTTCTGTTTCAATCTTACCATGTGACATTCCGGTACTCTCCATGGCTTCACTGACAAGCGGATGACATGCACTGTCTGAAATATAGTGACAGATGCATCCAAGAAAATATGCCATTCTGTCATTATCATCCTTTTCATTAAGTATCGACAACGCTCTTTCATACTGATTTTTGAAGCACTCCTTGTGCATTCTGCTGCCTATCGCCTGTACTTCCGATTCCATGCCCGGGTTATGAAAGAAATGTGTGTCCGGTCCGTGCAGTCCCACAAGAAAACTTTCATATCCGTCTGCAATGATTTCCCTTACGTCCACCGGCAGTGCTTTGTAAACAAGTGCACCGAATTTTTTATGAGCATATATTGATGGCATAATTTCCTCCATTCCGATATCGGTTTGATTCCGCTTTCAAAATCTCATCCACAATCCGCAAAAGACCAGCAGTTGTCTGCTGGCCTTTGTAAAAATCCTGTCTGTTCCTCTAGTTTGCATCTGACTGTGTAGCTGTATCAGGAACCCACATCTTTGTACTGTCTCCATCATACTTTACAAGAGTCATAACATAATCAAATGCATGCTGTCTGAGTGTCTGCTGTGCCAGATAGTTGTATCCGTTGCTTTCAACAAGTTCATCATAATCGGCTTCCATTTCCTCAACAAATGCCTTAACATCTTCCTCTGTTATTGCCTCAAGTCCGGCATCCTCGAAAATTGCCTGGTATGCAAGGAAGTATTTTGCAGTTGAGCGTGCATCGCTCTTAAGACGATCCTTGTATTCTGATTTTGATGTAATTCCAAGAAGTGACATTGCACTGTCGATTGTATTGTAACCGTACTGAGCCGCCTGCGTATTATAGCTGGCTACATAATTATCATACAGCTTCTCCTGAAGATACTTTCTTGTAGTTGTATAAAGCCATGGATATGACTTAACCTCAGTATTGTTTACGATATATTCATTTACCGCATTTTCGGCATTTTCTTCAAAAAGACTGTTTGCACAGAAATTTCTGTATCCTTCTGCAGTAAGAGGGTATTCGCTTCCCTCCATTTCGTCCTTGAGCTTTTCAGCCACAAATTCGTCAGTGAACTCAGGAACGATATCGACACTCTTAACCTGTCCCTTGAAAACAACCGTCTTTCCTGCATAGTTTGTGTTGCTGTAAACATCTTCAAATTCGATTGTTATTTCAAAATCATCTCCGACCTTATGTGAAGCAATTGCCTTGTCGAAGTTTTCGGTATATACGTTTGAACCGAGGGTATAGGCTCTGTCAGTTTCCGCAAAATCCTTCATTTCCTCACCGTCAGCCGTTACCGTATATGCCAGAGTAACCTTTGACTTCTCAGGAAGTTCCGTACCAGCCTCGGTAACTGTTTCGGTATTTGCCGAAAGCGCACTGTCAATCAGCTTCTGAACTTCCGACTCAGTAGGAAGATTATCTTCACGATTGATTGAAATGTTTTTATAATCGCACATTGTTACATAGTTTTTTGCAGCCTTGGCATCAATTGTTCCGTCACTGTTGATATAGGAATCATAAGATGCATTCTTATCAAGTCTGTTTAAAAGTACCGCATAACCGATTAATGCTATAATAACCGGAATCATACAGATTCCGATAATCTTAAATACTCTGTTTCTGATTCTTCTTGCTCTGGCCTGTTTTGAACGTTTCTTGGCCGCAAGTCTGTTCTCAATACTCATTAATTTCCTCCGTAATCCGTCTTTTTGAAGACGGTTGGTTTATTTCTTATTCAGCACAACCATGCTCTGTCAGTTTATCACCTATAAGACATTTTTTAAAGAGTTTTTTTCTTTTATCACCACTTTAATCCACGATTTAATGCTTTTTTCCTCTTTTTTTCATAACTAATGCAAAAAAACCTGTCTCAAAAAGGTTTACCACACCCGCCATAATGGAAAATGCCGCCGCAAAGATAAAAAGTTTCACCTGTGGATTTGCAATTCCGAACGATACAAGAATCGCAGCACTTTCAAGTACAAAAGTCGCTCCGAGCACAATAAGAAGATTTACTGCCGCAAACTTAAAATGCGTATAATACTTCTCGTATCTGAAAAAGTTCGCAAGGTCAAGAAGTGTTACCAGCCCCGGAATTCCGTGAAACATTATGGCAAGCGTAAGATTCTTATCATCTTCATAGCCGAAGGTTGCAAGGCCAAGGGCCGTAACTGAAATGATTAATACAGCCCATACCGATACATATATTGTTACTTTCTTCATTTTTCCTCCGCCATTACTCTTCAACCGGTGTAATGGTTATATTAAACTTCCTGCTGAGGTCTTCTTCCGTTACCACATACGGAGCAGTAGCCGTAAGTGTCGTAATTGACGAAGAGGACTGTGAAACATAAATCTCGTCACCCGGCTCAAGCTCAATTCCCGGAACATAAAGCAGGTGGTCATTCATGTAGGTTGTACTCTGCTTTTCACTCTCATTCAGGAATACTCTGCTGTAGTCGGTAAAGTTCTTGCCGCTGATAAAAAGATAATAGTAATTCTTTTCTCCTTCTTCCGGTACCAGCGCAATACTGTCTATCGTTACCTCCTCATAACCATACTTTACAGGATTTGAAACATAAGGATTTTCACCGTTCCAACAGTTCATGTCTCCGTAAAGCATATCATATTCAAGGGTTTTAAGAGCTTCAAGATAAGATACCGTATCATATTTGTCCCTGTTCTGGTGGAGTTTCGTTATGAGACCGGCATCATAGCCAAGCATATCCATAACATAGGCATTAAGCTCATATGCTTCCATGTCTTTGTCCTGCTTTTCGCCAAGGTCATAGTTCGACCAGATTACATACTCCGTATCATAAAGAGTTCCCGTAGACAAATCCTCTTCCGTAAAATCAAATCCCGGAAGATGGTCTCCATACAGTACCAGTACCGTCTTCTCATTTCTCTTTTCCAGAGTGGCTATAAGATCCGCAACAAACTGGTCCATTTCATGTATCTGCTCAAGGTAGTAGGCAAAGTTGTATTCACCGACTTCTCCCGAAAGTCCGTCAAGTGATACAAGCAGTGAATCATCTTCCAGAACATCTTCATCCGGATATGCTCCATGTCCCTGAACCGATACGGTAAATACAAAGTCCTGATTCTCCGTTGAATCAAGTGCCTGATTTATATATTTTGTAAGCACATCATCCTTGGCCCATCCGAGCACGTTAAGCTTCACGTTCGTCATGTATTCGATTGACGTGAAAGTGTCTATTCCAAGGTTAGGATATACGATTTTTCTTGAATAGAAACCTGCCGTATTGTTGTGTATGCCGTGGGTACTGTATCCGTATTCCTTAAGGTTGTTGGCGATGCTTTCCGTAGTGAGGTCCTTTGAAAGAACCGTTTTGAACGGATATTCTCCCGGTCCGAAATCGTCCATGTTCATTCCGGTAAGAATTTCAAACTCGGTATTTGCGGTTCCTGCGCTTATGCTTGGAACTCTTAAAAGACCGCTGCTGTATTTCTTCTTAAGTTCGGTAAGTGTAGGAAGCGGATCTTCCTTAAATTCAACACCCTCAAGTCTGTTTACGTCAAACAATGATTCAAGCTGTACAAAAATCACATTTGGCTTGTCATTTTCAAACGTGTCCTCATCAGGTTCTTCATCATCAGCAGCTCCGGCATTAGGTGCCGTTGCAATGTTTGAGAGAATGTCATCAACTTTTTTCTTTGAATAACCCTTTGGCTTATTGATACCGGTATTTACCACACTGTTTGAGAAGCAGTATGCCAGACCGTAATCCTGATAGGCATTTCTCAGGTTTACAAAGTTAACTGACATGATTCCGAATCTCATTGAGAGATTAATGAGCAGAAAGTTTACTACCATAAGAATCACTGCCAGCGCAACGTTTTTTACATAACGGAAATTTCCTCCGATTCTCGGAAATCTGAAATAACCGTTTACTATTAAGGCTATTACAATTACAATTCCGGCAACAATCAGTCCGAATTGCCATGCCGTAATATATTTGGAGAATACCGTAAAAACCGAAGAAATCGTTTTAATGTCTCCTGCCGTGAAAGGTGTTACTCTGTTTGCCGTTACGATTGAGTTCGTTACACCTATAAAAATCCATATAAAGGCCGCAATACTGTATAGAAAATACTTTTTTCTGAATGCAACCGCAAATGAGTAAAAAAGTGAAACAATACATACATTCGTAAGAAATATGAGCGGATGACAGAACACCCATTTTGTAAGTCCTATCAGTGACTTCTTTGAGAGAAGTTCTATAATAAGCGTGGTTATTATTCCAAGGAAGTAGACCTGAAATATACTTGAATGGAATATCCTGAATCTTTTAAATCTCCCGGCAAATCCGCCTACGGTTTTCTCCGTCGTAAGGTATGCCTTCTTTATTTTCTTAAACATTTATTCCTCCTGTTTAACAAATCACGTCTTTTGTTTTTCTTCAAAAACGCAATCACAAACAATTTTAATCCGACCCTGCCGGCCGTTTAAAACGGTTTTATTACTGTTTTCCGTCTTTTCGGTCAGAATTTCAGCCTTAGTGCCATGTCGTACAAATAATATCATAACACTAGAAAAAATCAAGACTTATTATTTACAGTGAATCCCACAGCTTCTGATTTATTTCTATGTCCGTTCCGTCTTTCCACAATGCAAACAGACTGCTGAAATACTCTTCCCTGCCCTCTTTTATGGCTTTTTCAACAGCTTCTTCCGTAGCCTGCCGGTTCTTTTCGTTTACACACTTGTAAATAAGAAAGGACTCTGTCGTTTCCAGAACGCCTGAGTTTTCACCTGCCTTCAAAGACATAACCTGTTCCGCAATCGATGATGACAGTTCCGATGCTCCGCAGGTGACTTCCAACTGAGAGTTATCGCTGTACAGAAGTGCCACCGATTTAAAATCAGCTCCCGACTGAAGCTCCGCTGCCGCATCCTCCGCCTTCTTTCTCGCTTCTTCAAGCTTCTCATCATCAAAGGAAATCTTTGTTCCTTCTCCGTCAAGCAGGAATTTGTCAATTTCTATAACCTGAAAGTCCGCCTGTCTGCAGTTTTCTTCATCGGCACTAACCTCATGACTTAAGGTTATGCTTTCATAAACCTTGTCCGCCAGCACGTTTTCCTCATAAATTTTTCTTACGACTGCTTCCGTCAGGTTGTACTCTTCTGCCGTCTCCTCATTAATTCCAGCAAAAAATCCGGCAACATACTCATCTATATTAAGATTATCCGCCGCCGTAAGCTTAACTCCGTATACATCCGCATTGGCACATATGATTTTTATATAAATCAGCTTCTCCAGCACGCTCTGTTTCATGGTATCGTAAAACTCCGTACCTTCGCTGTCCAGTCTGTAACCCCAGACCTCCGTTCCGTAAATGCCTTCTATTTTATCCTTCATGGCTTCAAGATAGGCAACTGCTTCCGTTTTTGATACCGTCATGTCCGCAATCTTAATTACGGTATCATTTTGGAGCTGTTCATCTCTTTTTTTATCTGCAAATCCCTGAATGTCAGTGTTCATATAAACAAACGTTCCAAGAACTATTCCAAGAACCACTGCCAGGGCAATCAGACCTGTTTTAATCAGTCTTCTCATTTTGAACCTCATTTTTTCGTCTCCTCATCCCGTGAAACGGATTCCGGCGACCTGTCCTGTAATATGCTTCTCATTCCTTTAAGAATTGCTTCGACTTCATTAACCAGCTCATCCGCATCCTTCTTACCCGGTGCGAGACTGTATACAAAAACCGGCTCTTTTCCGGTCACCAGCCTGCATTTTCCCTTTTGTTCCTTTATATATTCCGGAAGTCTGTTTACGTCAATCTTAGCCGTCGGAAGCATTTTCAGTTCTAGGGAATTGCCCTTTTGCTTCAAATCCGTCACATAAACACCGTTTGCAAGACTTCTTATATAAGAGACATAAAGAAGAATGTTTACCGGCTGCGGAAGTTCACCAAATCTGTCTATAAGCTCATCCTGCATGTCTGAAACATCATCTTCCGTTTCAATCGCGGCAATCCTTTTGTACATATCCAGCTTGAGAACTTCATTTTTAATATAAGTCGATGGGATATATGCATTAACTTCCATATCAACGGCAGTTTCAAATTCCTCCTCCACCGTTTCCCCTTTAAGTTTTTTAACTGCCTCATTAAGCATCTTACAGTACAAATCATATCCGACTGCACTCATGTGACCACTCTGACGTTCACCCAGAAGATTACCCGCACCTCTGATTTCAAGGTCCTTCATGGCTATCTTGTAACCTGCTCCGAGGTCGGTGAATTCCCTTATCGCCGAAAGTCTCTTTTCTGCCTCTTCCCTAAGCATTTTATCCCTCTTGTACATAAGGAATGCATAGGCAGTTCTGTTGCTTCTTCCAACACGTCCTCTGAGCTGGTAGAGCTGGGAAAGTCCAAATTTATCCGCATCATCTATTATAATCGTATTAACATTTGAAATATCCATTCCGGTTTCGATGATTGTCGTTGAAACAAGTACATCCGTTTCACCGTTGATAAAATCAAGCATGATTTTTTCGAGAACAGTCTCATTCATCTGACCATGTGCAAATGCAACATTTGCTTCCGGCACCATTTCCCTTATTTTGGCCGCAACATCCTCAATTCCCGCAACCCTGTTATAAACAAAATAAACCTGGCCGTTTCGCGAAAGTTCTCGTATGATTGCTTCCCTTATAAGTTCATCATTATGCTCAAGACAGTAGGTCTGAATAGGCATTCTGTCAACCGGCGGTTCTTCCAATATGCTCATGTCCCTGATTCCGACAAGGCTCATGTGCATGGTTCTCGGTATAGGAGTTGCCGATAACGTAAGAACATCAACCGAAGCCTTGTACTGCTTGATTTTTTCTTTGTGATTTACACCGAATCTCTGTTCTTCGTCAACAATGAGAAGACCCAGATTTTTAAATACAACGTCCTTGCTTAAGAGTCTGTGCGTACCTATTACAATGTCCGCTTCACCTTTTCTTATACGTTCCACGGACTTTTTCTGTTCCGCTTTTGAACGGAAACGGCTCAGCTCTTCTATCCTTACCGGAAAATCTTTAAGCCTCTGTATGAAAGTATTGTAATGCTGCTGTGCAAGAATCGTTGTCGGAACAAGCACTGCAACCTGCTTTGAATCCTGAACCGCCTTAAATGCCGCCCTGAGTGCCACCTCCGTTTTGCCGTAGCCGACATCACCGCATATAAGTCTGTCCATGATTTTCGTACTTTCCATGTCAGCCTTTGTATCTTCAATAGCCTTTAACTGATCCGTAGTTTCCTCGTATGGAAACAGTTCCTCAAATTCATTCTGCCATACGGTATCCTTGGAGAATGAAAAGCCTTTTATCATACGGCGTTTTGCATACAGATCCACCAGTTCCTGTGCGACCTCGTTTACGGAAGCCTTTACCTTTGATTTTGTTGTCTTCCATTCTACCGAATTCAGCTTATTAAGCTTCGGCTTTCTCTCCGTATCACCACCGGAATATTTTTGCATGAGTGACAGTGCCGTAACCGGAACATACAGTGTTCCGCCGCCGCCATACTCAAGCTTTATATAATCCTTTGTTATATGGTCGGTTTCTATCTTGAATATACCCTTATATATACCGAGGCCATGATTTTCGTGAATTACATAATCTCCTACCGTAAGCTGGTTGAATTCAAGCATCTTACGTCCGTCAGGTTTCGCAGTTTTCTTCTTTCGGCTGTTTTTCACGCCGCCAAACATATCCGACTCGGTAATAATCACGAACTTAATAAGAGGGTACTCAAATCCCTCCGAAAGCTGGCCGTAACTTATCATTATCTCGCCCGGCGCCGCAACCCTGTCCTTATCTTCAGAGTAAAACGCCTGAATGTCATAATCCAGCAGGTCGCTTACCAATCGTTTCGCCCTCGTTCTTGATGCGGAAACAATAAGCACTCTGTACTTATTCTTCTTATACTTTTTCAGGTCGTTTACCAGCCCGGCAAAATCAGACTGATATGATGAAATCGACCTCACGCTTATATTGTACTTCGATGCCGGTTTCCAAAGAACATGGCCGGAAATCGTGGAAATCATCACTGCCGTTTTTCCCGCAATTTTTGCAACGGTCTCCTTATAGCTCATCACGGCATCCGCCTGCGATGCAATGATATATCCCTGTTCCAGCCTGTGGCTCATGCTTTCACGGTATTCCAGCTCCACGGCTTTTCCACGTTCCTCAACCTTTAACGGTTCATCAATGAAGAAAATTGTTTCATCCTTCGGGAAATAGTCAAAAAAACTTACCGTTTTCTTTTCAAAACATGTAATATAGCTGTCCAGATTAACTGCATGATACATATATTCGATATTGTCACGCAATTCACTCAGATTCTTTCTTATCCTCGCAGCCGCCTCCGTTTTTAATTCCTCACGGAACTTTTCTTCTGCACCGGAAGCTTCCTCAGAAAGCTTTTTTATACCTTTTTCAAGCTGCTCCCTTGTAAAGATGTTCTCAATTACCGGTGTAATGCACACTTCATCCGTTTTCTCTATGGAACGCTGGCTTGCAGCATCAAATATTCTTATTGTATCAATCTCGTCGCCCCACAGCTCTATTCTGTAAGGTGCCGGTGCAAGAAGCGGATATATGTCTATGATACCGCCCCTTATTGAAAACTCTCCCGGATTTTCAACCTTAACCTGACTCTCATAACCCATGAGCAGCAGACTGTCTTTTAATTTGTCTAAATCCGGTTCATCTCCCTCTTTTAAGGTTATAACCGATTTTTTATATACTTCCGGTGACAGACGTTTGTCCATGCCTCCGTCTATGCTCGTAATTACTGTTACCGGCTGGTCTTTAACGAACCTTTCAATAACCGCCATTCTCTCTTTAACCAGCTGATTTCCCTGAATGTCTGCCTGATAAAAGATAAAATCCTTTGCCGGGTAAAAGCACACATTTTCATCGTAGAGTCTGAACTGTTCAAAGAGTTTCCTGCCCTGAATGTCATTGTATGTCACTATGACCTTATACTTGAAATCAGAGGATACCGCCTGCATAAGATGACTTTTCTGCACATCAATACAGCCGGTAACCTGAATCGGTGTCTTTCCCTCCGAAACATCCTGCCTGATATCCTCAATTTCCTTATATTCAGTTAATGGTTCAAAAAAAGCCTTTAACATTTCTACACTCCGTTAAACAAATTCATTGCCTGGTCGCAGCCCTCGGAAATCATTACACACACGGCTTTTGCCGCCATCTCCACACCTCTTTCGGCAGCCTCCGTATCGTTTTTGTCAAAACGGCCGAGAACCCAATCCGCAAGATCGTACTTTTCCGGTTTTTCTCCTACTCCCACTCTCACTCTTTCGAAATTATCTCCCCCCAAATGGGATATTAAACTTTTCATTCCGTTATGTCCGCCGGCACTTCCCTTTTTTCTTATGCGTATATGCCCCGGTTCAAGACATATATCATCATATACGACAATAATGTCCGACATCTCTATTCCGTAATATGAAGCAAGAGGTCCTGCCGACTCGCCGCTCCTGTTCATAAATGTCTGAGGTTTCAGCAGAATCACCTTTTCGCCCATAAGCATACCCTTTGCGGTAAATCCCTTATGCTCCCTGTTTGAAACCTTCACGTTCATCCTGTCGGCAAGCTCATCAATAACACGGAATCCCATATTGTGTCTCGTATTTTCATATTCCTTACCCGGGTTTCCCAATCCGATAATAAGCTTCATAACTAAGTCCTTTCACATTGCCGGATGTCATCTTTTCAGCACACAGACATCAGTCACGGGATATTCCATATACTTCCCTGGCTATGTTGCATGTATCCAGTGCATCCTTTGCATAATAATCCGCATTTATTTCTTTTGCGTATTCCGGTGTAAGCACGGCACCGCCTACAACCGTTTTACAGCCGGCACCCGCTTCCTTCAGTTTCTCTATTGTTTCTTTCATGCTCACAAGTGTTGTTGTCATAAGGGCACTCAGTCCCACAAGTTTTACTTCCGGATCCATTGCCGCTTCCACCACTTTTTCAGGCGGAACATCTTTTCCGAGGTCTATTACGGTAAAGCCGTAGTTTTCAAGAAGAACCTTCACCAGATTCTTTCCGATGTCGTGGATATCGCCCTTAACCGTTGCCAGCACAACCTTTCCATTGTTTGCTGCAACATCTCCGCTCTTTGCAAGCTCCTTCTTTATGCACTCACCGGCTGCCTGAACCACGGATGCCGAAAGAATGAGCTGCGGAAGGAAGAGTTTTCCTGTTTCAAACCTGCTGCCTATATAATCCAGTGCCGGAATCAGAACCTCATTTACTATTTCCAGTGAGTCTCCCTTTTTGAGGCATTCTCCCGTAAGAATCACGCCTTCATCCTTAAGCCCCTTTACAACTGCATTAAAAAGAGACCTTCCTTCTTCGCCGAAGGCTTTCACCGCTCTTTCTTCCCATGCTCCCGCCGAGCCTTTATCCGCATTTGTGCTTTCCGCAACCCTCTTAGCGGCTTCATGTCCATCCGGCTTATATCTTTTTGCCTCCGGAACGTAATCCGCATATGCATTTATATATTCGGTTGAATTTTTGTCATATCCTGCAAGAAGCCTGAAACTTCTTACTGCGCCCATAACACTTTCCACATTCGGATTGATTATAGGAAGCGTCAGTCCGTAACAGAGTGCCATTGTAAGAAATGTTGTTGTGACCTGTTCCCTGAACGGAAGTCCGAATGAAATGTTTGAAACGCCGAGTACCGTTTTCGCACCAAGTTCCCTTCTTACACGCTGCATTGCTTCCAGCGTTGCCATAACGGCATCCTGCTCGGTACTTGCCGTCATTGTAAGACAGTCTATGAAAATATTCTTCGGCTTGATTCCCATCTTAACCGCAACCCTGAAGATTCTTTCTGCTATTGCATATCTTGCTACCGCCGTCTTCTGAATTCCGTTTTTATCAAGAGTCAGTCCGACAACGGCCGCACCATATTTCGCGGCAAGCGGAAGTATTGCATCCATTGATGCCTTTTCACCGTTGACGGAGTTAATTATCGGTTTTCCGTTATATATTCTTAATGCCGCTTCAATAACTTCCGGATTTGAAGAATCAATCTGTAAAGGAAGGTCCACCACGCTCTGAACCGCCTTAATCACCTCTACCATGGTCTTCTTTTCGTCAATTCCCGGAACTCCCACATTAATATCAAGTATGTCGGCTCCGGCTTCAGCCTGCTCTATTGCCTGATTAAGCACATAATCCATGTCTCCGTTTTTAAGAGCCTCCTGGAAACGCTTTTTTCCGGTAGGATTAATACGCTCACCTATGACTCTCGGCATGTCCATATATACCGTTTTTCTGGACGAACATATACAGCTTTCCGGTTCTTTTCTCTCAAGTATTACATTAGCTTCTCCCTTTTCCGCAATTTCCTTTCTGAAATCGTCAATTGCGAGGGCAACCTTCATTATGTAGTCCGGAGTTGTTCCGCAGCAGCCTCCCGCCATTCTTATACCGTAAGGCAGAAGTTCTTTTATCGAAGCTGCAAATTCTTCCGGGTTAACATCATATTTGCCGGTCAGCGGATCAGGAAGACCTGCATTTGGCTTGAATACAAGCGGAAGTGTACATGCATCCTTAATTTTCTTCACAATCGGTGCAAGTGCCTCCGGTCCGAGCGAACAGTTAAGACCTATCGCATCTACTCCAAGGCTCTCCATCGTTACAGCAAAGCTCTCTGCATCCGTTCCGGTAAATGTACGTCCGCTTTCCTCAAACGACATGGTCACAACTATCGGTTTATCACTGTTTTCCTTTGCCGCAAGCACTGCCGCCTTTGCTTCATACAGATCCGTCATCGTTTCGATTACAATAAGGTCACAGTCTTTTCCGGCAATTATTTCTTCTTTAAAAATGTCATACGCCTCATCGAAACTCAAATCACCGACCGGCTCAAGCAATGCTCCTATCGGACCGACATCAAGTGCAACATAAGCCGCCCCGCTCTTTCTCGCATTGAGTATCGCAGCTTTAATAAGCTCATCTACACTTTTTCCCGTCCTTGCCATTTTTTTGCGGTTCGCTCCGAAAGTATTTGCATATACCACATCCGCACCCGCTGCCACATATCCTGAATGAATTCTCGTTATCATCGACGGGTTTGTAAGGTTGAGAAGCTCCGGAATGCCTCCGAGTTCCATCCCCATTGCCTGAAGCTGGGTTCCCATTCCTCCATCAAGTACAAGAAAATCTTTTTTTAATCTTTCACGAAATTTCATTTATTAACCTTTCTGACCGTCATTGCTAACAGCCGCTTACTTTTTTATACGACAAAAAGCATTGTTTTTTCCACAATGCTCCCATAACCCCTATTTAACCTCATACAGTTTACCACATATTTATTTTTCAGTAAATCCACATATTATCCTATCTTTTTAAACTTTTATTAAGGATTTGTGGTGATTCGTTGAAAATATAATATCTTTCTCAGTCATACAGAGGTATACTGCTTTGAATATCGAAGTACTTCAATCTGTATTTTTTTGAGCAGGAAATAAAAAATCCCTCCTTACCGGGTATCCGGTAAGGAGGGATTTTTCTTTTTCCAACTATTATTTGCAGCCTTCAACTAAAAAATCAATGTTCACTGTTTTTCACAAATTACATCATATCCGGATTCATTGCAGGCATTGCAGGAGCTGGCTCTTTAATGTTTGCAACTACTGATTCTGTTGTAAGAAGTGTGGATGCAACACTTGTTGCGTTCTGAAGAGCTGTTCTTGTTACCTTAACCGGATCAAGGATTCCGGCTGAAACCATGTTCACATAGCGGTCTGTTGCAGCATCAAAACCGATTCCCTCTTCTGATTCCTTAACTTTATTGATTATTACGGCACCCTCAAGTCCTGCATTTTCAGCAATGTAGTAAAGAGGTGCTTCAAGTGCCTTAAGAATTACATTTGCACCTGTTTTTTCATCACCCTGAAGTGTTTCAGCTACTTTTGCAACTTCCTTTGTTGCATGGATGTAAGCGGATCCGCCTCCGGCAATAATTCCTTCTTCAACTGCTGCCTTTGTTGCATTAAGAGCATCTTCCATACGAAGTTTTGCTTCCTTCATCTCAATTTCAGTAGCTGCTCCGACACGGATTACGGCTACTCCGCCTGCAAGCTTGGCAAGTCTTTCCTGAAGTTTTTCCTTATCAAATGTTGAAGTTGATTCCTCATACTGAGCCTTAATCTGTTCAACTCTTGCAGCGATTTCCGATGAATCACCTGCACCGTCAACGATTACGGTATTTTCCTTTGTAATCTTAATTGACTTAGCGCGGCCGAGCTGTTCAATTGTTGTATCCTTAAGATCAAGTCCGAGATCCTGGCAGATTACCTGACCACCGGTAAGAATTGCGATGTCCTGAAGCATTTCTTTTCTTCTGTCACCATATCCCGGAGCCTTAACTGCTGCAACATTAAGTACGCCACGAAGCTTATTTACTACGAGAGTGCTTAATGCTTCACCTTCAACATCCTCAGCAATGATGAGGAGCTTTCCGCTCATCTTCATTATTGTTTCAAGTACAGGAAGTATATCCTGAATATTTGAAATCTTCTTGTCTGTTATAAGGATAAACGGATCATCCATATTGATTTCCATTTTGTCCATATCAGTACACATATAGTTTGAAATATAACCTCTGTCGAACTGCATTCCTTCAACAACATCAAGTTCTGTCTGCATTGTCTTGGATTCTTCGATTGTGATTACGCCGTCTTTTGAAACTTTTTCCATGGCATCGGCAACCATCTTACCTACTTCTTCATCTCCTGCGGAAATTGCTGCAACTTTCGCAATCTGGTCTTTGCCGTTTACCACCTGGCTCATTCTTGTGATAGCTTCTACGGCAGCATCGGTAGCCTTTTTCATACCGCGACGGAGTGCGATAGGATTTGCACCTGCTTCAAGATTCTTCATACCTGCAGCAACCATTGCCTGTGTAAGAACCGTAGCTGTTGTTGTTCCGTCTCCTGCCACGTCATTTGTCTTTGTGGCAACTTCCTTAACAAGCTGTGCTCCCATGTTCTCAAATGCATCCGGAAGTTCAATTTCCTTTGCAATTGTAACACCGTCGTTTGTTATGAGTGGTGCGCCATAGGATTTATCAAGAACTACATTTCTTCCTTTTGGTCCGAGAGTAACTCTTACTGTATTTGCAAGTGTGTCTACACCGCCTCTTAATGCTGCTCTGGCTTCTGCGCCATACTTAATTTCTTTAGCCATTTTTTTGTCCTCCATTCAATCAGCTGTTTTATGCCGGGTGTCTGCCGTCTGCATCCCCGGTCCGAACATTTCATTTTATTCTGTCACGAGTGCGATAATGTCTTTCTGTGAAACGATTGTATATTCTTCGCTGCCAAGCTTAACTTTTGTTCCGGCATACTTGGAATAGATTACATTGTCTCCCTCTTTTACCTGCATGACGATTTCTTTTCCGTCAACCACTCCGCCGGGTCCGACTGCAATTACAACAGCCTCCTGTGGTTTTTCCTGCGCACTTTTTGCAAGAATGATTCCGGACTGAGTTGTTTCTTCAGCCTCTTTCTCTTTTAAAACTACCTTGTCACCCAATGGTACTAATTTCATAACCGTTAACCTCCTTATAATAAACACGCTTAGTTTTCTGAGCCATATGTACCTGTTTAGGATTTCTAACCTGACAGTGAGGTTGTTCTGTTCCTTTTCCTCTGCTCTGTCAGTTTTGAAGCCCTTTTCCTGTGTACATTCAAAGTTATATCACTAGTTGTTAGCACTGTCAAGGTTTGAGTGCTAACTATTTTGTGAATATTTTCTAAACTCCGACAAAACCGGCTTTTTTTCAACCCCCCTGGGGGCTTGCGGAGACTTTCCGATTCTGCTAGCATGACCCGGAAAGATTGCTATCGGAGGTACACTTATGCATATGTCAGACGCCCTGACGGCACCTGCGGTTGCCGCAGTTATGTATACCGCTTCAGGTATCGCAGCCGCCTGCTCCGTCAGAAAACTGAAAAATGATGATGATATATCCAAAATCCCAACAATGGGTGTCATGGGTGCGTTTATTTTCGCTGCCCAAATGGTAAATTTTACAATTCCAGGAACCGGTTCTTCCGGTCATCTTTGCGGCGGCATGCTCGCTTCAGCCGTACTCGGTCCCTATGCCGGCTTTATAACCATGATTGGAATACTGTTCATTCAGTGTCTGCTTTTTGCCGACGGAGGTCTGATGGCTCTCGGCGCGAACATCTGGAACATGGCTTTTTACGGTTGCTTTGTCGGAGCCTTTCTTATTTGGAAACCTCTGACCGGTAAGCGCATGAACAAAGGAAGGATCACCGCCGCTTCCGTGCTGGGATGCATAATTTCGCTCCAGCTCGGTTCTTTTTCGGTCGTGCTTGAAACTCTTCTCTCAGGAATAACTTCCCTTCCTTTCCGTGTATTTCTGTCATTCATGCAGCCGATACATCTCATAATCGGACTGATTGAGGGACTGATTACCGCGGCCGTCCTCTGTTTTATATATGAAAAAAGACCGTCTCTGCTCTGGAGCAGTTCTTCCTCTGATTCCCAAAACAGGTTTTCATTCAGAGAGATGCTTACGGTTCTTGCCGCAACCGCGCTTGTAATCGGCGGCGGCATTTCACTTCTTGCATCTTCTCATCCCGATGGTCTTGAATGGTCACTTGAAAAAGTTATGGGAACCGATGAGCTTAAATCCGGCGGAAAACTTCAGCAATTCTTTGCATCCGTTCAAGAAAAGACATCCCTGCTTCCGGATTACTCACTTGCCGGAGCCGGTGAAATTGCCGGCACGATAATGTCCGGTATAGTCGGCTGCGTAATCATTCTTGCCTGCTTTATGCTTATCTGCAGGCTGCTGCGCCACCTCGGACTCAGAAAAAAAGAGGATTCATATGAGCAACCAAAATAATCCAATCAGCGAATTTAACTCTTTAGAACAGATTTCACAAAGGGATACCATGCTTAATGAAAGGTATCCCCTTTTTAAACTGATTATTACCGTTTTCTATCTCGTGGCAGTAATGACCTGTGATAAACATGATGTCACAAGACTTCTTTTGATGTCGGTTTATCCGATTATCATGTTTGGAATCGGAGATCTGTCCTATCGTCATGCGTTCCGTCGTCTGCGACGCATTTTACCCCTTATTCTTATCATGGGCATAGCGAATCCCTTCCTCGAACGCAATATGGCCGGCTCTCTTTGCGGTATCCCCATAACCGAAGGCATGATTTCTTTTCTGACTCTCATAATGAAAGGCATTCTTGCCGTTTTGGCCGGGTACATACTGATAGCCTCCACCGGAATTGACAGCCTCTGCTTTGCATTGCGAAGACTCCACGTTCCGACACTGCCCGTAACCGTTTTTTTACTTACATACAGATATATCAGCCTTCTCATGAAAGAAACTTCCGCCCTCTTTTCCTCTTACAGACTCCGTTCAGGCGGTCAAAAGGGAATCAGCATTGCTTTTTGGGGCTCCTTCGTGGGGAATCTGCTTCTACGAAGCATGGACCGCGCGGCTGAGATTCATCAAAGCATGTGTCTTCGCGGTTTCGACGGCGATAACTACTTTCAGAAAAAAGTTTATCCGAAAAAATCGGACTATGTTTTTCTGATCCTCTCTCTCGTTCTTATAATCATATTCAGAAAGGTGCAGTTTTTATGAATCCTGTTGTTGAAATAAAAAATCCGGCTTATTCCTATCCCGGCGGCAATATAATTCTCGATGACATCAGTTTTTCACTCGACAGAGGTGAACATCTCGGGCTTATAGGTGCAAACGGTGCGGGAAAATCCACACTTCTTAAACTCCTGGTAGGAATCCTTCCCTCATCGGATTCCCTTCCAAATTCAGACAGCATAAGGATTTTCGACCTTCCGTTACAGAAAAAGAACCTGAAAGAAATAAGGAAAAAAACCGGCTATGTTTTTCAGGACTCCGAAAATCAGCTTTTTACGGCCTCCGTCTACGAAGATGTGGCTTTCGGACCTTCCTGCATGAAGTTTTCTCCGAATGAGGTTGAAAAGCTTACCCTATGTGCCCTTGAGACAACCGGCATTTCTCACCTCGCCAAACGGCATGTCATGCAGCTTTCCGGAGGCGAGAAAAAACTTGCGGCAATTTCAACCATCCTGTCAATGGAACCGGAACTTATTCTGATGGATGAGCCCTCCGCCGCTCTCGACCCAAAAAATCGACGAAATCTGATACGAATCGTAAATTCTCTTTCTCAATCAATGATAATCGCCTCCCATGACCTCGATTTCATCTATGAAACCTGTAAAAGGGTAATCCTTATTTCTGACGGCCGTCTTGTCGCAGACGGTGATTCCGAGGACATATTAAAAAATAAGGAGCTCCTCGAGAATAACTCCCTGGAACTCCCCTTATCATTCAGCAGATGCGGCCTATAACCTCTGCATTATAAAAATTTATCTATTGCATTTTTTAATTCTTCTATGGTCTGTATGTCATTTTCCATTACGGCATCTACCATGCAATGGTCAATGTGATCCTTAAGTATCACCTTACTCACACTGGCTATGGCGGATTTCACTGCTGCAAGCTGTACAAGTACTTCACTGCAGTCCCTTCCGTCCTCAACCATGCCCTTTACATGTTCCATATGACCGATTATTTTTGACATACGGTTTAGAACTGCCTTTGTCTGCGTATGTGAATGTGTATGTGCATGGACATGCCCCTTCACGGTTTCACTACCGTCACAGGAAACTTCCGTATGCTCATGGACATGTTCAATCCCTGCTTTATGCATTTCTTCGTGAGTCATCATCACTTTTTCAGACATATTAAACCCCGCTTTTTGTTTTTCTTCTCTTGTTATATTATTAACCCGTTTATACTTCTTATAGTGGATATAAACCGCCGGTATCTTTGCGGATTCTTCCAAACATATAAAGCTCCGGCAAAGCCGTTATTTCGACTCCACCGGAGCTTTTATAATTGTATGTTCTTAACCGGTTTTTGCGGAATTATGCTTCCTCAGGCTTAACAACAACTTTTTCAAGCTTCCAAATATCCCGAACATATTCTTCAATTGTACGGTCAGAAGTAAACTTACCTACATGTGCAACCTGTGTCATTGCCATCTTAGCCCAACGCTCTTCATCACGATAAGCTTCTTCAACTCTCTTCTGTGCTTCCGCATATGAACGGAAATCCTTAAGAATGAAGTACTGATCTGCTCTGTCATATGTTCCGTCAAGGAGAGATGTATAAATCTCACGGAAGAGCTCTGTATCCTCAGATGAGTAGAATCCGTTAATCATCTGTGTCATTACCTGACGGATATCGCTGTCAGTGTTGTAGATTTCTCTTGGCTGATAACCGCCATTGTTCTCATAATTGATTACTTCGTCAGAAGAAAGTCCGAAGATGAAGGCATTTTCAGCACCTACTTCTTCAACAATTTCAACGTTTGCTCCGTCCATTGTACCGAGAGTTACGGCACCGTTAAGCATGAACTTCATGTTACCTGTACCGGATGCTTCCTTGGATGCTGTTGAAATCTGCTCTGAAACATCTGCTGCGGCAAAAATCCACTCTGCATTTGATACTCTGTAATTTTCAATGAAAACAACCTTAATCTTGTTATCAATTGACTTATCGTTGTTTACAACATCAGCAACTGAGTTGATGAGCTTGATGATAAGCTTTGCACGACGGTAACCGGCTGAAGCCTTTGCACCGAAGATGAATGTTCTTGGATAGAAATCCATGTCCGGATTAGCCTTAAGCTGATTATAGAGGTACATTACATGCATGATGTTGAGGAGCTGACGCTTATACTCATGAAGTCTCTTAACCTGTACATCAAAAATTGAGCGTGGATCTACTTCGATTCCGTTATGCTCCTTGATATACTCAGCAAGACGAAGCTTGTTCTGGTACTTGATATTCATGAACTCTTTCTGGCTCTTCTTGTCATCAATATAAACACTGAGTTCCTTCATGTGATCAAGCTTTGTAATCCATTCATCGCCAATCTTAGAAGTAATCCAGTCTGCAAGGAGAGGATTTCCGTGTGCAAGGAATCTTCTCTGTGTGATACCGTTTGTCTTATTATTGAATTTTTCAGGCCATAACTGATAGAAATCCTTAAGCTGTTCGTTCTTGAGGATTTCAGTATGAAGTTTTGCAACACCGTTTACGCTGAAACCTGCAACGATTGCAAGGTTTGCCATCTTAACCTGACCATCCATGATGATAGCCATCTTTTCAATCTTGGAATAATCTCCCGGATACTTATCCTGAAGGAGGATAATGAAACGACGGTTGATTTCTTCTACGATCTGGTAAATACGAGGAAGAAGTCTTGAGAAAAGCTCTAATGGCCACTTTTCAAGAGCCTCTGCCATGATTGTATGGTTAGTATAAGCACAACACTTGTTTGTAACTTCCCATGCCTCATCCCAGCTTAAGTAGTACTCATCCATAAGGATTCTCATAAGTTCAGGAACCGTAACGGTTGGATGTGTATCATTTAACTGGAAGCAAACCTTTTCATGAAGCTTGCGGATGTCATCATGTGTTTCCATATACTTTGCAACAGCTCTCTGAATTGATGCCGATACAAAGAAATACTGCTGTTTAAGTCTTAATTCCTTACCTGCATAATGGTTGTCATTTGGATAAAGAACTTCACAAATTGTATGTGCAAGGTTCTGCTGTTCAACAGCCTTGTGATAATCACCCTTGTCAAACTCAGCAAGGTTGAAATCAACAATGGCTTCCGCATCCCAGATACGAAGTGTATTAACAACATGGTTGCCATATCCTACTACAGGATAATCATATGGGATTGCGCGGACTGACTGATAGTTTTCCTGTGTGAAATGCTCTCTGCCGTTCTCATCCTTTGTATAACGTACATATCCGCCAAACTTAACTTCGCAGGCATACTCAGAACGCTTAATTTCGAACGGATTTCCGTCCTTAAGCCATTCATCAGGCATTTCAACCTGGAAACCGTCAACGATTCCCTGCTTGAACATACCGTATTTATAACGTACGCCGCATCCGTATGCCGGATAACCGAGTGTTGCAAGAGAATCAAGGAAACATGCTGCAAGTCTTCCAAGACCACCGTTTCCAAGTGCAGGATCCGGCTCCTGTTCCTCAATATTCTCTAAGTCGATACCAAGTTCAGCAAGTGCCTTTTTGATATCCTTGTTTGCCTTAAGGTTGATGATGTTATTTCCCAATGCACGTCCCATAAGGAATTCCATTGAAAGATAATAAACTGTCTTGGCATCCTTCTCTTCAATAGCCTTCTGTGTTGCAGCCCAGTCATCTACGATATAATCCTTAACGGCATATGCCACTGCCTGGTACAACTGCTGCTGTGATGCATCCTCTACTGTTCTGCGATAGAATGTCTTAAGATAGTCCTGAACATTCTTCTTGAACTCCTTTTTGTTAATCTGCATAAAATCCTCCATTCTGTCTCTGACTTACCTGCGGACACCAATGGTTACATTCTCACCATTGAGTGACCATTCTTTGCTGAAATCTTCTGCACTGTCATACACGATACGATCTGCCATTACTACGCGCTTAACGAATTCCTCGTTTTTCCTGATAATCTCTTCGATCTTTTCATTTCCCGTGAAGCTGACCGAAATCTTATCCATTACTTCAAAACCGGCATCCTTACGCATTGTCTGAATCTTTGAGATTGCTTCTCTTACAAAGCCTTCCTCAATAAGTTCATCCGTCAGATTTGTGTCAAGTACAACGGTAACCCCCTTGTCAGCGGAAGAAACGTAACCCTCTTTACGGGCTGCTTCTATGAGAAGATCCTCCCTGGCAATCTTCTCTTCCACACCATCGAGAACTATGGTAACCATATCCGTACCGTTAAGTTCTTCCATAGCCTTTGCACTGTCCATATTTGCAAGGATTTCTTTAACGGCACCAATGTTCTTGCCGAATCTCTTTCCGAGCGTACGAAGCTGCGGCTTAAAGCTGTAGCTTGTGAACGCACTTACATCCTCGCTGAAAATAACCTTCTTAACGTTAAGCTCATCTTCAATAATTTCAATATAGAAATCATCAAGCTGCTTACCGCTCTTAACATACATATTTGCGATTGGCTGACGCTGTTTAATATTTGCTGCATTACGGCATGCACGGCCGAGAACAACAACTTCAACAACTTCTTCCATGCTCACTTCAAGTTCCTTGTCTATCCATTCCTCATTCACTGATGGGAAGTCGCAGAGATGAACGCTTTCCGGTGCATTTTTATCTATACTGCAGACAAGGTTACGGTAAATATCCTCCGTCATGAACGGAATCATTGGTGCTGCCGTCTTTGCTATTGTAACAAGCGCCGTATAAAGGGTCATGTAGGCATTAATCTTATCCTGCTCCATACCCTTTGCCCAGAATCTCTCACGACAGCGGCGAACATACCAGTTACTCATTTCGTCTACGAAGTCGTCAAGAGCTCTTGCTGCCTCCGGAATCATATATGAATTCAGATTTTCATCTACCGTCTTTACTACGGTATTAAGCTTTGAAAGAAGCCACTTATCCATTACAGTAAGCTTATCATATTCAAGCTTATATGCCGTTGCATCAAAATTATCAATATTCGCATAAAGTACGAAAAATGCATAAGTATTCCAAAGAGTACCCATGAATTTTCTCTGTCCCTCGACAACCGCCTTGTCATGGAATCTGTTTGGAAGCCATGGTGCGGAATTAATGTAGAAATACCATCTGATGGCATCTGCGCCGAGAGTCTTGAGGGCTTCAAACGGATCAACCGCATTACCCTTGGATTTACTCATCTTCTGACCCTTTTCATCAAGAACGAGTCCGAGAACGATTACGTTTTCATAAGGTGCTTTATTGAAAAGGATTGTTGATTCTGCCATAAGTGAGTAGAACCATCCTCTTGTCTGGTCAACCGCCTCTGAAATAAACTGGGCAGGGAACTGACTTTCAAAGAGTTCCTTGTTTTCAAACGGATAATGATGCTGTGCGAACGGCATTGCACCACTGTCGAACCAGCAGTCAATAACTTCAGGTACTCTGTGCATCTGCTTTCCGCACTTAGGACAAGGAATCGTAACCTCGTCGATGTATGGTCTGTGAAGCTCAACCTTCGCATTTTCAGGATTTCCGCTCTTTTCCGCAAGTTCTTCCCTTGATCCGATTGACATCATCTCGCCGCATTCGCACTGCCAGATGTTAAGCGGTGTACCCCAGTAACGGTTACGGGAAATACCCCAATCCTGAATATTTTCAAGCCAGTTTCCGAATCTTCCTTCACCGATTGAAGAAGGAATCCAATTTACGGTCTTGTTGTTTCTTACAAGATCATCCCTTACTGCCGTCATCTTGATGAACCAGGATTCTCTTGCATAGTAGATAAGCGGAGTATCACATCTCCAGCAGAATGGGTAATCATGCTCAAACTTAGGAGCATCAAAAAGAAGTCCTCTTCCGTCAAGGTCCTTAAGAACCTCCGGATCGGCATCCTTTACGAAGAGACCCGCGAAAGGTGTTTCCGGTGTAAGATCACCCTTGCCGTCAACGAACTGTACGAAAGGAAGATCATACTTACGTCCTACATTTGCATCGTCTTCACCGAATGCAGGAGCAATATGTACGATACCTGTACCGTCTGTCATTGTAACATAGCTGTCACATACAATATAGAATCCCTTTTTGTTCTGTGCATCCGCTCTTTCTTTTGAGCATGCATAGAGAGGTTCGTATTCTTTATTTTCAAGTTCTGAGCCTTTATATGTCTCTAAAACTTCATAAGCCTTTACTTCTTCGCTTCCGAGTGGTCCCAGAACCTTATCAAGCAGAGCTTCTGCCATATAATATGTGTAACCGTCAGCCGCCTTAACCTTACAGTAAGTGTCTTCCGGATTTACGCAGAGTGCAACGTTAGACGGAAGTGTCCATGGCGTTGTTGTCCATGCAAGGAAATATGCATCTTCGCCGATTACCTTGAAACGCACAACGGCAGATCTTTCCTTAACGGCCTTATATCCCTGTGCAACCTCATGTGAAGAAAGAGGTGTTCCGCATCGAGGGCAGTAAGGAACTATCTTGAAACCTCTATAGAGAAGACCCTTGTCCCAGATTGTCTTTAAAGCCCACCATTCAGACTCGATAAAGTCATCATGATATGTTACATAAGGATCGTCCATGTCAGCCCAGAAACCAACGGTTCCGGAGAAATCTTCCCACATACCTTTGTATTTCCAAACGGATTCCTTACATTTACGGATAAAAGGATCCATACCATACTCTTCAATCTGTTCCTTTCCGTCAAGGCCGAGAAGCTTCTCAACTTCAAGCTCAACAGGAAGACCGTGTGTATCCCAGCCGGCCTTTCTTGGAACATAATATCCCTTCATTGTACGGTATCTTGGAATCATATCCTTGATTACTCTTGTAAGAACGTGTCCGATGTGTGGTTTTCCGTTTGCCGTAGGCGGTCCGTCATAAAAAGTATATGTCGGTCCCTCTTTTCTGGAATCCATCGACTTTTCGAAAATTTTGTTTTCTTTCCAAAATTTCTCGACTGCCTTTTCACGCTCTACGAAATTCATATTCGTATCAACTTTGTTGTACATATATACCTCCCAATCGGAATGCTTTAATTTCTAAAGCTCCTGAATTTACTGATTGAATAAAATTAATATAATCCGTTCGCCGGGCATCCGGAATCACTTTATCGGTTTCCGTTTTTAATGTTGCATAAATATGCCTTTAGAACATCACAAAAGCAGGGCTCGACCAAAAAAATGAGCGAAACCTGCTATACCCCATTTGCTATCATATTATAAAGTACACTTCTTTGTCAACTGTCAAAACCTACAAACAGAACCGTCTAAGCCCACGGTTTTTTAGAACTAAAACCGCCTTTTCGGTTGATTTTGTGCTTTAACGCATAATTTTAAAGAGTCCGGCGTTTTTCCTTGGTCTGTTTACAAAAAAACAAGGACAGCATCACTTTCCTGCGACACTGCCCTTAAAATAGCATCCGTTCCGCTGACTGCTTCATACAGTCTGTTCAAAAAACACCGGTCTGAACTTAATTATTTACTCTGTGATGCAACATAGGTGAATCATATTCAAGAGGAAGGAATGTATATCCGTTTGCAAGTCCCCATTTGATAATTTCTTCTACGGCATCAACCGAGAATTCTTTAACGTCATGCTGTAAAACATATGAAACCTTGTGACTCTTCATCCCTTCGATTACATTCTGCACCACTTCAGACGTAACTTCCGTCTCACCGGCATCTCCGCTGAGTACGTTCCAGTCACAATATTTATACCCCGCTGCCGTAACCGCCTGAGTAACCTTCGTCATTATTCCGACACAGTATTTCCTGCTTATTCCGTTTGAACTTCCACCCGGGAATCTGACTATCATCGGTTTTTCACCCGTCTGGGATTCAATTATGTCACTCATTTTATTCAAATCGGCAAAATAATTTGTTTCACTTGCATATATTTCAGGATACTTATGCGAATATGAATGGATTGCAACCGTATGTCCCCTTTTAGCCTCTTCTGCCATGAGATCCTGGTATTTCGGATACTGATTGGTTACGAAGAACGTTACCTTCACATTATATTTATCAAGTACATCCAGCAGCTTCTCCGTATATGGTCCGGGACCATCATCGAAAGTCAGATAAACCACCTTATCTCCTGGATCCGACGTCGGAATGTTCGCCAGATTTTCATACACATATACTTTTCTTATCGCAATAGCCTTATTACCGCTCGAATCAGTCACTTCATAGGTTATTTTATATGTTCCTTCCGTTCCGGTATCAACCGTTCCGCTCACCATAACCTGTCCGGTAACATCTCCGTCTTTTAAGTCTTCCGCCGTGTATCCCGGGTCTGAATACGTTTCGCCTTTTTTCAGATACACGTCTCCGTTTAATAATGTGATAAGCGGTGCCTGTGTATCCCTGACAACTACTTTCCTTGTTTCAGATGCCTCATTTCCATACTGGTCCTTTACCCTGTAAACAAGTTCATACTCACCTTCAACGGATGTATCAACCGTTCCGCTCACTTCAATCCGTCCAGATATGTCGCCCTCGCAGTCATCAACTGCCGTCACGCCCGGTTCTTCATATTCCTGACCGACCTGCCATGCAAGTTCCTTATCACCTGTAAGTGTTATGACCGGCGGTACTTCGTCTTTATAGATTACCCTTCTTACAACTGTTGATGTATTTCCATGACTGTCCGTAACCGTATAAACGAATTCTCCATCCATTTCTTCACAGACAACCTTATCCGTCACATCACCGTCATAATTGTCAATTGCCGTATATCCTTCTTCCACATATGTTTCAAGAGGACTGACAATTCTTTCTTCTCCGCCGTTTAAGGTAATTACCGGTCCTGCCGTGTCAACAACATCCACAAGAATATATGCAACGGCACTCTTATCTTTATATTTTGCCGTATACTCAAGTTCGTAATGCCCAAACTGTTTTGTATCAACGCTTCCCGAAACCGTTACATCTAATTTTTTCCCTTTTTTGTTGATTATCGTTCCTCTGTATACCGCCGTCACATCCGGTGTCTTAAAATCGTCACCATACTGCACCTCCAGGGTCTGTGACTCCGGAATACTCATCTCGATATATTTTCTGTTCATTACTGCCATAATTATAAGAATCAGCAACAGAACCAGGGCCGCCGCCCCGCTTACAATCAACACTCTTTTTTGTCTTCTGTTCATTTTTTCCTCATTCCCCTGCGGCTTTCACTTATACTGCCGTCAATGATATATATTGACTGCCATTATACCTTTGATATTTCAAAATATCATCACCTATTTGTTACCAAATCCTTATGAATTTATTAAACCATTTGCAAAAAAGCCCCGACAAGCTTTCCTGCGGCGAAAGCAAACATTATCCACGATATGCCTCTGTGAATCTTCGTCTTTTTAAACAGCACCGGAAACACATTTATGCTCTCTGCCAGTGCTATCGAAAGTGCCCCGGTAAAGAGTCCGCTCATGATACCGAAAATCCCAAGCGAAACCACCCCTTTAAGCAGTTTCAGGTCAAACACGGATATCAGATTGCCCCATATACCCCCGACAGCTATTATTGCCGAATAAAGAGGAATCGACTTTTGAGTTCCCGAAAAGGCAATCATCCTTGTAATGACACCGACTTTCGTAAGCAATGCAAACAGTCCGCCGGCCACAAGCACTCCCGCGCTTATTCCCGTAAATCCAACCACAAAATAAGTCACTGTTTCCCTCATACATTATGCACACTGCCGTCTTTTAACGACTGCTCCACAACCGCCTTGTTCACACCATCCTGATACACCGTCATCTGTACCTCAAGCGGTGTCGGATTCATCCTGCTTTTTCTTAGAGGAAAACGGTTAAAAAACAGCGTTATACCCACAAAAAGCCCGATGGAGTAACAGATTTCAAGTATCCTGCTTTCCGACTCCGGAATGCCTGCAAGCTCATACACCTTCTCAAACACTCCACCGACATCGACATCACTGTTGAATGTCATAATCGTAAATGCAGAACCGGTGAAAATCGCAAGGCTTATCAGTGCAACTTTAATCAGTTCCCACACATTCTCCGCACGGGTATTCTTTCTCTCAGGTTTATATTCCAATATAAATTCCGTTTCACCTTCGTTAAATACCTCCAGCCCGGTACATTTATTCTCAAGAAAAGCCGTCAGCATGAGCGAAGAAAACACCTGAACACTTTTATCATCGCAGAAATTGTAAAAAAACTCTTCTTCAAGCCTTTTCACAAGCTTATCATTGCTTCCTGCAAGGCTGACGATATCCTTCACCTTCACCGATTTATCTATCACCCTTACATAGGTTGGTACCGACATTACAATCTTTTCCTGCTGCATATGCTCCTCCCGGTTTTTTTTACAAATCTATTATTAACCTGTGGAGTCTGAATTATTCCGCCGATTCACATATTGCAAAACTGCCGGTTCGATAAAACAAGAAAAATCAGGCGGTTTAGCTTATGCACCGGACTTCAACCGTCAGATTTTCAGGTCTGACTTTTTAGAGTCGGTACGTTATCCGCCTGATTTCTTTTTATGTCTTAATATGCTTTACCCCAGTAAACAAGTGACTTTGCAGGTTTTCCGCAACAGATACATGTTTCTGATATTCTTTCCTGTTCAAATGGCATACATCTTGATGAAAGGCCCGCATCTTCCTTAATCTTAAGTTCACATGCAAGATCTCCGCACCACATTGCCTTAATAAATCCCGGCTTTGTATCAGCGGCTTCCTTAAATTCATCCCATGTTACAGCCTGTGTTGTATGGGAATCACGGTGCTTTCTTGCTCTTTCAAGCATCTCTTTCTGCATCGTATCAAGAATTTCACCCATCTTAACATCAATCTCATCGAGAGAAACAACAATTTTTTCTCTTGTATCACGTCTTACGACTACTGCCTGGTTGTTTTCGATATCCTTTGGACCGATTTCAACTCTTACAGGAATTCCTCTCATTTCCTGCTCGCTGAACTTCCATCCCGGTGACTTGTCCGAATCATCAACCTTTACCCTGAAACCGCCAAGCTTTTCTTTAATGGCGGCTGCTGTTTCAAGAACGCCTTCCTTCTTCTGCTGAATAGGTATGATCATTACCTGTGTAGGTGCAATTCTTGGTGGAAGAACAAGACCCGAGTTATCTCCGTGTACCATTATAACGGCACCGATAAGTCTTGTGGATACTCCCCAGCTTGTCTGATGAACGTGCTTAATCTGATTGTCTTTATCGGTATATGTAACATCAAATGCCTTTGCAAATCCGTCACCGAAGTTATGTGAGGTTCCTGACTGTAAAGCTTTTCCGTCATGCATAAGTGCTTCAATTGTATATGTTGCACTTGCTCCGGCAAATTTCTCCTTGTCAGTCTTCTTTCCCTTTATCATAGGAATCGCAAGAACTTCCTCACAGAAATCCGCATAAACATTGAGCATCATTATCGTTCTTTCTTCAGCCTCTTCTGCCGTTGCATGAACAGTATGACCTTCCTGCCACAAAAATTCCATTGAACGAAGGAACGGTCTTGTGGTTTTTTCCCATCTTACAACTGAACACCACTGGTTATAAACCTTTGGAAGGTCTCTGTAGGACTCTACTATTCTTGAATAAAGATCACAGAATAATGTTTCTGATGTAGGTCTTACGCAAAGTCTTTCCTGAAGTTTCTCCGTACCGCCGTGTGTAACCCAGGCTACCTCAGGTGCAAAACCTTCTACATGATCCTTTTCCTTATTTAAAAGGCTTTCAGGAATGAACATAGGCATATAAACATTTTCAACACCTGTTTCCTTGAATCTTCTGTCAAGCTCTGCCTGAATGTTTTCCCAAAGTGCATATCCTGCCGGTCTGAGAATCATACATCCGCGGATTCCGCTATATTCAATAAGCTCTGCCTTTTTTACTATATCTGTATACCACTGGGCGAAATCCTCCTCCATTGAGGTAATGGATTCTACCAATTTCTTTTCTTTTGCCATTTCTTTCCTCCATTAAAAACGGTAATTAATTATGTGTCTGACTGACTAATTTTAAGTGCTGCCTCTGATTTTGTCAATAGACCGAAACAAAATGCATATATTGATACAAAGCAGTCAGGCTGAAAATATGACAGGATTAACGTTTTTTCTGAAAAAAATACACTACCGCGAGGCTCTTTTCTGTTTCCTTATGACTCTGACTCCTTTTTTCTTCCTCTCCCTCTTCATCTCTGCTTATTCAAAAGGGTATCCCTATGCCTTTGTATCTGCTCTTATTCTCTCCGGCAGGATTCTTCCGGTTATCAGCATACTTTTTTACCTCTTTTTGGGAGCTCTCTTTTATCTGAACAATTTTCATCTGAATGCCGGTGAAAGAAGAGAATCCGTTAAGCACATAAACTGCACTTTTTTTTATTCCTTCATCATCTGCCTCATCATTCCCTCTATTTTTATCATTCCGGGAATGCCCCTTGGAGCATCTCTTCTCAGCATATACCAGAATATACTCATGCTTCAGCTCTGCGCAATGTTCCTGAAACTGACTCCCCTTTCTCTGATGTTCACTCTTCCTTCCCTTATATGGACTCTTTTTCGCACGGCCGTATTGCTGGATTCCTGGTGGATTAACTGGTAGTTTTCCCATCTCCGGCAAATTCCGTGGCGGCATATTTGATTATTATAAGCCCCACAGGTCCCAGGATGAAACCGAAGAATCCGAAAAGCTTCAGTCCGACATACATCGCCATAACGGTGTAAACCGGTTTTACTCCGATTTTGTCCCCCAGAAGTTTGGGTTCCAGAAATTCTCTGATAAGCTGACACACTCCATAGGTTATCAACAGTATAAAACCATCTTTTACCCTGCCGTTAAAAAAGCTTATCAAAACCCAGGGTACGAATACAAACCCGCTCCCCAGTACCGGAAGTGCATCCAAAAATCCTATTCCCAGTCCTGCAAGCAATGCATATGAGTTCCCCATAATCGCAAGTCCCACTGAACAGACCACTGAGGTTATGCCCATAAGTATGAGCTGTGTTTTCAGATATGCCGCACCCGCTTCCGAAATCCCTTTTTTTACAAGCATAATGCTTCTCGATTCACTCCCCTCCGCAATTTCACCTACGGATTTTTTTCTGATTCCGTCATATAAAATCAGAATTGCGGAAACCAGAATAATCAGAACCACTCCTGCCACAATTGCAATTATTTCCGCTATGTCAATCGTTATTCCGGCCGCACTTTCCACTGCCTTTCTGCATGCACTGTCAAACAGACCGTCTTCTTTCATTATAATTTCTTTGACGGTACCTGCCTCCCTGCCGAGTATTCCGTCAGCCTTCTCACACATGCCGCCCAGACCTTTTATAATCTTCTCCTCATAACCCGGCAGATTGTTAAGAAGCCTCATTCCCTGTCTCCACAGAGTCTTTCCTATTTTCCAGAAAGCAAATGAAAGCATCCCCAAAAGCCCTGTTATTCCGACAAAACAGGATACACAAAGGGGCAGTTTCACTTTTCCATATAAGAACCTTACCGGAGGTGTAAGAACACATGCAATTGCATATGCCGCAACAAACGGCAAAAAAAGCGGCAGCAGGTATTTGAATGCCAGATATACCGCTGCCGTTGTCAAAACATATACTATCAGTTTTCTTTGTTTTTCTCTTTCCATGACCGGCTCCATCGCACTTTAATTTTCTGCAATAAGTATTGACCATGAAAAGCCGGTTTATTCTATGCGAGTCTGCATCTTACAAAGCAGAATCCTTCCTCCGCCGCCTTTACGGCATTTTCTTTGCCTTTTTCGATTACATAATCATCACCCGAAGCCTTAATTACAACTTCGCCGCCTCTGTAAAAATCAGAAATCTCAGCCTTTTCCGTCCTCTGTATTCCAAGTCTCTCAGGTGAAAAGAGTATCATTTTTTCTTCCGGTTTGCCCTCTGATTCTTCTGCAAGCCGTTCAATAGTATCGGCAATACGCTCCGGTTCACATGCCGTGCTGTCTATTACGAGATTGTAGTTGTTAAAGTCAAAATAGTGAAGATTGTATTTTTCCTGATATCTCTTATCTTCCTTGCCTGCACGCTCAATAAGTTTTGCCTTACACTCTTCCACGCTTTTATAGCTCTCGACTTCGCCTCTTTTTGCATCGGAATACACTCGTCCCGCCGCTTCATCAATATTTACCGAAAGGAACACTTTGAAGCTCTTCTCAACGAAGTTCCATGCCAGTCTTGAGTCAAAAATGATATTTTTGTCCGTATTTTCCTTTGAAAATCTCGCCGTTGTTTCGTCAATCATTTTGTCGTATTTCTCATCCTTGTTCATGAGATCGTTCATCTTTATGACATCTATTCCGAGTTCCTCGGCAATCTTTCTCTGTGCCGAACCGGTTGAGTAGATTTCATATCCGCGCTTCTCCTTAAGGATCTTACTTACGGTTGATTTACCGCTTCCAAGGTTTCCTGTTAATGTTATATGCATTTTTATTCCTTTCCGGCATCTTTATTTATGCCTTCATATATTCTGTTTTTTACTCCTTCCATGCGTCCGTCAAGCTCGGCGCTCTTTTCCGCACAGTCTTTCAATTCCCCCGCAAGCTCCCTCATAAGCTCTGGAGATATTTCTTTTTTATAGCTCATACGGTGTTCAAGACTTGCCCAAAAATCCATCGCGATGGTTCTTAACTGGACTTCAACCTTCATCATCCTCTTCTCATTCTGCAAAAAAATCGGAGTTTCCACTATGAGATGAAGACTTCTGTATCCGTTTTCCTTCGGATTCTTAATGTAATCCTTTTTTTCTATGAGTCGTACATCATCCTGTTCCAGAAAGCATTCCGCAAGCATGTATATGTCATTGATAAACGGACATACTACTCTGATTCCCGCAACGTCATGCATATTTTCCTCAACCGAAGCCATGGTAAGCGAATACCCTTTACGCCTCATTTTTTCGTAAATGCTTTCAACCGACTTCAATCTCGATTTTATGGATTCAATCGGATTGTACTCCTGTTTGAGCGAAAACTGCGTGTTAAGCACATTAAATTTTGTTTCAACTTCCATAATGGCACATCTGTAATAAGCCATCAATCGTCTGAAACCCTCATAATTTTCAGACATTTCTTCAAAAAGCTCTTCAAAACGCTTCCATTCCTGAGCTTCATTTTTTCTTCCCATTGGTTCTCCTTTGCCGGATTACAGGCAGAATTCCTCTTGAACGAATCCGCCCTTCCCTATTTTATTCTTATGTCAATCCTTCTGCAATGCCCTATTGCTTCAGCACATCCCAAACCGAATCTTCTTCATAGCCGAGACACCAGCAGGCAACACCTGCAAGTCCGTTTACGTCAGCGATTTCTTTCTTCACCGTGATTGAACGGTCCTCTTCAAGCCACATTTCGCATGAAACACCGCTGCTGTTGGTATATACCGTATGATATTGTCCGAATTCTTCATCCCACGCCATCTCCGGATTGTATTTGTTTACAACTTCACTCTGAGTTTTCATCGTTATAACCTGCATACTCATTGTTCCGTCAGCCGCCGTTTCCCACAAACGCGTATAGAATGGAATTCCCATAACAAGCCTGTCGGCATCAACATATTCGAGTGCCGCTTTTACGCCGTTCTCCACAAATCCCTTTGAAGCAACGCTTCCGACTCCCGACTCAACTGAATAATGCTCATCATAGGTCATAAGAATGATGTAATCACAAACCTGAGCCTGTGCTTCCAGATTGTACTGGGTATTTCCGGAATTAGGAACATAATTATCAACACTGAGTGTAAGTCCGTTCTTTCGCATGTAAACGGACAGTTCACGCAAAAACTGTATGTAATGCGGACCGCTTTCCGCCGTAATATACTCAAAGTCTATGTTTATTCCGTCCAAATCATATTCCACGGCACCGGAAACAAGTGCTTCAATGAGCGCCGTTCTTGAAGCCGTATTTGAGAGAACATCCAGTCCCTTAACATACGGATCGAAATCATTTACCAGCCCCCATACCTTAAGCCCCTGATTATGCGCATTGTTCACATATTTATGACTCGCATTTGACGAAATCGAGCCATCCGTTCCAACAACCGAATACCAGGTAGGAATTACCACATCTATGCCCTCGTTTCCCGAAATTTCGCCCGAAAAACCGTTTACTGCCGATGACATATTGTGCCATACCATGGTAAGACCGGTTTCTCCTTCAACATTTCTTACATACTCCGGCTCCGTAAAATCCGAGATGTGTTTTACAACGCTCTCCTGTCCGACATCATCTATCCGGACATATCCCGCAAATCCGTCTGCAGTGCATACGTTTATAAACTCTCCGGAATCCGTGCCGGTCTGTATTTTATACAGAATATCGCCTGCGGAAACTTTTTTTACTATGTCTGCGGAAAGTGATGCCGCCGCTCTTATGCATGTCTCATCTGCTGATGCGGCAACCGTTTCCGATTCCGTTCCTGCACTGTTAATCACAAGTCTTGCAGGCGAATCCTCAAACACCTTTAGTTCATATCCCGCATATTTTTCCACGAGTTCCCCGCTCAGATAAACCCTGCCATTTTCCGTTTTCAACATCGGATAACCGTTGTCCGTGTCAACATTCATGATACGGCAGCCGTTTACATCCGGCCAATAGTAGTCAATACTGACCGCATTTGTGACAACAAGCTGTTCTTCCGCTTCATTCCAATAAAAACGGTCGTTTATAACCTGTGCCACAGAAAGAGGGAGATACCACCTGCCGTCAAAAAGCTTTGCCCTCTCCATCTGCTCCGAATTGTCAATTACCACAAAAGCCTCGCCCTCCGCAAGACTGTACTGTGCCTCCAAATCAACCATTTTAGTCGATATATTACTCTTTTCCCCATCATTTCCACCGCCTGTCAGGCTGCATCCCGCAAAAATGCCTAATGACAGGGCAAATAGAATTGCTAAAACCGATTTTCTTTTCATAATGTAAAAAGCTCCCTGAGAAATCCGCCCATCGGATGCAGGCATGATACAGTCTTTCGGGAGCTTTCCTGATCCAGGGCTTAGGTGCAAGGCAACCGCCTACATTTTTTTGCGGAGCCATGATGACTATGATAAACCTCGCCTAAATCAATTGACAGATTTATGATAGTCGCCGTTTTTTATTTTTTCAATTGACCTTACTGCCAAAGTTTTTCGGGTTTCACAATGACACAAGGCCTGATTCATCTGTAATTATGCACAAACGAATTTTCATTTTTTGTATATATTATACCATCAGCCGACCGTATTACGGAAGCCGGTATGTTACTTTTTTTACCATTTTGAGACTTTTTCCGGCCTCTTCCCGTAAACCGTCTCACATTTAACGTTCTGAAAAAAACAAGGCCCTCGGGAGCGCGTTCCCAAGAGCCCGTTTCAATCAAACATCCTTACCGGCATCCGCTGCCGGCTTCAGGTCAATTATGCTTCCTTGCTTGCAAGAAGATCATTAATTGATTTCATAAGTTCATCAACTTCAATTCCGTGAACCATTGCTGCTTCTTCAATTGTTTCTCCCTGTGCTGACGGACATCCGAAACATCCCATTCCATACTCAAGAAGTACAGGAATAACACCCGTGTCAATTGTAAGAAGTTCTCCAATTGTAATATCCTTTGAAACTGTCATAAAAAATCCTCCTATCTATAAATAAGTGTATTTATTTTTTATTTACATAAACACCGAAAGAATTCCCAACGCATCACTTTTAATGATACATTTGCAATGTTCAGTGTAGTATGACATTTTAGCCTCCGGTGCTTCTTCACCGAATTCGCAGCCCCTGTTACATAACCTTCTGAATACGTCACGGTCTGCATTTTTTATTCCTATCGTCAGATAGTATTTTCCGTCAGCCGGATTCTTATACAATTTTGAAGGTCCGGCAAATCCCCTTCCTGCCGCCTTTGCGAACTCTGCCGCTTTTTCCAGCGTTGGGAAACGGAAGGCCTTGAAATAGTCAGACGGTATCTTTGTCTCCTGTTTCTCAGATTCCTTCTTTCCGCCGTCACCGTCTTCACTTCCTCCAAAAACACGATCAAGTATCCCCTTTATGGCGTCTGCAGGGTCCCATTCACCGTTTCCGGCCTGTTCGATTACATTTTTTCCGAAAATCTCGTCCGGACTTTCATCCCTGCTCTCCTGAATACCTTCCGACTCGGTATCCGCCGGCGTAAATCTTGAAAATCTTACATCAAGTTCATCCGGATTTTCTACCTTTGTTATTACCAAAACGAGTTCATCCGGCGGTGAAGGAATCGCTTCAACCATTATCGGTGCATCTTTTCCCTCAAATCCGCACTCACGCTCTGCAAGATCAAGCATATCGCGGAAAAGCTGTTTTGCTTTCTCTGAACCGTAAGCTATTTCACTCAGTTTAACTTTTCTGTCAGCCAGGTCCTTGCTTGTCAGATAACATCTGATCTGCCTGTCATTTATCTTTTCTATCTTCATATATATACACCTCCATGACGTCCGGCAAAAATCACGCTTCCGGAGCGCCATCAGCGAAGTTACTGATTTTTCTTTTCGAAATGAGTATAAATGAATGTATTGGTTTAGTCAACTCTCTAAATAATAAAAAAAATTTAACAATATCAGGTGGTTTTTGACGTGTTTGTATTTAATTGTAAAAAAAACGGCTTGTATTTTCCGGGATATTCAAGTAGAATGTTTTCAAATGCAAAGGGGACTTTGTTCCCTTTGTTATGAGCGCTAACCCGCTTTACCGGTTTACCGGCTAATTATTTTAAAAGCAAGGAGGAGCATAAAATGGCTTTCAAGATCAACGATGGTTGTGTTTCTTGCGGTGCTTGTGCTTCAGAATGTCCTGTAGGCGCAATCTCCGAAGGAGCTGACAAGTATGTTATTGATGCAGATGCATGTCTCGACTGTGGTTCATGTGCAGCTGTATGTCCTACAGATTCAATTGAAGAATAAAAAAATCAGCCCTCTAAAGAGCTGATTGTTAAAAGGACAATTTGTTTAAAACGGTGTCACCCCTGAGGGGTTGCACCGTTTTTCTTTTTCCCTTCCCTGACGGCACATACCTCTCTTAAACGTCTGTCTATCTGCTTAAACCTTTCTTCCTCCGCCCTCTCCTTTCTGTTTATGAGGTAGTTCATTTCGCGCGTTATGGAATCAGTAACCGTATAATTTATCTGCTGACTCAAATCTTCATTATTGATTTTCAATGCTTCAAGCATAATATCGGTCATTATCCGCTTAAACTGTACCATCTTATCGTCTGAGGCCGTAACCTCTCCCACGGGAACCTGCCTTTCTGCCGGAATACTGGTTGTCCTCTCCTCTGGCTTTACAAGTTTTCCCCCTCTGCATTTCTCCATACATCCGTCAAGCCTGTCTCTCAATTCCAACAACTTGTCCGGCGGAAGCTTTTCCACCCTGTGAATATCGTCCATGATTATTTTTATTTCTCCCAGATTAAATCCCTTTTTTTCAAGATTAAGTACCGATTTAAAAAGCTCAACCTCACTCCTTCCATAATACCTGAGTCCTCTTTCATTTCTCGGAATACTTATTGCAAGCGCATCCTCATAGTATCTGAGCATATAAGGCGGTATTTCAAGCTTCTTTGCAACATCTGCAAGAAGATATCTTTTTTCTCCCATTTCATTCTCCACTCCATTCCTACACATTAAAGTGGCTTAATTATACATAAATCCCGACTCGAAATCTGTCGCAATAAAAAAGCAGGGATATTTCTTTTTTCCAGAAATCCCTGCTTTATATTCTGATTCGACATCTCCAAAATGCCATCATTTTTTTATTCTGATCCGATATCTCCAAAATGCTGTCATTTTTTATATTCTGATCCGATATCTTCAAAATGCTGTCATTTTTACATTGCTGATATCAGTTGTCCATAAGATTCGCAAACTTTGTAAGTTCTGCAATCCATTTAAGATGAACCGTTCCTACCGGACCGTTTCTCTGTTTTCCGATAATTATCTCCGATTCTCCCGGATTTTGTGTATCCTTATTGTAATAATCATCTCTGTATATAAACATTACAACGTCGGCATCCTGCTCTATCGCACCGGACTCTCTAAGGTCGGAGAGCATAGGCCGCTTATCAGGCCGCTGTTCCACGGAACGTGAAAGCTGACTGAGTGCAATCACCGGACATCCGATTTCTCTTGCTATGGCTTTCAGCGAACGTGAAATTTCGGAAACTTCCTGCTGTCTTGATTCTGCCTTATGTCCGCTTGTCATAAGCTGAATATAGTCTATGATAACTACCTTCAGATCCTGCTCCAGTTTAAGCTTCCTGCATTTTGACCTCAATTCCGTCACGGAAATACCCGGTGTATCGTCTATGATAAGCTTTGAATTACCTATTATCCTTGCACTTTCCATAAGATCCGTCCATTCCGAATCATCCAGTTTTCCGGTTCTTATGTTCTGAGAATTTACTCTCGAATGCATCGAGAGAATACGGTTTACAAGCTGTGTTTTTGACATTTCCAGTGAGAATATAACCGTAGCATAGTCATTCTTCACCGCCATATATTCAGCCATATTAAGGACGAAAGCCGTTTTACCCATGGACGGACGTGCCGCAACCAGAACCAGATCGGAAGGCTGCATTCCTGCCGTCATGTTATCGAGCTTGATAAATCCTGTCGGAATACCTGTTACCGCACCATTATTTCTTGCAGCTTTTTCTATGCCCGTAAGACTGTCCAAGACTATATTCTGTATGGAAGTCTGGTCCGTTGTCCTCGTCGCCTTTTGGAAAAGTGAGAACATCTCTTTTTCAGCTTCTCCAAAAATGTCTTTTATCGGTTCCTTGTCAAGATAAGCCGTATTCAGGTACTTTTCACTCATCTTTATATATTGACGGATGAGCGACTTTTCCCTTACTATTTCTGCATAATATCTTATGTTTGCAGAGGTCGGCACGCCTTCAACAAGACGGGAAATGTATTCAACCGAGTAATACTCTTCCGGCAGTTCCTTTGTTTTAAGTCTGTCCTGAATCGTAACTACATCCGCTTCCACGCCCTCATTATAGAGCTGGACCATAACTTCAAAGAACACACCAAGCCGCTTTTCATAGAAATCATCTTTTATAAGTATTTCCGTTGCTGCGGCAATGGCTTCCCTGTCCAATATCATGGCGCCGATAACGGATTTTTCCGCCTGCTCGCTGTGAGGCGGTACTTTTTTAATCAAATTTTCATCCATATTTCTACCGTTCCGAACTATTTTTCCTCAACAACCGTTACTGCAAGTTCTGCCGTTACCTGCGGATGAAGTTTTACTCCTACGGTGAAATTTCCCATGTTCTTGAATGGATTCATGATGAGCTTTTTCTTATCAATATCCAAACCAAGCTGGGATTTAACGGCTTCCGCAACTTCTTTTGCTGAAACCGCACCGAAAACTCTTCCGTTTTCTCCGATTTTGATTCCAACCGTAACCTTGCTTGCTCCTATCTTTCCACCAAGCTCCTGCGCAGCCGCAAGTGCCTCGGCAGCCGCCTTTTCTTCTGACTTTTTCTTAAGTTTAAGGTCATTTAAAGTCTTTGGAGTTGCTTCCACCCCAAGACCCTTATGAAGCAGACAGTTTCTTGCATATCCGTCACTTACTTCAACAATCTGGTCTGCCTTACCTACTGATTTTACGTCTTTTAATAAAATTACCTTCATTTATAAATCTCCTCCCATTGACATTTCAGTCAGAACATTCTTCACTCTGTCGATTGCCACTCCGACCGGAACTCCCTCAAGCTGCGCTCCGGCTATGTTCATATGGCCGCCGCCGCCGAGTTTTTCCATGACAACCTGCACGTTCAGTTCGTCAATCGACCTCGCACTGATATAAACCTTTCCTTTATATTCCGTGAAAACAAAGGAAGCCTTTATGCCGATTATTTCAAGAAGCTCATTTGCAACCTGCGCTCCCAGTATTGTCGGCGATTCAATTCCATCCGATGAACATTTTGCTATTGCATAACCGTCCATAAAGAATTCTGTCGATGTAATTGCCGCAGCCTTCGTAATATATTCCGTCATATCAGCACGGAATGCCTTTCTTATTCGCGTAACATCAACACCGTTCTTTCTCAGATAAGCCGCCGCCTCAAAGGTTCTTACACCTGTTTTCGTAAGGAAATTGTTGGTGTCAATCATTATACCCGCATATAAAGCTTCCGCCTCCAACGGTTTAAGCTTCATTCCGTCACCGATATATTGAAGAATTTCAGCTATCATCTCACTTGCCGACGAAGCATAAGGCTCAATATAGGAAAGAACCGCATGCTGTACCGAATCACTTGCCACTCTGTGATGATCAAGCACTATCACAGTCGGTATGATATCGAAAAGTTCCGGACATTCGGTATGCGCCGGACGGTTTACGTCCACAACAACCAGCAGCGAATCTCTTGATGCCAGCTCCTGTGCCGAAAGATTTCCGATAAACATATCCTTCGGATAATCCGGATTGTCAAGAAATCTCGTTATTATCGGTCTTATTGAAGAATTAACCTCATTCAGTACAATATGAGTACTCTTCTTCATGGACTGCGCAATCTTATAAATACCTATCGACGAGCCCAACGAATCCACGTCACCTATTGAATGGCCCATTATGAAAATCTCGTCATGGGCCTCGATAAGCTCCCTGAGTGCATGGGCTTTTACTCTTGCGGTTACTCTTGTGCTCTTTTCTATTGAAGCACTCTTTCCACCGATATAGGTAATGTCATCACCGTTTTTAATTACAACCTGGTCCCCGCCTCGTCCGAGAGCGAGATCAATTGCGGCTCTTGCATATTCATAACTCTTTGCGTAGTCAGATTCCGCAATTCCAAGCCCCATACTGATTGTAATATCATTATCATTTTTATTCGTATTTATCTTTTTAACTTCCTCAAGAAGCACCTTGCTTGTCTGCTTAACTTCCTCAAGGTACTTTTTCCGGAAGACAAAAAGGTACTTGTCCTTTTCCAGTTTCTTGATTACGGCATTCATATGTATCATATACTTGTTGATCTTTCTGTCAACAAGCGCCGAAAGCAGTGACCTCTTAACTTCATCCACCACATCAAGAACTTCGTCATAATTATCTATGTAAAGGAGACCGATTATCATCTGCTGATCGTAGTTCTCACGCTTAAGCTTCTCCATCTCGGTTTCATCATACATATATATTCCGAGTATCTTATCTTCATAATCACCGTCAATACTGTTTATGATGCTGAGCGATCTGTCAAAATACGATGCTGAAATCATACTGAGAACAATTTTATAACTTCTGCCGGCTATCTCCGCTCTGAAAACCACATCATCCGTTTCCGTCGGAAGCTTCGTTCTGGTAATGTTTGGAATTATTTCCGACATCTTCCTGCAGCCCTTTTTGACAGCGTCCAAAACGTACTGCATTTCAGCATTGTTCCACAAAATCTCACCCTTCGAGTCCATTATCGCATATGGAACCGCAAAAGAATAAAGTATCTCCGACTTTGCCTCATTAAATCCCACGGATGCTGAAGTTATTTCCTTCTTAATTCTGGAGGAAACTATAATTGTCCAGATAAGCAGCCCGGCAATAAATGTAAGCGTTCCCGAAAAACATATCAGTCCTGCCGTGTCACTTTTCGATATTAAAATAACGGATACATCCATCAGTATCAACAAAACAGACAGCAAAAGCGGTATAAAAAAATATTTCTTTAATTTTCCCGATTTCATTTATTCCTCCGTTTGCACAAATGCAAAATCGATTGTTTCAGACTTTCACTCTCCGGAATCGGATGTCTTGAAACTCATAGCATTCTAATAATACCACACCTGCTGTTTCTGTACAAGAAAAAGAAGTCTCGTACAAACGGCACTTCCTGAAAAAAGACAAAAAAAGAGAGAAGAAAAACTTCTCTCTTTTACAGTCAATTGATTTATTCTGTTGTATATGGTAATAAAGCAACGTGACGTGCTCTCTTAACTGCAACAGTTAAAGCTCTCTGATGCTTTGCACAGTTTCCTGTAATTCTTCTAGGAAGAATCTTACCTCTTTCAGAAATATATCTCTTTAACTTAGCTGTGTCCTTGTAAGAAATAACATTAGACTTATCTGCACAGAATACACAAACCTTCTTTCTTCTGCGGATTACACGTCTTCTTGCAGGAGCATCAGCTCTTTCTGTCTTAGCCGGTTTATCAATAGCCATGATGGTTACCTCCTTATCCAATTCTTTACGGGTTTATACCCTTTTAGTTAAATGGCAGCTCATCGTCCATTCCGTCCGGAATGTTCATGAAGCCATCGCCTGCTGCGTTTGGATTTGGACGACTTTCAAAAGCGCCCGCTCCAGACGAATTGCCGCTTGCCTTGCTTTCAGCGAATTCCTGCTCTTCAACCATTATCTGTGTGCTGTATACCTTCTGACCTTCTTTATTGGTATAGTTGTCATTCTGGATACGACCTGTTACAAGAATCTTTGTACCCTTCTTGAAATACTTTTCTGCGAATTCCGCACTCTTTCCGAATACGGTGCAGTTAAAGAAGTCTGCCTCAGGCTCGCCATCTCTTTTGAAACGACGGTCAACAGCAAGTGAATAACGACAAACTGCAGTATTGCTGTTTGCAGCGTAACGGACTTCGGGATCTCTGGTTAATCTTCCCATTAAAATTACTTTGTTCATAAAGGAAATCCCTCCTTATTCTTCGTCCTGTCTAACGCACAAAAATCTGAGTACATTGTCCATGATACGAACTCTTGATTCGATTTCTGCTGGAACTGTAGCATCAGCATCGAACTGGATGAAATAGTAATAACCCTCTTTCATCTTCTGGATTTCATAAGCTAATCTTAACTTGCCTTTTTCTTCAACGTTAGTGATAACGCCGCCGAACTTTGTAATAAGATCTTTTGCCTTATCTACAACAGCAACTCTAGCCTCATCCTCGATCTTTGCACTTACAACTAAGACTAATTCATACTTATTCATAGTTGTCTCGCACCTCCTTCTGGTCTCTGGCCCCTAACTCACTTAGGAGCAAGGAATATTTGTGTAGTCACCACAAATCAGAATTCTAACATAGGCTTATATAAATTGCAAGCACGAATTTATATAATTTTTTTGCTGTTTTTTGTGTACTTTTACTGCCCGAATTCCTTTCAGACAGTGCCTTTTATGTTTTTTATCAACTTGCTCCTCGGCTGTAAAATACAATGCCCGCATCCCAGACATTTTAATTTAAGATCCGACCCCGCAAAAATCACTTCCCACACATCCGAACCGCACGGATGCTTCTTTTTGGTCTGCAGTTTCATTCCTTCCGATATTTCCATAGATTTCTCCATTCATCCGTTCCCGGTGCGGCATCACAAAAACCCCTTCGCTTCGCACCGGATACTTACTCTGCAGCCATTGTAACACATTCCCTGCGGTATTGACAGAAATTTTCCGGGTCTTTTAAATGTATTCTATTCTCTTTTCTCACGTAAAAGTTCTGCCGGGTCAACTGCACTGTCGCCATATTCTACTTTGAAGTAAAGATGAGTTCCTTCTTTTTCAAAGTATTTTGTCGGCTCACTTATCATACCGACGGCTGTTCCTTCTTTAATACTGTCTCCCTTTTTTACCGATACCGATTTAAGCTGACCATATGTGAAACTGTAATCACCGGCCGTCAGGACTACACACCGGCCGTGCCGCGTATCCGAGTAAATTTCAGAAACCACGCTGTCGCAACATGCCGTTGCAATCGTTCCGGGAACCGCATCAATAAGCATACCGTCACTTGTCATAAATTGACAGAGCGTTTCATAATAAACCGCATGTTCCATACTGTAAGGCATAATCACATCACCGTCCGTCGGCCATGCAATACCCTTTGTTACATCAAAAGAAACCTTTTGAGGCTCCTCTGTTTTTTCACTGCCTACACCGTCTGATACTTTCACTTCCGTACTTCCGGCAGGCTTCTGATTTTCTCCGTCCCCTTTAGGGTTTTCCTTTTCATTTGGTACGATGGGCGTAACAACCGGCTTCCCTGTTATAATACCTTTATTCTCTTCACCTTTGTTTTCTTCTTCAATCTCCGTCTTTTGATTCTGCTGACCGTTATCTCCCACGTTTATTCCTATCATAAGCAGTGCATAGACCGCAAAAAGACAGACAAAAACCGAAATATATGTTTTACGGTTCCTCATAAATACATCTTTTAAACCCTTGTCCGATGACTTGTTATTCCTGTTTTCCATATCAACCTCCGATTCCGGCATATAAACCTTTTTTCTGTAAATATTTTTTCACTCTAAACGTTAAAATATACATGGCTTATTAATTGACTGGCTGATAAATTTTTTATATACTGTCTTTCATGTCACAAACAATCGTTTAAAAACATGAAAGGGATTTTTATGAAAGACGGAAACATAAAAGTAAAAGTAACCGGAAGCGGTGAACTCAGCGATAATGATAATATTGTAACGGAAGGAATCGGAAAGATTTACACAAAAAAAGACGCCCGCTATATCATTTACGAAACAGCAGACGACGATACAAGAGACATTATAAAACAGGTTCTTAAGTACCAAAACGGATGTCTTTCCATGAGTCGGACTTATGCTTCGGGAAGAATTCCCGGCTGCAGAATGACCTTCAATCCAAAAGAAATAACAGCCTCAGACTATCCGACTCCTTACGGACTTCTGAAGCTGTCATTTAAAACAAAAATGATAATCTGGGATGAGACTGATTCCGGCATCGTAGTAAAACTGTCTTATGATATCCTTATGGACAAAGATGTTATTTCACGAAACCGGCTCAAAATTGAAATCAGCTAAATCATTTCTTCTTTTCTTTTGACATTTTTATGGCTTCTTTTTTAGCTCTGCTGAAGAAGCCTTTTTTCTTTTGTTCTTCCTCAGGCTTTGCAGTGCTTCTGATACCTTTCACTTCGATAATGTAGATACCGTTAACCTTAGCCTTAACTTCCTTCTTTAAAGGAACATCATCAAAAATTTCCTCACTGCACATGAGGTTCATTATTCTTGGGCCGACCTTTGCTTTTACAACCGGCACTTTTGCCCTCTTCATAAGCTTTGAAGCCTGTTCCATTACTATCGGCGGAAATCCCGCTTCCGACAGCTTCATCCTCTTTTTATCTATTATGAGCATTGACATTAACTGTGCTCCCGCAAGGATGTCAGGCATTGCCTCCTCCTGCTTTTTCTGCATACGTCGTCCGATAAAGTACAGAACAACCATACCTATAAGAATAACTGCCAAAACAATAAGCAGTACAATGGTCCACTTATGCATATAAAAATCCTCCTTGGTTTACTGATGGGTCATATTTATGATAACAGAGAGCGGTAAAAAAGTAAAGCTGAGATTCCTTTTAAAACTTCATTTAAAATCCGTTCCGTCTGCTTTTTATTTTCCGTCCGCATGATATTTTGTCATATTCTCATCATACATCCTGCAGACTTCCGCATAAGCTCTGCCCGGAACATCCTTAAAGGCGGCCCTGTCCATTCCCTGCGTAATAATCGGCTTTCCGTAACGCACGGTTATTACATGTTTCTCAATTTTAGGGAAATGTTTTTCAAGCACCTCATCGGTGTTCGTTATTGCAACCGGAACAACCGGGCATCCCGTTCTTTCCGCAATTTTAAAGCTTGCCGCTTTAAACTCTTCCACGCCTTCGCCCTTATTTCTCGTACCTGACGGCATGATAAATATTGACCAGCCTGCCTTAACCTCTTCAATTGCCTTCTGAATCGACTTAAGGCCTGCCTTCGGACTGGACCTGTCAAGAAATACGCAGTTGAGAAGCGCCATCCAGCAATTAAGAAGCGGAACCTTTGCAATCTCCTTTTTCGACACAAATGCCGTTGTGTGCAGTACCGGAATTGAAGTATATACCAAAGGTATGTCGAAAAATCCACGGTGATTTGCGACAAAGAGCACCGGCGTATCCTTTGGAATGTTCTCAATTCCTTCTCTTATGCACTTACATCCGCTTGCCAGCAGGACAAGTCTGAATCCAAACCCTCCGACAAGGGGCTGTGCAATTTTTGCTGCCAGTTTAGGGTTAAACAGCTTAATAATGAATAAAATAATCATTGCCGGCAGCGACACGGCAAAGAATATTAGAAAAGCCAAAAGCACCAATACTGTTCTTATCATCTGATTCCTCTTTCTTTTAATCACGGAACTTTTTAACGTTCACGTCTTTTGTTTCAATGATTTCACATGGCAGAATCGAGTTGGCGAAATCACGAAACTTTTCAGCACCGTCACTTACAAAAAACTTGTGTGAAGGCAATGTTCCCGAATTGTCAATGAGACCTCTCAGTTTCAGGTCCTCTTCCAATTCCTTTGCCGTCTCATAAGCCGGATTAACCAGCTTTACTTCCGGACCGACAACTTTTTTTATCACATTCCTCAGCAAAGGATAATGCGTGCATCCGAGCACAAGCGTATCAATATCCTTATCCTTAAAATTTGATATGTATCTTGATACAACCTGCTCCGTTACCGGGTCATCCGTCCATCCTTCCTCCACAAGAGGAACAAAGAGCGGACACGCAACACCAAAGACCTGTATTTTAGGATCTATTTCCTTTAAAAACTCCGGATACAAGCCACTGTTTATCGTTCCTTCGGTCCCGATAACTCCTATACGACCGTTATTTGTCGTCATTCCGGCAGTTATTGCCCCCGGTTTTATCACTCCGATAATCGGAACCGGTATTTCATTTCTTATTGTCTCCAGGGCAAATGCACTTGCCGTATTACATGCGACTACTATTGCCTTAACATTCTTCGACAACAGGAAAGAAACAATCTGTCTGGAATATGATATTATGGTCTCTTTTGATTTATTGCCATACGGAACTCTTGCCGTATCACCAAAATATATTATCTCCTCATCAGGAAGCCTGGTCATTATCTCTTTTACGACCGTAAGTCCTCCCACACCGGAGTCAAACACACCAATAGGCAGTCTGTCAGTCATAATCTTCCCCACTTTTTCCGGCGGTTACATCGGATAAGCAGACAAAAAGCCTTCTTATCCCGCCTCTTATTCTCTTACAAAACTCAGATTTATGAGCTTCTCCACAAGCTCCGGAGTATCAATTCCGGCAGCCTTAAAGAGCATCGGATACATACTTATTGAAGTAAATCCCGGCAAGGTGTTAAGCTCGTTGAACACAACTTCATTTGTACCCTTTTCAAGGAAGAAATCAACTCTTGCAAGTCCAAAACCGTCAACTGCTCTGAAAATCTCACATGCGGCACGTCTTATTTCCTGAACTTTTTCATCAGGCATATCCGGATTGATTACCGTTCTCGACTCCGAATTGTTATACTTGGCATCATAACTGTAAAATTCATCGGCAGCAACCACCTCTCCGACTCCAGATGCGATAATTCCGTTTTCAGAGAGCACGCCGCACTCAATTTCCCTGCCCTCTATGGTTTCTTCTACCAGAATTTTATGATCATGTCCGGCAGCAAGAATGAGAGCTTTTTCAAGTTCTTCCCTGTTATGGGCTTTGCTTACGCCCTTGCTTGAACCCGCGTTGGACGGTTTAACGAAAACCGGATAAGGAAACTTATCTTCTACCCTCTTTACAACCTCGTCCATATTCTTAAGCTGCTTTGCCAAAACAGGTACATATGCCGCCTGTCTGATATTTAAAGTGTCAACAATTATCTTTGTATAAAACTTATCCATTGAAACTGCACTTGCAACTACTCCGCATCCCACATAAGATATTCCGGAAAGTTCCAGGAGTCCCTGAATCGTACCGTCTTCACCCCAAAGTCCGTGAAGAACCGGGAATACAACATCTATATACTGATGACGTATTTCTCCTTTTTCCGTTATAAGTATGCCGTGCTCCGATGCATCCGGACTAATAACGGCACCTGCCTCGGAATTCACCCAGCTTCCGTCCTCTATTGCTTCAAGACTTGGAACCAAGAGCCATTTTCCCTCTTTTGTAATTCCGATAAGATAAACCGTGTATTCATCTCTGTTAATATTTTTTATGACGGTCGTCGCCGAAACACATGACACCTCATGTTCTGACGATCTTCCGCCGAAAACAACCGCTATATTTTTCATTTCTGCCTCCATTTAATTTCAGGACTGAACCGTTTCCGTTACATAAGTTCCGTCGGCATATTCTGATTCTCTGAACCATGAATATGCATTTCTCAGAGCATTTTCATCCGTAAAGATACCGAAAACAGTCGTGCCGGATCCGCTCATAAGAACTCCGTCGGCACCAAGCGACTTCATTTTCGCTTTGATATCCCTTATGAACGGAAGTTCTTTTATTGTAACACTTTCCAAAACATTTCCAAGTCTTTCACAGATTTTTTTTATATTTTTTTCCTCAATTGCTTCTCTCATTCCCGCCACGTCCGGATGTTTAAGACATTCTGCCGGAGCAAGCTCGTCATAAACAAATTTTGTGGAAATACCCTGTGCCGGTTTAACTATAAGAAGTTTCATGACCGGTGCGGGAGGAAGAGCCGTAAGCTTTTCTCCTATGCCTTCTGCAAGCGCAGTTCCTCCCATAATGCAGAACGGAACGTCCGCACCTATTTTTATTCCTATGCTTCTGATTTCTTCTTCCGAAAGTTCGGCATCGAAAAGCATGTTAAGGCCTTTTAAGGCCGCTGCCGCATCCGTACTTCCTCCTGCCATTCCTGCCGCAACGGGAATGTTCTTGTGCAGTTTAAAACGCACTCCGCCGGACAGTCCGGTATACTCGAAAAACTTTTCTGCCGCCTTTACAATCAGGTTGTTTCTGTCAGCCGGCAAATCTTCCCTTCCGGTATCCAGATAAATGCCGTCCGGACATTTTTCCAGTTCAAGTTCATCAAAAAGACCTATGCTCTGCATTATCATTGCAACTTCATGATAACCGTTCTCACGCTCTCCGGTCACATCCAGCACCAGATTTATTTTCGCATTCGATTTTACTTTTATTATATTTTTCCCCGGCATAAAAAACACCTCATTATTCTGTAAATTTGCCACGTTTTGCATTTTGGCACTCCACACGGCCAAAGTCGTGGGATTCCTGTTTCATAGACCACAACATTGTCAGTTTTACGTCAGTCTCCACAAGCGTAGATAAGTATAACACATTCGCCCGCATAATCCAACAAAATCAGTCAACAAAAGCCTTTCACCGTCGTAAAAATCCGTTTAATTTTTTTACTTAGTATAAAACGTGTCCTTCGGGGCAGACTCTTTACATACCGCCGTCATGACAATGTACGGAAAATGAAACGGCAAATTTACCGTTTCAAAGAATTCTTTACATGCTTCCGTCATGAAAACGTGCGGAAAACAAACCGAAACGGAGAATACCATGAAATTTTACAGACAATCCGGCGAATCTGCACTGGTTTTTGCCAACTGTGATGAAGATATCGCCTTGTACAAAAAAAGAAAACTTTCCCTGATTATTGTATGTGTACTTACTTTTGTTCTGTCGGTCATTGCCGGCATCCTTTTGATGGCAGGTCTTGCCAAATCAGAGAGTGAACTTGAAAAAATAAGTCTTTCCGGGACACTTATCGGCAGCGCTGATGACAATATTACCGACAATGCCCTTTACGAAGAGCTTGCCGCCAACATACTCCGGCTGCATATCATTGCAAATTCGGACAGTTCAGAAGATCAGGAGGTAAAACTGCTTGTTAGAAATGCTGTTGTTGCGTGGATTTCTGATAATATGGAAAATTGCTCATCCAAGGAAGACGCATGGAACTTTTTGAGGCAGAATATCGGTTCCATAACCGATACCGCCAACTCAGTCCTGAGAAAGAAAGGATTTTCATACACTGCTGTCTGTAATCTCGGCACATCCCACTTCCCGGGAAAGGTTTACGGGGATTTTTACCTGCCGGCAGGGGATTATGACTCTCTCAAAATTGTTTTGGGAAAAGGGGCCGGACATAACTGGTGGTGCATTGCCTTTCCGTGCCTTTGTCTTTTCGGAAATGCCGACTATGAGGACGTAAGCGGAAACCGAAGCTCATACGAAGCCTTCGACGACCTGCTCGGCGGAGAATGCTACGACGAAATCCGCGTCGATAATGTTAAAATCGACTTTAAATGCAAATGGTTCAAAAAAATTTTCTCCTGATTTCATATTCCGGCGGGCTACGGCATATATCTTGATGTAAGGATGTCTTAAATCACCCGGTTCAGAAAAGGAGGCCCTATGGAAACCATAAAAAAATCGATTAAAAACAGAGAAATCATAGACAAACGGAGTTATCAGTTCACCCTTGACCGTGACATTAATGTTCCCGAACATCTCGGAGACATTTCACGAATAATTGCCAGGAACGGTTCTTTGAGCATAAGCGAAGAAAAATGCATCGGCGACAAGTTATATGTCTCCGGCGCTCTTTTCTTCCAATTGCTTTATTATACCGAGGATAATGAGAGCAGTCTTGCAGGTCTTAACGGCTCAATCGACTTTGACGAAATGATACGGATAAGCGACGAACAGCCCGGCACCTGGAAAACTTCCGCAAAACTTGAAGACGTACAAATAAGCATAATTCATCCGAGAAAAATCAGTGTAACGGCACTTATTTCCATCGATCCCTGCTGCAGCCGTGAAAAAGAGTCAAATCTTATCACTGCCATCGGCGAGGACGAAGACGTGGAGTGTCTGTACCTTGACAAGGACATTGATTCCATTATTTACTCTGCCGATGACCGCATAACCGTAAATGAGGAACTGAGTGTTTCTCCCGCCGATCCGAATATCGGCAGAATCATGTATTTTTCCTATGTCCTTAATGATTTTGACTGCGAAGCCGCAAGCGGAACCTGCACCGTATATGGAAAACTCAGTCTCTTTATAATATATTCCGGTGAAGATTCCGACAAACCATATTATATAATTGAAGATGAAATTCCATTCAAGAAAGAGTTTGAGGTGGAAAATGCGGACAGCACCTGTATATGTTTTGCCAATCCCTGCGTAAATAAAGTCCGGCTTGAACCGTCTGCGGACGAAAACGGCGAGCAGAGACTCATATCCGTGTATGCAGAAATCGGATGTGACAGTGATATATTCCGCGAAGAAAAAACCCTTGTTCTGGATGATGCCTATTCTGTCAACGGAGACCTCCTTATTACAAGAACCCCTGAATCTTCAAGGGATATTGTGGGAACGGAAGTAGAAATCATAAAGTTTACGGAAAGAATAAAAGGCGAAGCCTACTGCGAAGATTTCGGAGAAGCCGTACATACGGATGCCGCGATAGACATTGATGATTTGAGTTTCTGTGATGACGGGATACATATGGCCGGAACCCTGAAATTCACATGCGTATACAAGAGTCTCCGTTCTCCGGATCAGCTGGAGGTTTTGACGAAAGACTTCGATTTCATGGAAAAACTGCCGCTCCCTGCTGTTGAGAAATATGAAAATGACAAACTCCATATCAACCTTACCGCAATTCCGGTGAGTGCATCCCTCAAACCGTCCCCCGGCGGAGAAATTGAAGGCAGGGCGGATGTAAAAATCAATTACATGGTCACCGCGGATTCTGAGAACAGTTTTATTACCGACATTGAATTCAACCCCTGCTGTGGAAAATGCAAGAAACAGATAACCTGCTACTATATCAAAGACGGCGACACGCTTTTTTCAATCGGACGTCATTTTAAGGTAAGGCAGAGCGATATGGAAAAGTGGAATCCTGATTTGTCGCTGATTCCGGGCAGAAAACTCTATATGTATACTTGCAGGAAAGCCGAATAAAACAGCATCCGTAAATTCAAAAAATGAAAGGAATATTATGAGAACATCTGAAACTTCTGTCTGCCGAAAGCTGCCGGTTATGCTTCTTCTTCTACTGATTCCGGTGCTTCTTATGCTGACGGGATGCGGCAAAAAGGAAACGGAAACCGAAATCTCACCCGTTGATTTCACTGTTGTACCTAACAGCGATCTTCCACAGGCTCTCGCCACCCTTATCGAAGAAAAAAAGAGCGGCGACATGATGATGACTTATGCAACGGAGGACGAATTGTATATCATCCGCGGTTACGGCACACGTCCAAGCGACGGATATAACATTCAGGTTGCACAATTTGGAAAGACCGGGGACCGTCTGGTTTTTACGACGGAACTTACGGGTCCCGAAAAAGACTCTCAGTCAACCTCTCTTCCGACCTATCCCTACATAGTGATAAAAACAGAATATATTGAACTTCCGGTAGACTTCAACTGAATTCACCGGATGGCTGTTCCTGCCGAAAGGCCGGATTCAGACATTACCGGAACAGACTTAAATCCATTCAGTAAAAAACGGAGTATAAAGCATTCCCGCTTCATACTCCGTTTTATGTCTGTCATAAATTTTCGGCTTCCCTTGTAACCGTCAGTCACAACCCGCCTTTTATTTGCTGTTTCTTGCATCAATATAATTGATGAGAACTTCTGTTGTTTTTTCGATGCCGAGTCTTGAACTGTTTACGGTGATATCGTAGGTTCTTGAATCTCCCCACTTACCATAACAGTAGAAATTGTGATAACTCTTTCTCTTCTTATCACTGGTTTTAAGAATTTCTTCTGCATCCTCTTTGGAAACTCCCAGGCCGTCAACCGTTCTCTTAATCTTGTCATCAAAGTCTCCGAGTACGAATATACTTACCATACTTTCATAGTCCTTAAGCACACTTTCCGCACATCTTCCGACTATTACAAACGATTCACCGTTTTCGGCTTTTCTCTTTAAAATATCAAACTGCATGTTTGCAATATTAACTTCTGCAGAATTGCTGTATCCTTTAACCGTTCTTGATGAGAAAATGTTTCTTGGCACCTCATCATACTTTGCAAGAATGGCAGGGTCTGCACCCTTTTCAGCAGCAATTTCCTTTAAAAGATTACTGTCATACAAAGGTATGTTGTAATGCTCTGCCAGCTTTCCGGCAATCTCCTTACCGCCACAGCCATATTCACGGCCCAATGCAATTATCAGTTGTTTTCCCATAATTCCGATCTCCCATCTGTTCAGTTTTACTAATTATATCATCTTCATTTGTTTCTTTGAAGAGTATGAGAAAAATTTTACAAAATTGTTTGTTTTTGCAAAATTTCTTTACATTTCGGCAGGGTTATCAAAGCATTTCCCTGTTCTTAACCTTAAGTCTGCTCATTTCCCTTGCAAGTTTTGCCTGCGCCAGCCTGTATTCATGAATACTCTTTTTCTGCAGAATTGCTTCCTTTGCCCTGTCCGCCGCTCTCTTCGCCCTCTCGGCATCAATGTCTTCCGGTTTTACGACCGAATCGACAAGCAGCAACACCTCATTGTTTTCGATTTTAACGGCACCTTCCGCAACAAATGCTTCCCTGTCTTCTTCTCCCGGGATCCTGTATATCATTTTTCCCGGAACAACTGCACTCATCATTCCGCTATGGTCGGCAAGAATACCTCTCATGCCCCTGATTGTAGGAACAATTAACGACTCACAGGGTCCTTCATAAAATGGACTGTCTGCCGCAAGTATTTTCAGATTAAAGGATTTCATAAACTCTCAGCCTTTCTCTTAACATCCTCAATTGTTCCGACATTATAAAAAGCCATTTCCGGATACTCATCCATCTCGCCGTCAATTATCATTTTGAAGCCTCGGATTGTCTCATAAAGCGGCACAAACACACCCGGAACTCCGGTAAATTTCGATGCCACCGTAAACGGCTGCGAAAGAAATCTCTGAATTTTTCTGGCTCTTGTTACTGTAATCTTATCTTCCTCACTGAGTTCATCCATTCCGAGGATTGCAATAATATCCTTAAGCTCATTGTACTTCTGCAGTATCTCCTGAACTCTTCTTGCAACCGTATAATGTTCTTCACCCACTATGTCCGGCTCAAGAATTCTTGATGTTGAAGCCAGCGGATCCACTGCCGGATATATTCCCTGTTCCGCAATTCTTCGACTTAGAACCGTCGTTGCGTCAAGATGTGTAAAAGTAGTTGCAGGTGCCGGATCCGTAAGGTCATCTGCCGGAACGTAAATTGCCTGAACCGATGTTACCGAACCTGCCTTGGTTGACGTTATTCTCTCCTGAAGCGCTCCCATTTCATTTGCCAGTGTCGGCTGATATCCCACTGCCGACGGCATTCTTCCGAGAAGTGTGGAAACTTCCGAGCCGGCCTGCGTAAAACGGAAGATGTTGTCAATGAATAAAAGAACATCTTTATGCTCCATGTCCCTGAAATACTCCGCCATGGTAAGACCGGAAAGAGCAACTCTCATTCTTACGCCCGGAGACTCATTCATCTGACCGAAAACAAGCGCCGTTTTTTCGGATACACCGCTTTCCCTCATCTCGTTCCACAAGTCATTTCCTTCCCTGCTTCGCTCGCCTACTCCCGTAAAAATTGAATATCCGCCATGTTCGGTGGCCACATTTGTTATAAGTTCCTGAATAAGTACCGTTTTTCCTACTCCGGCGCCTCCGAAGAGACCGATTTTACCGCCCTTTGGATACGGTTCAAGCAGGTCAATGACTTTAATTCCGGTTTCCAGAATCTCCGTAACCGGTTTCTGGTCCTCAAATTTCGGTGGTTTCCGGTGGATTTCCCATCTGGTCTCTTCTCCGGAAATCTGTTCTCCGCCGTCAATAGTATCTCCCAAAACATTAAAGACACGTCCTAATGTCACCTTTCCTACCGGAACCTTAATACCATGTCCCGGTGCGCACACCTTCATTCCCCTGGAGAGATTCTCACTCGGAGCAAGCATAATACATCTTACCGTATCATGTCCCACATGCTGTGCAACCTCCATAAATCTCTCCTCGCCATTAACGCATACAGTTATGGCTTCTTTTATCTTTGGAAGCCGGCCATGTTCAAATTCACAATCCACAACCGGTCCCGATATCTCAACGATTTTTCCGTAAACCATTTATCTGCCTCCGTTACCGGACAACTGACTTCCGGCAGCAATTTTTCTTTTTCTTATCTGCGCCTTTGCCCCGGACGATACCTCCGTAATCTCCTGGGTTATGGCTGCCTGTCTGACCCTGTTATACTGCACCTGTAATGAAGAAAGAATTTCCCCTGCATTGTCATTTGCCGCACTCATTGCCGCCATTCTTGCGCTCTGCTCACAGCAGAAACTGTCCGTCAGCGCTCCGTATATGAAACCTGAAACATAGCTCTGTATCAGATTATCCAAAACCGCACTGACCGAAGGAACAAATTCCATATAGCCCTTTCTTTCACCGCCGCTGCCGTCATCTGCCACCGGATAAGCTTCGGTAACATTTTCTTTTGCCGCAGCCATTCCCGAAACATGAAAAGGCAGCACTTCCGTGCATAATGCTTCTTCACATACACTGTTTTTAAGGTCCGTATATATTATAAAAATACTGTCCACTTCCCTGTCTGCATACAGACTCAAAAGTTCTTCACTTATCTCCCTTGCTCTGTGCATCGAGGGATTCTGTGCCGTATAAAGAAAACTCTTTTCGATGGGAATATTGTGTTTCAGGAAATACTGTCTCCCATATTCACCAACTACGAAAAGTCTTGTGTCAGGTGCTTCTCTGAGCTTCTCCTCTGCTTTTCTGAGTACATTAAGATTATAAGCTCCCGCAAGCCCCTTATCCGCCGTTATTACCAAAACTGCATTAGGTCTGTCCTCAGGTCTTACACCCTCGTCATTAAAGAAATACTTACTGTCAGCTTCCTTTACCGACGTAAATATTCTCTCAATTTCCTTCTGCAGTGCCGCAAAATACGGTCTTGTTTTATCAAGGTCACTTTTTGCCTTTCTCATCTTTGTCGAAGCAATGAGATACATGGCATTCGTAATCTTCCGGGTATCCTGAACACTCTTTATACGATTCTTTATTTCCTTGGTATTAGCCACTGTGCATCACCTTACCTTGATAATTTATTCAGGCCTTTCTTTCCGAAGCCGTAAAATCCCCGTCAGCCGCATTGACATATTCCTGCGCCAGACTTATTATTGCTTCCTTTTCTTCATCGGAAAGCCTTCCCTTACGGTCAATCTGAGCGCAGAGGGCGGAATTCTTCTCTTCCACATATTCCACTACCCCACAGACCGCATCACCGATTTTCTTTTTGTCAACATCCTGGAACACATGTGCCATGGCCGCCGTCAGAATTATTACCTGTTCATGCTGTGAATATGACCTGTACTGTTTCTGCTTCAGGATTTCCATGAGTCCTTGTCCGTAAGTAAGCTGCTTCTTGGTTGTTTCATCCAAATCCGAACTGAACTGCGTAAAGACCTCCATCTCCCTGAACTGCGCCAGATCAAGTCTCAGCGTTCCAACCGCCTTCTTCATCGCCTTTGTCTGTGCCGCGCCACCCACTCTGGATACGGAAAGACCTACATTAACGGCCGGTCTCTGTCCGGCAAAAAACAAATCACTTTCAAGGAAAATCTGTCCATCGGTTATTGAAATAATGTTTGTCGGTATGTAGGCTGACACGTCTCCCGCCTGAGTTTCAACTATCGGAAGCGCCGTCATGCTGCCTCCTCCGTGCTTTGCGGAAAGATGTGCCGAACGCTCAAGCAGTCTCGAATGAAGATAAAAAACATCGCCCGGATATGCTTCACGTCCCGGAGAACGCTCAAGCAACAGACTAAGTGCCCTGTATGCTATCGCATGTTTCGATAAATCGTCATATATAATCAGAACATCACGTCCACTGTTCATAAAATGCTCACCGAGCGTACATCCCGAATATGGAGCAAGATACTGCATCGGAGCGGATTCACTCGCAGTTGCACTGATTATTACGGAATAATCCATTGCCCCTCTTTTTGTAAGAGTGTCCACCACCTGTGCTACCGAACTTGCTTTCTGACCTATGGCAACATATATACAGACTACATTTTTTCCTTTTTGGTTTAAAATCGTATCAACCGCAATTGCCGTTTTTCCGGTCTGTCTGTCCCCGATTATAAGTTCTCTCTGTCCCTTTCCTATCGGAAACATGGAATCAATCGCAAGTATTCCCGTCTCCATCGGCTCATTAACCGGCTGTCTGTCGACAATCCCGGGTGCCGGCGATTCTACCGGTGCATATCCGCTTTCCTTTATGGTACCCTTGCCGTCAATCGGATTTCCCAGGGCATCAACGACTCTTCCGAGCATTGCATCTCCTACCGGAATTCCGGCGGCTCTGTCAGTACGCTTAACAATACTTCCCTGTTCAATGTCCGTATCGTCTCCAAAAATAATACATCCGACATATCCGCGTTTAAGATCCTGCACCATTCCGTAAATATTTCCCTCAAAAACGAGAATTTCTCCATAGGATGCGTTTTCCAATCCGCTTATTGTGGCAATTCCGTCTCCAACCGTAATAACAGTTCCGACCTCATCTTCAACAACGTTCGGAACCCATTCACTAATTGTCTGTCTTACAAGAGGCATTGCATCTTTTGCCGTTTTAAGTGCCTCCGCAATTTTTCCCTTAAGCTGACGGCTTTTGCCCTCTGTACTCCAGTCAAGAATGGCATCCAGATTCCAATTGTCAACTGCCGTTCCGACTTCAATTCTGAACCCGGTAGTAAGACCCTCATCATATTTCCAGGAAAGACTCACCTTTTCCTTATACTTTCTTTCCAGATAATCGGTAAGTTCCTCCATCTGTCTGTCCGTAGGTTTCTTTTTACTGAAAATAAATGCCTGAATCTCTACCCGGCTGATTTCATGATCTATCATCCTCATTCACCTCCCGCACGGAGTCTAAGAAATCCTCAATTGAGTCTCCCGTTCTGGTGGCAATCATCTTATCAACCGCCTCAGATACAAGACCTTCAATTTCCCTGTTTGCATCGGCTATTATTTTAGCCTTTTCATACTCCGCACTTTCTCTGGCCTTTTTGATAATTTCACGGCTTTCCTCAACGGCCGCCTCTATCTTTTCATCAGCCGCCGCCTGTGCCTTTTTGTCCGATTCTGCACGCAGAAATGCTATTTCCTTTTTTGCCTCGGCAATCTTTTCCGCATACTCCGCCTCAGCAGCCTTTGCGGCCTTAAGCCTTTCTTCCGCTTCGTCATCGAGCTTCTTATAATGTTCTTCTCTTGCATCCATAAATTTCTTAACCGGTCCGTAAAGAAGAATATACAGACCGCCTGCAAGAATCGTAAAATTAAGCAGATGAAGTAATATCTGCTGTATGTTTATATTTAATGGCATATGTAAAACCTCGCCTTTCTCCCGCCGTTTATACGGCCCCCAAATTACATTGTTTCCGGATTCAGCCATCGGTAATCATCCTCCGGCGGAATCCTGCCTCTTTTTGCAGGCAAAAGCCTGCGCAGCTCATATTCTATAAAACAAAGACTATAAGAATTGCAACAATAAGTGCATAGATAATTGCCGTTTCTATGAATACAAGTCCGAGCATCAGTGTTGTTCTTATCTTTCCTTCTGCCTCAGGCTGACGTGAAATACCCTCTGTTGATTTTCCGATTGCCATACCCATACCGATTGCACCTGCCGCTGCCGCAATACCCACACAGATTGCCGCTCCGAGTGCCTTGTCTCCCGTGCTGTCTGCCTTCTGTGCATCTGCCGCCTGTGTATTGTCCGCCGTCTGTGTAACCGCTGCCTTGCCGTCATCATCCGAACCTGCGGCAAATGCAGGTACTGCCGTGGCAAGCACCATTATCATAAGACTGATTAATATTGTAAGTTTCTTTACTGTATTCACTGTTTTCATTTTTATCCTCCTAAAGCCAATCCGGCTTGTTATGCTTTTTTCTTTTTACATGGTTCTGACACTTCTCCATAGAATACGGATGTCAGCATTGTAAGTACATACGTCTGTATAAGCGCATGCAAAATCGTAAATAACACTCCGACGATTACCGGCAGAACGAAACTCAGGTTTATGTAATAGTAAACCATTTCCGTTACCAGAAGTCCGCTCAGAAGTGCTCCGAACAATCTGAAACTCATTGATATCGGAAGTGAAAATTCCTTAAGCGTAAGACCCACTCCCTTTATTCCGTTCTCCGCTATTCCGCCCGACAGAATCACAAGATATGACAGACACCCCAACGAAATTGCCGCATTTATGTCCGATAAAGGTGCGGGCATTGCAATTGAAATCCCCTTGGTTGTCAGTACCTGAAATCCAAAAAGTTCAAAAAGCGTTCCTATGAAAATATAGGCGCCTGCCGAAAAAATATACGCTCCCAGAAAACTGTTGCGGTGCGGACTGTTTGTTTTTGCCAGATTGTCAAAAAAACTTACCGCACTTTCCAGAAGAAGCTGAAATTTTCCCGGTTTGTAAGTGAATTTAGGTATAAAAAATATTCTGACTGTCAGTGCGAAAAGAAGAATAATTCCCGTCACGGTAAAGCCTGATATGAGTGCCGGATTTACTTCCGTAATTCCGAAAAGACTTATCTTATTACTTTCATGAAGCACGGCATCACGCATCACATCTTTAATCGACTCTTCCTGAGTTCCGTCTGAGTCACCGGTAACAATAATACCTGCAATAAGAGCAACGATGATTACAGCAAGTATAATCAGGGTTCTTGTGCATTTTTTTCTGCTCATGTTACTCCCTCCATTCCTGTTTATTACAAATATCCGGCCATTATCCTTTCAAACGGCCTCCATTATTATAGCACTTTTTTGAAATCTGTAAATTCTACGGCCTTGTTACGGTCCGGACTCCTTTATGCCCTGCAGTATTTCACAGGCATCATCAATGGCAATTTCATTCGCCAACACTTCCGAAAGAACTCCAAATACCATATCGTATAATTCTTCCGTAACATTTCCGTTTCTCACGACAACGGCTCTGTTCGCCAGTTCATACAGGTCGTCGGCCTCATCCTCGGTAAGCCCGTCCAGAATAACCTGCCTGTCGTCCCATATATATACGTTTGTTTCACTTTGGAAGTTTTCTTCCAGATTCTCCTCTATCACTTCCCGCAGTTTTACGTTATCTGTCGGCAGCCCCCATCTGTCTGAGTCCGAAAGTTCACGTCTGTATACACTTTTTATAAACTCAAAAGCCGCCTTTTTGTTATCGCACCCCCGGCTCATGCCGACAACCGTACAGGAAACCACCGCCTCAGGTTCACATCCTACCGTTGATGGAAAACCGAGAAATACGGAATTGTCATCATATCTTCCGGAATACAGCATGAAATCCATCGGCTCGGTAATGATGAAGCTTTCAAACAGATTTCCGGTTCCGTAAGTCGCATTTAAGGTTTCCTCACCGGCTTCTGCATTTTCCCTTGAATTAAGCATACATGCCGCTTCAAGAACCTTTTCCATCTTTCCATCCGTAAAATTGAAGCTTTCAGCTTCCTCATCATAAAAGTACAGACCGCCATAGGTCAAAAAGTCTCCCACAAGTCTCGCCGGAGAACAGTTTTTATAGATACCCTTCGTCGGATTCTCACTAAGCAGAGTGACAAGTGATTCCGCATCCAGCATTTCATTATCAAAGTTCTGTCTGTCACCTAAAAGACCGGCTACCGAATAGAATGCCGGAATTCCCAAGAGCTTCCCGTTGCTGCGGAAGCCGTTCAGAATATTTTCATTGAATTCCGCCTGTGAAAGATAGGAATCGGCATCAATATACGGCTGCAAATCTTCCAGAGAATCGGTTTCCTCCAACACGAGGCTTCTCGGAATATTTACAAGGTCAAAACCTTCACCTGAGGAAACATCCTGAAGAAACCTCTCTTTCGAGGATTCGTAATCCGAATTCTTATCTTCAAAATTCACATATTGTTTTATAACCAGACGTATGTCATTCTGTTCATTATTAAAGCCCCTTACCGCATCTTCCAAAAGACTGTCCGCCTCCAGGGTTACGATGACCAGTACCTCTTTATCTTCCTGACCGGAAGCACTGCTTTCCTCGCCCGTGTAAAAGTGGCTCTCATCATCTTTCATCTGACCGACACTTGATCCGCACGCTGAAAATACGGTAATAATGCATATACAGAGAAAAACTGACAAAACGTTTTTTATTTCTTTTCTTACAAGCATAAATGCCATGCCTTTCCTTAATATTATCCGCACATTTTACCACATTTATAAAGAAATTTAATCCCGTTGCCGTCACGCAGAGTTTAAGATTTTCTTAATTATTACTTTTTTGGGGTTGAAATATACCCCCACGGGGTATATACTCTCCGTACAGAACACTATTCGGACCTGATTCCGACGAATAAACTGCTTACGAAAGGATAACTTACTTATGGATGACATTCATGAAAATGACTGTATGTGTCCGTGCCACAACCGACATAAGGACCGTGATGCGTCCGAGGTTAAGGATCTCGTTACACGTCTCAATAAAATTGAAGGACAGATTAAAGGCATACGCCGTATGGTCGAAAGAGGCGACTACTGTACCGACATAATAAATCAGGCTTCTGCGGTCAGTGCCGCAATCGGAAGCTTTAACCGTCTTTTAATATCCAATCATATAAAAACCTGCGTAAAGGATGACATTATCGCAGGTAAAGATGAAACAATCGATGATTTATTAAAGACACTTACAAGACTCATGCGCTAATCAGATAAGGACGGAGCCAACCGTCCGGAAAGAGGTTTATATGCAGAAATTTACCGTAAAAGGAATGAGCTGTGCTGCCTGTCAGGCAAGCGTTGAACGTGCCGTCGGCTCCGTGGCCGGAGTTACTTCATGTTCCGTCAGTCTGCTGACGAACTCCCTGACCGTAGAAGGCGAAGCTTCTTCCGATGAAATAATCAAAGCCGTAACCAAAGCCGGCTATCAGGCATTTCCTGCAGGAAGAGCCGAAACATCAGACCGTAATGAAGAGGACGATGAACAGAAAACCATACTTCGCCGGCTTGTTCTCTCCGTCGTTCTGCTTCTCGTTCTCATGTATTTTTCAATGGGACACATGATGTTTTCATGGCCCCTTCCGGCTTTTTTTCATGAAAACCATGTGGCAGTAGCCCTGTGTCAGCTTCTGCTCACAATTGTAATAATGCTTCTGAACAGGAAGTTTTTTATAAGCGGATTTAAGGCTTTTGTTCATAAATCTCCGAATATGGATTCACTCGTCGCTCTCGGTTCGGGAGTGTCTTTCCTTTATTCTCTTTATGTAACTTTTGCCATGACCCGCGCACAGGCCGATATGGATTACGAAAAACTCTCCATCCTTATGGATGAGCTCTACTTTGAATCGGCTGCAATGATTCTTACGCTGATTACAATAGGAAAACTTCTCGAAGCCAAAGCCAAAGGCAGAACCACCGATGCCATTAAAAGTCTTATGGAGCTTGCTCCACAGACGGCGCGTGTAATCCGCGACGGAAAAGAGGTCATAATAAATGCCTCCGAGCTTGAAGCCGGCACCATCTTTATCGTAAAACCGGGAGAAAGCATTCCCGCAGACGGCATAGTAAACGACGGAAACAGCGCCGTTGACGAATCTGCTCTTACCGGAGAAAGTATTCCGGTGGACAAACAGGCGGACAGCAAGGTTTTTGCCGCCACAATAAACCGTTCCGGAGTTCTGTTCTGCCGGGCCACAAATGTAGGAGAGGATACTGCACTTTCCGGAATAATCAGAATGGTTACGGATGCGGCCGCTGCAAAAGCACCGATTGCAAAGGCTGCCGATAAAGTATCCGCCGTATTCGTCCCTTCGGTCATGTTAATCGCACTCATTACCGGCATTGTCTGGGCAGTTTTGGGCAAGGATTCCGGATTTGTCTTATCCAGAGCGGTTTCCGTACTCGTAATCAGCTGTCCGTGTGCTCTCGGTCTTGCCACACCGGTTGCCATAATGGTAGGAAACGGAGTAGGTGCAAAGAATTCCATTCTGTTTAAAACTGCTGCCGCACTTGAGTTGGCAGGACGCACAAAAATCGTTGCTCTTGACAAAACAGGAACGATAACCTCCGGCAAACCGGTTGTAACTGATATAATTCCTGCTCCGGGAACAAGCCGTGCGGCTCTTCTTACCGCAGCAAAACTTCTCGAAAAGAACAGTGAACATCCGCTCGCTCTTGCAATTACCGAATATGACACGGAAGACACGGACTCATTTCCGGATAAAACATATGACTCCCGGATTACCGATTTTAAGGTTCTTCCCGGCAACGGACTTACGGCACTTTCGGGTGACCACAGACTCTATGGCGGTTCCGAAAAGTTCATCAGCACACTCGTGCCCATGGACAGCGAAATGCTTACCAGGTCAAAAGAGCTTGCATCACTGGGCAAGACACCGCTTTTCTTTACTGATAACGGCAGACTTCTCGGTCTTATCGCCGTTTCCGATGTTGTAAAACCTGAGAGTGCAGAGGCTATCCGTGAACTCAAGGACATGGGAATATATGTCTGTATGCTCACCGGTGACAATGCACGCACTGCTCATGCAATTGCCGCCGCTGCCGGAGTTGATGCCGTATTCAGCGACGTTCTTCCGGACGGAAAAGAAAAAATCATCAGGAAACTCCGTGAGTACGGACACACCGCCATGGTCGGTGACGGAATAAATGACGCTCCGGCACTTACAACTGCCGACACGGGAATTGCAATCGGAGCCGGAACGGATATTGCTATTGACTCTGCAGACGTTGTTCTAGTAAAATCTAAACTTACAGATGTTCCTGCGGCAATACGACTCAGTCGCGCCACAATAAGGAACATACATGAAAATCTGTTTTGGGCATTTTTCTACAACTGCATAGGCATCACACTTGCAGCCGGGGTATGGATTCCTCTTACCGGATGGACCCTCAATCCGATGTTCGGAGCCGCTGCCATGTCCCTGTCCAGCTTCTTTGTGGTTTCCAATGCCCTCCGACTTAACTTTACCGGGCTTACGGCTGATAAACATAAATCAGTTGAGAAAATAAAATTAAAAAATATTCCGGATGCCGAAGAAATAACATCGGCTCTGAGAAACGAAAGGAGTTCTGTCATGACAAAAACAATGCATATTGAAGGAATGATGTGCGGACACTGCGAAGCACATGTTAAGAAATGCCTCGAGGCACTTCCGGGGGTAGATTCCGCCGTTGTCAGCCACAAAGAGGGCACTGCAGTTTTAACTTTAAGCAGCGAGGTAGCGGATGAACTGCTTATTGAAACCGTAACTGCCAATGACTATAAAGTAATCTCAGTAGAATAAACAACTGCCGCCTGACAAATTCAGGACCTGACAGGCGGCATAACCTGTTACACACACCCAGAACGGAGAAAATAATGAACTATACTTTAGAAAATCATTTACTCTCGGTAACCATATCTTCCATGGGAGCCGAACTTACAGACATTGTTGAAAAAAGCACCGGTCTTTCCTTCATGTGGAATGCCGGAGATGCGTGGAAGCGACATGCTCCCATACTTTTTCCGATTGTAGGCGGTTTAAAGAATAAGTCCTACATTCTTGACGGAAAAACCTACAGCATGGGTCAGCACGGATTTGCAAGAGATACTGAATTTTCACTCTTTGAAAAAACTGAAGATTCAATAACCTTCCTGCTCGAGTCCTCTGAGGATACAAAATCCAAATTCCCATGTGATTTCAGACTCTTCCTCAGTTTCACCCTCAAGGGCAATTCCATAACGGCAGGATACAGAGTGGAAAACCCTTCCGACAGTGAGCTGTTTTTCCAAATCGGCGGCCATCCGGCCTTCACCTGTCCTCTCACGGACGACTCTCAGACTTCCTGTTTCATAAAATTTGACGAATGTGCTCCACTTTCCTACAACCTGCTTTCAGGGGACGGCTTATGCCTGTCCGAAGAACACATTCTGGAAACACAGGACTCTCTCGTACCTTTAACGGAAAACTTCTTCGACAATGATGCTCTTGTCTTTTACAATGACCGACGCCGCAGCGTGGGATTATGCGGAAGCGACCGAAAAGAGTATCTCCGTGTTACATTTGATGCTCCCGTATACGGCATATGGTCGGCAAAAGGCAAACATGCACCTTTTGTCTGCATTGAACCATGGTACGGAAGATGCGATGATGACGATTTTTCCGGCACATGGCAGGAAAGAAGGTTCATGAACCGACTCGGTTCCTGTGAAGTGTTTGAAAAAAGTTACACAATAGAAATAAGACCTTAATAACAGTCATCTTGTTTTTTCATCACTCCCTGTGTTATCATAGGACTCGGTAAGTCCTGATGACACGGGGTTTTCTTTTACCGTTCCCGTGTCATTCTGGCACTCTTAACGAATCTTTAATCAGTGGAGGGTTTATGCATACTGAAAACCATATACATTTTACCGATGAACTCATAAGCCGGACCGGATTTTATCTCTGGATATATTCCACGAAATGCAAAATAGTGAGAATTGTTTTCTACATACTCATGCTTGTTTCATCTATTCTAACGGTTGCCGGTTTTCTCAGGGTTCTTGTCCTGAAAACCGACTGGACCATGACCATAGTTTTTCTGCTCACGCTGCTGCTTTTATTTGCCTCCGTGGTTCTTATCTGGCCGCTTGTCTACAGGGCAAAGGCAATAAACGGCATACACCGTGAAATCGACCAGGTTGTAACTCTTGATGAGAAATATGTCAATCTTCACACATCACTTTCTCACCAGCAGTATAAATGGCATATTTTCACGGAAATCCACGAAGATGAAAGATATTATTTTCTTTTTTCGCCGGATGTTTATATAATACTTGACAAGACAACCTTTCCGACTGATGGGGAGGAAATCTTCCGTTCAATGCAAAAGCCGGCAAGGCTCCTTAAGGAAGCCTCCCGCAAAACAATAAACAGCCGCTGCCTGATGATTTTCTCATCTGATTATCTGACACCGCTTGTTAATTTCTTCAGCTCACTGAAAAAAAGCTGATATATTTCAGAAAGAAGGTAGTAATATGCTTGAAAAACTTAAAGAAGAAGTACTTCGCGCCAATCTCATGCTCCCTGAATACGGTCTCGTGACATTCACCTGGGGCAATGTTTCCGGAATCGACAGAGAAACCGGATATGTGGTTATCAAACCGTCAGGTGTACCTTACGATGAAATGACCGCCGATTCCATGGTCGTCACCGACCTTGACGGAAATATAATAGAGGGCAGTCTCAAGCCGTCATCCGACCTTCCTACTCACCTTGAACTTTATAAGGCATGGGACGGAATAGGCGGTGTCGTTCATACACATTCTCACTGGGCAACCGTTTTTTCACAGGCAGAAACTTCAATTCCTGCCGGCGGAACGACTCATGCGGATCACTTCTATGGAACAATTCCCTGCACAAGAAAAATGTACATTGAGGAGATTAAAAACGACTACGAAAAAAATACCGGTCTTGTAATTACAGAAACCTTTGAGAACGGCATAAATTACAAAGATGTTCCTGCCGTTTTAATAGCTTCCCACGGTCCTTTTACCTGGGGAAAGAGCCCTGAAGCCGCAGTTGTCAACGCCGTTGTCCTTGAAGAAGTGGCTCACATGGCATATGACAGCGCTGCTGTTTCCGGAAAGGGCTTTCCTGTAATGGACAAGGTGCTTCTTGATAAACATTACCTCAGAAAACACGGTCCCGGAGCATACTACGGACAATAAATCTTTTAAGGAGACTTCTCTTGTTTAAGTATTTAATCAGAAAAACCGGAACCACTCACGTCTTATCCGTTTTTTTGGCACTCATTACATTTGCATGTTTCATCTGTTCTCCCGCCCGCGGCGAAGAATCGGAAGATGCTTCCGTCAAAACCTCGGCACTCATTTCGGGAGGACCGGAAATAAGCTCTGAATCAGCCATCGTAATGGATATAAACAGTGGTTCAATTCTTTATTCCAAAAACGAAACAATGGCACAGCAGCCATCCAGTCTTACAAAAATTGTCACGGCACTCGTAAGTCTTGAAAACCTTAAACTCACTGACAGTATCACATGCTCAATCGAGGCCGCTTCTCAAAACTTCCCTACGGCGGCAAATGTCGGTTATCCGTCAGGCAGCCGTATCACGGTATCCGATGCCGTAAAAGGATCACTTATGGCATCTGCCGAAGATTCAACCTATTCTTTATGTGCGGCTGTTGCAGGCAGCATGAACGGGTTTGCCTCTCTCATGAACACCTATGCCGATGAACACGGCTTCGTTAACTCTGAGTTCGTAAACGGTCTGGGAAAATACGAAAGCGGTCACTACAGCTGTTGCTACGACATTGCACTTGCCGCCTCTTCACTTATGACCGGTTATTCTTCAATGTCAGCCACGCTCGGAGCCCGCGCCGTCACGCTTGACGGTGATTATCAGGTTTCCGCCTCTCACCGTTTTATAAGCGGAAAGGATACATGTACCTATGTCTATGCAGGAAAAACCGGCGGTACCGCATATGGCGGAAATTCCAAATGGTCTCTCTGTACATTTGCAGCCTCCGGCGGACTTAATCTTGTCTGTGTTGTCATGGGAAGCCCCTCAAATGACGCTTCCTATGCCGATACCAAAGCGCTTTTTTCATATGCTTTTGAAAATTACTGCGGAGTATCCATAAAGTCCCTGATAAATGATTCCCGGAATGGAGTCGGAACGCTTTTTGATTCCTGCAATCCGTTTGAAGGTAAAGACAATTCGCTTTTCTTCTATAATGAAGAGGCCTGCATCGCACTTCCTGTCGGTTATGATGCTTCCAAAATCACAAGAAGCACACAACTTAAACAGATATATGAATTCAAGTACGGAAACAATATCGTCGGCTCAATAGATTTTCTCTATGACGGAAATCCTGCGGGAAAAGCCGACATTTATTTCTATACCGAAAATGCCACCATGGCAGATACTGAATTCATCAAATATTTTCCGTTTTATCTGATTAATCCGGAGAACGTTTCGGATTCCGACATTTACCTTCCGGAAAAAGATGCCGGTTCAGCCGAAAAGGCAACATTTTTTAACAAAATAAAAGCCGGAATACTCTCACTGAATACTCCGGCCAAAAGTTTTGCGGCAATAGTTTCTTTATTGCTTTTTGCAATCGGAACAATACTTATCATTCTGCTGTTTCCGATGAAGACAACTCCTAAGACCACCCTCTATACCAAGGGTGCCGGAATTCATCCGTCAACACTTCCTGAGGATCACCTTTCGGAGGTCCGTAAAGTCCGTCCATCCGGCTCTGATAAAACGGAAATGACGGAAATCAAATAATCACACATCCTTAAGAGGAAGCATTGTCATCATATACATGCTGACACCTTCCTCTTTTTCTATATATATCTGTATAAATATGTTCAAAATTTCACCGCACACCTTCTTTTTTCCCTCTGCCTCAATCTCATCAATCCTCTGTTTCACGATTGTTCTGAAATTTCTTACGTTCGCAACATAGGAAAAAATCATATATTCACCATCAACCATTATGTCCTCCGGCGAAACTTCAAGTGTTGAAGGAATTACAAAGGCTTCCTCACGGGTCACATCCATCTCCCTGTTAAGCACCATTCCGACAGGATATGAAAATCTTGTCCGTCTGCCGTTGGTTCCTCCGATAAAACGGTAAATACTGTCCCTTACTCTTAATTCATCATTTAAGTTTTCCCTATATAAAGCCTTACGATACGAAAACCGCTCTTTTTCCGTAAAAGTATAGGAATACATATCCTTTGAATCCACCACCCTGATAATGTTAAACCATCTGTAAACCAGCTTCATCGTATACTTTCTTTTTATAAGCTCGATTATCTCTTCCTTAACCGTCTGAATCTTATCTTCAAGAGTTCCTGTTATCTCCTCATACCTGTCAACAGATTCGGAATTACGCCGGTAGATTTCAACAATCTCCTGAATTGTAAATCCCGCCCTTTTCAACGATTTAATGTTCATCATTGAATATATCTGTTCAATACCGTACATATTGTAGCCGTTTTCCTTCGTACATGCAGGTTCAATAAGTCCCTTTCTGATGTAGAAATTCAGGCTGTTTCTCGTGATTCGCATTGTTTTTATGTACTCGCCGCTCGAAAGAAGATTCCTGACATCCGCTTCATTATCATAGTCTCTTTCAGCCTCAGTACCTACAACAAGATTCCCTTCTTCGTCGGTACTTTTTCTCACCGGAATAACGAAAAGACGGTCCACATGCTTCTGTCCCAACGTATCCATATAAAAACTGTTTGTAAGTATAAAAGGACTCGCCGAAGGCATAAGCTTTTTTCTGTTCATGAACGAACGCATTTCTTCAAGCGTCCCGTAAATACTGTTTAAGCTGCCTTTTCGTCTGACAATAACGGCATTTTCCACTTCCATTCTGCAGCCTGACCGGAATCGCGTAAAACTTCCCACTGCCCAAACGGCATTTAATCCTGCAACAAAATCGACCATATCAAAATAGGTTATTACCGGAAATGAATCATCCTCCACCTTATCGGCATAGTCCATTATATGGTCCACCATGAGCTGATAGAATTCCTTTTCGGTCATGAAACACTTCGTTTTTGCCGGAGTCCGTCTCGCATATCCCTTAACATCAAAATGACCTACGACCGGCGCTCCATCCGGATCATATTCATTAAAAACACTGCTTACATAACTCAGCTTTTTAAGATATCTGTATGCAACATTTTTTTCTCTGTGAGCCTCGTCAATCTGCTTTCCGCCCTCAAGCATTTCTTCCGCATGCTCCGGATACATTTCCCTCATGCTGCCTTTTCTTTTTTGAGAAAGTATTTCTTTTATACTGTCAAGACTCATTCCCGCAGCCTGGAACATCTTCACAATCTTGTATGTATATGTCTGGAACGGATGATAAAACCTGTCACCCCGTTCGTTTGTCTTCATCGGCTTAAGAAGACCAATCTCATCATAATGAATGAGCGTATTGCGGGTTGCCCCCGTAATCTCCATAAAATCGCCTGTAATCAGCAGTCCTTCCATTTTCTCTCTCCTGTTCTCTCTGCCTTCAAAGTTACAATTATCTTATCAGTATTTTTTTTGCTTTACAATGGCATAAATTTACATCATTTTTCCTTTTTTATCCTGTAACAGCTAGTATTTTTGCCATTTTTCTTTATATGCTGTCGTTCATCATCGGCGGTTTCTTCTGCACGCCGTCCTTTTTTCCCACCACAACCGTCGATGTTCCCTTCTGTCAGCCCGCATTACGGCTGCACGCCGTCCTTTTTTTCCGCTATCATCGACATTATCCGTGCAAACAGAATTCCAACAAGGGTGGAAAAAATCGTTGCCGCCAGCCCTGCACCCACGAAAGCCGCCGGATTAACGCTTCCGTAACGGCTTCTGTAGGCTATGATGTTGACCGGTATCAGCTGCAGCGAAGAAATGTTAATTATCAGAAAGGTACACATGGACGTGCTTGCACAATCCGGACTGAAATGCTTCCGCTGCCCGGCATCCGGCTCTCTACCCTTTCTTTTCAGCTCCTTAAGTTTTCTGTCACAGTCCGCCTCATGAATCTTCTTTAATTCCTGCATTGCCATCAGTCCGCTCGGCGTTGCCGCCCACCCCAGTCCCAACATGTTTGCAACCATGTTTATCGAAATATATTCGGCTGCCTTCGAATCTTTTTCGACATCCGGGTACAGATAAGCAACCGGTCCCGAAAGCAGCCGGTTAAGTTTCCTGACTATGCCGCACCCCTCCGCAACCTCCATAAAGCCGCTCCACATCGCAATAATTCCGGTCATTCCAATAACAAGCTGAATTGCCTCCGTCGCACTGTCAAGAACTCCGGTACCAAGCTTGTCGGCATTCCCCGAAATAATACCGAATATAACACCGATTATTATCATTCCTTCCCATAAGTAATTAATCATTTCATACTCCCCGGAAATTCTCTTATAAATTTTATGCATTTCCGGATTTTATATGAATATGATACCTCCCTCATGTTTTCGAAGATAAGCTTGACCCGAAACCAATTAAAGATTATGATGTAATGAGTAAAGTGAGCATAAAAAGAGAACTTGTTCTCTTTTTATGCGAGCGCCGAATTGGATCATGATAGATTTCGAAGAAGTGCGTATCATGATATTGTTAAAAAAATTCCAATGCTTCTAAAATATACTTGCCATCAGAAAAGACGGCTCAAACGGAGGTTAATTATGTTCGAAGACTTGACTCTCAATCCGAAAGGTGACTGCTCCAAATGGGAACTTCATGACAGAATTTTCGCTGAAGACAGCATGTATGAATTTGTCGAGAAAAAAGCCACTGAAAAGAATCTGACGGAGACTCTCCGGGCACTTCCTCTGATGAAAATGTACCATGAGGGCCAGACCCGAAAAGGACGTGAGCATATTCCGTTCATCAACCACCCGCTTCTCATGGCATCACACGCCCTTTCTCTCGGCTTTGAAGAAGACAATCTGATTACTTCAATCCTTCTTCACGATGTATGTGAAGACTGCGATGTTGATCCGGACGAACTCCCTTTTAACAGTGAAATCCGTGAAGCCGTTGCACTTGTGACTTTCAAGAGAAATCCGGGCGAGAGCAACCGTGAGGCCCATGACCGCTACTATTCAGGCATTTCCCAAAACCGACTTGCAACGATTGTAAAAATAATAGACCGCTGCAATAACATCTCATCGATGGCAACGGCCTTTGATAAAAAACATATTCTTTCTTACATAGAAGAGACCGAACATTACGTTCTGCCTCTCATAACAAAACTTAAATCCTACTTTGACGGTCAGTATGCCGACCGTGCTTTCCTGATTCAGTATCACATGCTCAGTGTAATCGAAAGCGAAAAGCATCTACTCCTTGCTCAATTATCCAGGAGCATTGAATAGATTTCTCTCTTTCCGACCCCTCTGTCGGCAGCAACTGCCTTCATCGCAGCTTTTCTGTCCATACCCTTGTCAGTATATATCTTCATGTGCTCATTTATGTCCATTTCATTCCAGGAGAGAATCTTCTCCTGTCTGATGTCCTTATGACTTCTTCCCTCTATCACGAGCACATATTCACCTCTCGGTTCGTTTTCCTCATAGAATTCCACAGCTCCGCTGAGACTTGTCCTAAAAACATTTTCATGCTTCTTCGTAAGCTCTTTCACGACCGAAACCTGTCTGTCGCCAAGTGCCTCAAGCAGCTGCGAAAGTGTTTTAAGCAGATGATGGGGGGCTTCATAAATTATAATCGTTCTCGTCTCATTTTTAAGCTCTTCCAGAATGGCATTTCTTTTTTTCCTGTCAGCCGGAAGAAAAGCCTCAAAAGCAAAACGTCTGGTCTGACGGCCCGATATGGCAAGCGCAGACACACAGGCACAGGCTCCCGGAACTATTGACACATTCACCCCTGCGACATGTGCCATTGCCACAAGTTCCTCTCCCGGGTCTGATATTCCCGGCATACCTGCATCGGTAATCAGCGCCACATTTTTCCCCTGCTGAATTAAAGCAATCAATTCTCCGGCCTTTTCAATCTTATTGTATTCATGATAGCTGGTCATCGGAGTTTTTATTTCAAAATGATTAAGCAGTTTTATTGAATTTCTCGTATCTTCCGCGGCTATAAGATCCGCTTCCGACAGAATTCTCACCGCTCTGTATGTCATGTCTTCAAGATTTCCAATAGGCGTTGCCACCAGATATAAAGTTCCAAACATCATTTATTCCTCACTAATATCCGTAAATATCTCTTATATAGTCATTATAGACTCCCGGTTCCTTAAAAACTATTATCGGTGCTGTGACCTTAAGCTCACGTCCTCCGTTTTTTACCGCCTCAATAAGAACCATATTCGGCTCTCTGTCCGCAAACGGATGAACCATGGTCATCACCTTCGGCTCCAGCCTGCACCCGATAAGCTCCGAAAAAATGTCAGCCAGCCTGTACGGTCTGTGAACCATATAGAACCGGCCGCCCGTCTTAAGTACTGTCGCAGCCGCCCTGCACACATCTCCTACCGTACAGAGTACCTCATGTCTTGCAATTGCCTTTACACTGTCGGGATTTTTCAGACCGCTGCCGCACTGCATGTACGGAGGGTTGCAGGTCACTACATCAACACTCCCCTTTTTATAGTACTCTTCAATATGCTTTACATCACCGTTAACTATATCGATTTTCCCTTCAAGACCGTTTGCCAGCACACTGCGGTGTGCCATGTCGGCACTCTCCTCCTGAATTTCCAGACCGCTTATGTGCACCGCCTCCGTCTTTGCCGAAAGCAGCAGAGGAATTATTCCGGTTCCCGTACACATGTCAAGAACCTGTTCATTCTTTTTTACTTTTGTAAAACCGGAGAGAAGCACCGCATCCATGCCGAATCGAAACTTTTCCGGATCCTGTATTATATAAAGCCCGTTGCGTTCAAGGTCGTCAAACCTCTCGCCGGGCTTTAAAAAACTGTCATCAGCCATATATTAATCCTCGATATGTCTTCCGTCCCGCTTTTCAAGTGCTTCAAGCTTTCTTACTTCCGAATCATCTTCTTTTTTGTAGCGATGTTTTCTTGGCTTGAATTTCAGGTCTGATGCTTTGATTTCCTTGTATTCCTTTAAGTCCAAATCCTGACTTTCCTCATTTACAAGGACCTTTACCGTCTGTTTAAGAACGGATACACTTACCACCTCCCCGGTTTCACCGGTATTTGCAGTAACGAAATCCCCTACTGAAGGAAGCTTGGAATTAAGATATTCATATGCTTCCTCTTCATTTTTCAGGCAGCACATGAGTCTGCCGCAGTTTCCGCTGATCTTCGTAGGATTAAGACTGAGATTCTGTTCCTTCGCCATCTTAACCGAAACCGGAATAAACTCACTGAGATAACTCTTGCAGCATACCTCACGACCGCAAATTCCAAGTCCTCCGAGAAGCTTTGTCTCATCTCTCACGCCAATCTGTCTTAATTCAATCCTCATTCTGAAAATCGCTGCCAGATCCTTTACAAGCTCTCTGAAATCTACCCTTCCGTCAGCAGTAAAGTAGAAAAGAACCTTGTTTCTGTCGAAAGTATATTCACAGTCAACTACCTTCATCACAAGCTCGTGCTTCTGACATCTTTCACGGCAGATTACAATCGCTTCCTTCTCTTTTATTGTATTTTCCCTGTAAATAACATCATCTTCCGGTGTCGCCGGTCTGATAATTTCCTTAAGAGGCGAAACAATCTCCGATTCTGGAACTTCCTTAGGTCCGAGAATCACAAATCCGTATTCAACTCCTCTAATTGTTTCAACAATAACATTCTCGCCGGTTTCAACATCGAATTTTCCCGGACTGAAAAAATATATTTTTCCGGTACGTCTGAATCTTACTCCTATAATAGTAACCATCTGTTCCTCCAATTATCGAATAAAGCCGCCGTTTTCCATTCTGACCCCATCCGGCATGACTGCCGCCTAGAATTTCATGAAAAACATTTCAAGACTCATTTCCGCATTAACATTGTTTTTTAACCTGTTTCTCAGCTCCTCACCTGCCGCAAGCAGCTCGCCCAGTTTTTTGTCACTTACTGTTTCAGCCTGCTGCTGAAGTGTTTTGATTTCTTCCCGAAGCATACACCTTTCGGTATTTCCGGATGATTTGACATACAAAACATCCCTGAGCCAGACCCGGAGCATTCTCAGGAAGAATTCCAGGTCCTCCCTGTTTTTTGCAAGTGCCGAAGCCGCTTCCACCAGTTTTGCCGTATCCTTTTTTCCGATTCTTCTCAGAATCCTCAGGCTCATTTCCCTCTGCTCGTTAAATTCCTCGAGTTTTACCCATTTGAGTGCCAGACCGGGATTTCCCTCAGCGCATACCGCAGCGGCTCTTGCCTGATAATCCGGAACTCCTGCTTCTTTTATAAGAAATTGCGTCACTTCTCTTCTGTCAGCCGGCATAAAAGCAAAGTTAACCGTTCTTGAGAGAATCGTCTCCAAAAACATGTTTATGTTATTGCTCAGCAATATGATTATTCCATATGCCGGTGGTTCTTCAAGCGTCTTAAGAAGCGCATTCTGCGCCGCATCCCTCATTTTCTCAGCTTCGTCCACGATAAAAATGCGATATTTACTGCTATATGGTTTTATCTGAATTTCACTTATGAGCTGTTCTCTTATATCATCAACACTTATTACCGTTTTTTCATGCGTCACCTTAAAAAAATCCGGATGATTGCCGCTTTTCATCTGAAGACACGATCTGCAGTTCCCGCACGGTTCTCCATTTTGGCTGTGCTCACACAAAAGTCCCATTGCAAAAGCCTCTGCCGTCGTACGTTTTCCGCATCCGTCCTCACCATGGAACACATATGCATGCGACGGTCTGTCCCTTTCAATCGCAGACTTAAGATGATTTATTATTTTTTTATTCCCAACTATCTCAGAAAACTGCTTCAATTTCTGCTCCTAACCGTGAAAACCGCCCCGTCACCGTCATCAGTCCGCTTTTTCAGGTCTGACGGAGATTATCTCTCATCCCCTTTAACAGACTGCTGCCCATCGGTTTCAGAATCAGCTGCCAATTCATTCCTTATATAATCAACAACCTCATCAACACACGCTTCAAAATCATCATTTATAAATCGTCCGGCTATTCCCTGCTTTTTGAGACGTTCTTCCGCAAAATCCTCTTCATCCGCAAGATATCTCCGACACAATTCCGAACAGGAAGGATTTGCCTGCTTTGCTTCTCTCTTTAACGCCCTTTGCAGCCTTTCCACATCATCAACTTCAATATAAACCGGTCTGAGCCGTTCCGGCCCGTAATATTTTCTGAATCCGTCCAGAGCATCCGGGGTAACTATTATTATACTACTGATTCCGTTCGGTGAAATATCAATCTGACCATCATCACAGTTAAAATAAAACCAGTCTCCGAACACGGTATGATAACATCTTTTTTCTATGATTTTTCCGCTTTTCTCAAGTTCGTCCATCCGCCCGACATCTACGAAATGATACTCGACTCCGTCTGCCTCGGACTCTCTTTGAGGTCTTGTCGTATATGATACAACCGGCCTGATGACATCTTCGCCCAAACGTTCGGTTACGGCCTTAAAAATGTGATCCTTACCTGTTGCACTTTTTCCCATAATAAGGAAAAGCTTACCCACGTCTACCTCCTGCCTCCGTTTTCAGCACGGAAATGCTGCCGTCATACAGACCATATACCGCTCTGCCGCTCTCCACGGAAGTCTTTATTATTTTAGCTGCTTCTTCATCAATATACTCTCCCGGCATTAAAACAGGTATTCCGGGCGGATATATAATTACGGGCTCTGCCGCAATAAATCTGCGTTTTCCCGACAGTTTATCCGTTGAAATCAGTTCCCTCTCCATTTCCATTGCCTCATACGGAAGCAGCGCCTGTGCCGGAATCCGTATGTTGGAAAAAGGAACAAAATCAGGCTGCTTTCGTCCGACAGCCTTTTCTTTCAGATGAATAAGTGCCGATTCAACTCTTTCGAAGCATTCTTCACCGTCACAGACAGACGTCATCATGAGACAGTAATCATCCCTGCACATCTCCGAAATCAGTCCGCAATCAGTTGTAAGTATATCATAAATTTCAATACCTGTCATTGCCAACTTTTCGCTTTTTATCACGAGTTTGCCAGGGTCACGAAACGTTTTTCCGTTCACATCCGCATACCCTTCCAATATGTCGGCAGCCGGAGACTCATAAAGCTTTTCCAGTCTGTTTTTATATTTGTCAAAAAGTTCCTTTTTGTTCTCATCCGTATATATTATGCTCTCCTCCGCCGACGAAATAAGAAGATATGACGGCGAACTTGTTTCATATATATCAAGGGCGGCCAACAGGGCATCCCTTTTTACCACATCAGAATTTCTGTGTAATATGGCAGTCTGTGTCAGTGCTGGAAGTGTTTTGTGCAGGCTCTGAATCACGATATCCGCCCCGCCTTTAATTGCCGATTTTCCGAAAAAAGACTCAAAGCCGGCATCGGCGGCAAAAGGCAGATGCGCCCCATGTGCCTCGTCAACAATCAGCGTTACTCCATTTTTACGGCACAGTGCGGAAATCGACTCAATATCGGAAATAAACCCCTCATATGTCGGGGAGGTAATAATCACTGCCGCAATGTCCTCATACTCCGACAGACACATTTCCACGGTTTCAGCCGTAATACATCCGTTTTCCGGAAGCAGATATACCGGATTAAGCCGTCGAAGGGCAACTGCATTGCTTACACTCATATGACAGTTTCTTCCGACTGCCACCCTTGCCCCCGGCTTCACCACCGCATGAATCGCTGCAAGAATTCCGACTGTTGAACCGCTTACCAGATAAAACGAGTCCAAAGTGCCATAAATCTTTGCCGCATTCATCTGACTGTCCTTTAAAAGATCCTCCGGGTGATGCAGGTTATCAAATCCGGGAATTTCAGTTATGTCCGTTTCATATCCCGGTGTCAGACATGTTCTTCTTTTATGCCCCGGCATATGCATCGGATAATTATCTTCCCGACAGTATCTTTTCAGTTTTTCAGATAAACGCTCCATGGGTTTCCTTTCTGTGATTTATTTCTCCGGCTGGGAAAACAAATTTTACTGTATGATACAAAAAAAAGACCTTTCCCAAGGCCTGACGCCTCAAAAAAGATCCTTCAATGCACCGCCAGGGGCTCGAACCCTGGACACCCTGATTAAGAGTCAGGTGCTCT
>CAZOZM010000007.1:2429-118000 GCA_964584255.1 uncultured Lachnoclostridium sp. | reverse complement strand
CTCTGATTGCATCAAGAACGAAACAAGCCTTCTGTACGGAAACTCTTGCGTAAGACAACTTTGCGCTAGGTCTCTTATCCTTCTGGTTTTCATTTCTTTCTCTCTTAATCTGGGATCTATGTCCTTTTGCCATGGATGTGCCTCCTTTCAAGTTTAGCGGTTCTCCGCTACTATTCTTCCTGTGCCATGCACCTTTTCAGGTGCTGCACAATATATTAACGTTTACCCTTCTTTTCGTCCTTGCCGTGACCACGGAAAGTTCTTGTTGCAACGAACTCACCTAATTTGTGACCAACCATATCCTCTGTTACATATACAGGAACATGCTTTCTTCCATCATATACAGCGATTGTATGTCCAATGAAAGATGGGAAAATTGTTGAACGACGTGACCATGTCTTGATAACAGACTTGTCATTGTTCTCATTCATAGCATCAATTTTCTTCTTTAAGGACTCATCAATAAATGGGCCTTTCTTTAATGAACGTGCCATTTAATCTACCTCCTATTTGGATAATGCCTTACCATCTCTTCTTCTGATAATCAGCTTGTTGGATGGCTTGCTCTTCTTACGGGTCTTAAGACCAAGTGCCGGCTTGCCCCAAGGTGTGCTTGGACCAGGACGTCCGATTGGACACTTACCTTCACCACCACCGTGTGGATGATCGTTAGGGTTCATTACAGAACCACGAACTGTTGGGCGGATACCCATGTTACGCTTACGTCCTGCTTTACCAATCTTAACAAGTTCATGATCTCCATTACCAACCTGACCGATTGTTGCGCGGCAGATGATAGGAACCATTCTCATTTCTCCTGATGGAAGTCTGAGTGTTGCATATTTTCCTTCTTTAGCCATGAGCTGAGCTCCGTTACCTGCTGAACGAACAAGCTGTCCGCCCTTTCCAGGATAAAGCTCAATATTGTGTACCATTGTACCAATTGGCACATTCTGAAGTGGGAGGCAGTTACCAACCTTGATTTCTGCTTCAGGTCCGTTCATGAGCTGATCTCCAACCTTAAGACCTTCAGGAGCAAGGATATAAGCCTTCTCACCATCTACATATGCGATTAATGCAATGTTTGCTGTTCTGTTTGGATCGTACTCAATTGTCTTAACAACTGCAGGTACTCCATCCTTCTTTCTCTTGAAATCGATAATTCTATACTTCCTTCTTGAACCACCGCCCTGATGTCTGACAGTGATCTTACCCTGATTGTTACGTCCGGCATTTTTCTTAAGGGAAACTGTGAGTGATTTCTCAGGTGTTGAAGTTGTAATCTCTGCGAAATCAGAACCGGTCATATTTCTTCTGGAAGGTGTATATGGGTTGTATTTTTTAATTCCCATTTTATTAACTCCTTTCGTCTAATGCTTCAAACATTCAAATCTTACAGTCCTGAGAAGATCTCGATATCTGCGCTGTCTTCTGTTAACTGAACAACTGCCTTCTTTCTGTCAGCTGTGTAGCCGATTGTCATGCCACGTCTGCGCTGCTTTCCTGTAACATTTGAAGTATTTACATTAGCAACCTTTGCTCCTGCGAACATTTTCTCAACAGCCTCTTTAATCTGAGCCTTTGTTGCATCCTTATGAACATAGAAGCAATACTTCTTTTCAGCCATATAGTTCATGCTCTTTTCAGTAACTATTGGAGTGAGAATTACGTCATAGTACTTTAAATCTGCCATTATGCGTATACCTCCTGAATCTTTGCTACTGCATCCTTTGTGATAACTACGTTGTCATACTTAAGAATGTCATATACATTGATAGCATTTGATGGAACTGTACGAACGCCCTGGATGTTTCTTGCTGAAAGAACAAGATTCTCATTAACATCAACAGTAACCATGAGTGCTTTTTCAACTTTTAAACCATTAAGAATTGAAACAACCTGCTTTGTCTTGATAGCCTCTAAGTCAAGATCCTCCATTACATAAAACTTGGAATCATTAACCTTGCTTGTTAATGCAGACTTAATTGCAGCTGCCTTTTCTTTCTTATTCATCTTTACAGAGTAATCTCTTGGCTTTGGAGCGAATACAACGCCGCCGCCTGTCCACTGTGGTGAACGTGTTGAACCCTGTCTTGCATGACCTGTTCCCTTCTGTCTCCATGGCTTCTTTCCACCACCAGATACTTCAGAACGGGTTTTTGCACTCTGTGTTCCCTGACGCTTATTTGCTAACTGGGATACAACAGCTAAGTGCATTAAATGTGTATTTACTTCTACACCGAAAACCGAATCATTAAGTTCCATAGAACCTGTCTGAACGCCTTCTTTATTATAAACACTTACGTTTGCCATTTTTGTGTCTCTCCTTTCCTAATCGTTACTTTTTTGCCTTAACAGCTTCTTTAACAACGACTAAGGATTTCTTAGCACCAGGTACTGCACCCTTAACCAAGAGCATGTTATTCTCAACATCAACTCTAACAACCTCAAGATTCTGGATTGTTACGTTTAAGCTACCCATATGACCCGGCATATGCTTTCCTTTGAATACACGGCCAGGAGTTGTTGCAGGACCGTTAGATCCGGCATGTCTGTGGTACTTGGAACCATGTCCCATAGGTCCTCTTGAAAGACCGTGTCTCTTGATTGCGCCCTGGAAACCATGTCCCTTTGAAACGCCTGAAACATCAATCTTATCTCCGGCAGCAAAGATATCTGCCTTAATTTCCTGTCCTACTGCGTATTCAGCAGAGTTATCAAATTTAAATTCCTTAAGGTATCTCTTGTAAGCAACTCCTGCTTTATCAAAAACACCTTTCTTTGGCTTATTTACCAGTTTTTCCCTGATGTCACCAAAGCCTACCTGTACAGCTTCATATCCGTCTTTTTCCATGTTCTTAACCTGTGTTACTACACATGGACCGGCCTGAAGTACTGTTACCGGAATAAAAACACCATTCTCATCGAAGATCTGTGTCATTCCGACTTTTGTAGCCATAATAGCTTTCTTCATAGATACTACCTCCTGTTTGATCTACAGCGGACCCTCACGGGTCATACTAAATTTTAACAAGATGATTTATTTGGTGATCATCTTGATGCCGATATAAACACCGGCAGGCATCTCAAGCTTTGACAAAGCATCCTTTGTCTTCTGGCTTGGAGCAATGATATCAACTAATCTCTTGTGAGTTCTCTGCTCGAACTGCTCACGTGAATCCTTATACTTGTGAGTAGCTCTTAAGATTGTGATAACCTCTTTCTTTGTAGGCATTGGAACAGGTCCGCTTACCTTTGAACCAGTCTTCTTTGCTGTTTCCACAATCTTAGCTGCAGATGCATCGATTAACTGATGATCATACGCTTTTAATGTGATTCTCATTACATTACTTGCCATAATAATAGCCGCCTCCTTTTCGCACTTTTTGCAGCGCAACAAGCGGTGACTGTACACTTCTCCGTGCGTTTCCTGTTTTGCCGTAAAAAATAACCAAGCAATTTAACTTGCTTGGTCTCCATACCACATAAACATTGCGTTACGCACGTTTTATCTGCCCTTTGGCAGAACATATTGGTACAGTGACTTGTCGCCAGTTTCTATAACTTGACATTCGCTCCGCGTAAAAACCCGCTTTTGCGGCAACCTCACGCATCAACGCTATCAACGTCACAACATTTGAGATTATATACCATCCGTGCATAAATTGCAAGATTTATTTATTTAATTTTTAACAAATTTTTTAACAAAATTATCAGTTTTATCGCTTCTTTTTTGTGCATTTTGCTACAAAACCACACCACCGCTCCATGTTCTAATTCCAGATTCCATTAAAACGTTCCTGGTATTCATCCGGCAAGGCAATTCCTTTAATTACCGTTGTTCCTTCATTATCATTTCCATCAACAAACCAGGTTGTTTTATATATGACATCCTTATACTTAAAAAGTTCCATTTCCGCCTTATAACATATCCCGTCACTGTAAAAGCCGTAGATTTCCCTTCTCGTTTCAAAATCCTCAGTCAGAAGTATTTCGTCGAAAATCTTTTCTTCACCATCAAGAGTTCTAAGCATTTCCATCTCATCCGTGCTTATTGTATTCATGGTTTCGAGATCCTTCTTTTTCGAGGTCATCTTATATTCAGTTATATTCTCTTCATTATTATAGTAGTCTTTGATTTCATCATACTTATCTTCACGGACATAGATGTTTTTCTTTCCATCCATTACATAATCCAGATTTTCATCTCCCTCAACGGAAAAGAAAACCGACACATAAAGAAGATATGATCTCAGACTCGCTATTTTATCTCCGGATACGGCATTCAGTCTGCTGCTAACATATGAGCCTATGTATTCTTCATCTTCATTGCTGCTTATTATTTTATAAGCAGCATCCCCGACAATCACCTCATCCATACTTTCGCCATAACTCGCCTTGTAAGGATCATCCTCATCACCGCTTTTAATAAACAGTATTACGACAACCATCAAAACCAGATACAGTGGAACCATCCACCATTTTCTCAGTTTGCCGAGAAAACCGTCAGATCTTTTTTTAGCTCTTCCTTCTTTATTATATATGATGTCAGATGACTGTATTTCTTCATCATGTTTTTTTCTCATCAATTCTCCGTTCCATGAAAATCCATCCGAAAGCAATTTTTAGAGCTTTCCTCCGAAATTCTCACTTTTTTATTGAATCAATAAAGCTTTTCTTTCACACCCGATTTATTTTTTCTCCCATCTTCCGCTTGCTCCGCAAGGAAGAACCAACCCGTTGGAGGATACCGGAATTCCAATTTCATCCGAATGAACGACTCCACTCTTTTCTTTATTTATACATGTTTCCAGGAGATAGGTAAGTACCGCCGGCTGAAGTCCCGTTGTATACGAATTAATAAGTACGAACACCGGATCATCCGATAGAATTTTCGAACAAAGATTTACAAAATCATAAATCGAATCTTCAATCTTCCAAATTTCCCCTTTAGGTCCCCTTCCATATGAAGGCGGATCCATTATCAGAGCATCGTAGGTATTGCCTCTCCTTATTTCCCTTTCAACAAACTTAACACAGTCATCTACAAGATATCTTATCGGTGCTTCAGACAAGCCGGATAAAGCCGCATTGTCTTTCGCCCAATTTACCATTCCCTTACTTGCATCAACATGTGTAACCTCAGCTCCCGCAGCTGCCGCAGCCACCGTAGCACCTCCGGTATATGCAAACAGATTAAGAACCTTCATTCTCCGACCCGGTTTTTCCTGCAACGCATTTTTTATCTTATCGGAGCACCAATCCCAGTTTACAGCCTGCTCAGGAAACAATCCTGTATGCTTAAAGCTGAACGGCTGAAGGCAAAAAGTAAGATTTCTGTAGTTAATGGTCCATTTTTCCGGCAAGGAAAAAAACTCCCATTCTCCACCACCCTTTGAACTTCTGTGATAATGAGCATCAGGTTTTTTCCATCCCTTCAGCTTCTTATCCGTGTTCCAGATAACCTGTGGGTCCGGTCTTATAAGGGTATATTCTCCCCATCTTTCCAGTTTTTCCTTAGAGGCGGTATCAAGTATTTCATAATCTTTCCATCCGTCAGCAATCCACATTTTGCATCTCCTTAAAGTTTTATATCTGCCGCAGGGACTTTTTTATCCCGTCCGGGCATCCCGACATAAGTAAAAAATAACCCCGGTCGAAACCAGGGTTATTTTACTATTTTTTATCTGACACGTCAAGCATATATGCCTTGCGGCACATAAGCCGATGAAATCCAATCAGAAATTATAATCAAGCCTTGTCGATAGAACCGAAAACTTCCATCTTCTCCTTAACCTTAAGCTTGATTGCTTCATAACCATCTTTAAGAAGCTTACGAGGATCATAGCCCTTACCCTGCTGATCCTTTCCATCTTCAATATACTTACGTGTAGCTTCTGCGAATACTAACTGACACTCTGTATTAACATTGATCTTTGCAACGCCAAGTGAGATAGCCTTCTTAATCATTTCATCAGGGATACCTGTACCACCGTGAAGAACTAATGGCATATCGCCTGTAAGCTGCTGGATTGCATCGAGAGTCTCAAAGCTGAGGCCTTCCCAGTTTGCAGGATATTTTCCATGGATGTTACCGATGCCTGCTGCAAGGAAGTCAACACCGAGGTCAGCAATTCTCTTGCACTCTTCAGGATCTGCACATTCACCCTTACCAACAACACCATCTTCTTCACCACCGATAGCACCAACTTCTGCTTCGATTGAAATTCCTAAATGATGAGCAACTGAAACGAGTTCTTTTGTCTTCTCAACGTTCTCTTCGATTGGGAAATGAGAACCGTCAAACATGATTGATGAGAAGCCGGCTTCGATACACTTATAGCAATGCTCATAGCTGCCGTGGTCAAGGTGAAGAGCAACCGGAACAGTAATGTTTAACTCTTCCATCATTCCCTCTACCATACCAACAACTGTCTTATAACCTGTCATGTACTTTCCTGCACCTTCAGATACACCAAGGATAACAGGGCTGTTGCATTCCTGAGCTGTAAGAAGGATAGCCTTTGTCCACTCAAGGTTGTTAATGTTGAACTGACCAACTGCATAGTGACCAGCCTTTGCCTTTACAAGCATGTCTCTTGCTGAAACTAATCTTGACATAATAAATGCCTCCTTTTATATTTACGGCAGAATAAATCTGCTCTTTTTTCATTACAACAGGTTCTTATAATTAAACCCATTGCCCGTATAAAACAGATTATACATTATTCATTGAAAAAATTAAAGTACTAATTTATCAAAGATGTGTAAATTCACGTTTTTCCTTAAATATCTTTACTCTTTCTCCTTGAAGTACCCCTGATAAAATGATATTATCTAGTTTATGGAAAAGAAACACTATTATTCAGCGAGCGATTACTATCGTAAAAAATTCGGATGCAAGGTTTATCGACTTGCCATTGACGGCGGCTTCACCTGCCCAAACCGTGACGGTTCAAAAGGCTATGGAGGCTGCACTTTTTGTTCCGAGTCCGGTTCCGGCGATTTCACTGCCGCATCCGTCTATGGTGAACGCAGTATCTCCGCTCAGATAGACAACGCAAAAAAACTTGTAGCCGGGAAAAATCCGGAAAAATATCTGGCGTATTTCCAATCATATACAAACACCTACGCCGGCATCAGCGAACTCAAGGCTAAATACGAAACCGCCCTTAATACTCCGGATGTGTGTGCGCTCAGCATTGCTACCCGGCCTGACTGTATAAATGCAGAAACCGCAGAATTACTTTCTTCACTCGGTTCATTCTTTGAAAAGCCGGTTTATGTTGAATTAGGTTTTCAGACAATACATGACCGAACCGAAAAGTATCTTAACCGCCGCTATTCTTTTTCCGATTACCAAAACGCACTCGACCTCTTAAACAGGTTTGACATTCCGGTAATTACGCATCTTATGCTGGGACTTCCCGGTGAGTGTACGTCTGACATTTTGGAAAGCGTCCGCACGACGGCATCCGGTCCCATCCACGGAATAAAGTTTTCTCTTCTGCATATACTTAAAGGAACTCCGATGGAAAAGCTGTATTTTTCCTCACCGGAACTTTTTCACATAAAAGATCTCAACAGCTACCTGGACCTTTTAGGTAAATGTCTGATGAGCACCCCTGATGACAGGGTTGTCTACAGAATCACGGGAGATGCCCCAAAGTCTCTCCTTACTGCTCCTGCTTTTACAGCAGATAAAAAGAGAGTATTGAATTCCATCAACCGCTATCTTAAAGAGAATCAGATTTTTCAGGGTTCTTACTATGATAGCTCTCACTAAAAACCAAGTAATATCTTATTTACTGATAAGGCGAAAGGATATATTCATGAAACCCGAAACACTAATGCTTTACAAACTGATTATTCTATACATGCTGGACAGAGTTGACTTTCCAATGTCAAATGCACAGCTCACAAACTTCATAACCGAAAAAGAATATACCAGTTATTTCAACATCCAACAGGTACTGAGCGAACTGGTAGGTGACAATTTTATCACCGTTTCCGAAACAAGAAACCAGACGCTCTACCGAATCACGGAAATGGGACGTAAAACCCTTTCTTATTTCTATCAGAAGATTTCAAAAGAAATCCGTGATGATATCGATATTTTCCTTGCCGAGCAGGAATACATGCTTCGGGACGAAGTTTCATCATATGCAGATTTCTACGAAAATGCACCCGGAGACTTCATTGCCGATTTAAAGATAATAGAACGTGACAGTGCAATAATCGAACTCAGTCTTTCAGTATCAACAAGTCAGGCGGCTCAGACAATATGTGACAAATGGAAAGAACGAAATGCCGATATTTACGCATATATACTGAACGCTCTCCTAACCGGCTCCGATGTAAAGGATTCCGAAGACAGCATAACACAATAAAGTAAAAAAGCATTCCGGGTATGATAACACACCCGGAATGCTTTTTTAGTAAATCTTAATTGTATAATTTTTGTTGTTTGCCGCCAAATCCTTAAAGAGCAGCATCAATGCATCTCCGTATCCTATGGCAATCTCATCTTTATTTTCAACAGTTATCTCAACAGGATCCGTTTCCTTTAAGAGAATGTTGTATAACGAATCAAGATTTCTTGTATAGTAATACGGCAAGGAAAATTTCTCGACCAGACTGTCATGCATTTTCTCCCTTGTTTTCATATCTTTTCCGTTAAGTATTATTTCGCGCATATTTTATCTCCCATACAAGATATGTATTCAGCATCTGGCTTTCGGCATTTTATTCAGCCGGAACTGTCTGCTCGTCAATAAGATTCCAGATTTCATCAAATCCCTGCTTTGTAACCGAGGAAAATGGAATAATTGTTGTGTCGCTTCCACAACCCAACCCCTGTCTGATCAGTTTAACCTGCTTATCTTTCTGACTCCTGTTTATCTTATCGAGCTTTGTTGCAATTATTACCGGCTTAAAGCCGTTATATACAATCCATTCATACATATTTTTATCATTTGCAGATGGTTCATGCCTGATGTCAATCAGAAGAAATACCATTTTAAGCTGAGAAGATGTTCTCAAATACTTTTCAATCATCTTTCCCCACTTTGCTTTGATTTCCTGTGAAACTTTTGCATATCCATAACCCGGAAGATCCACAAAATAAATACTGTCATTCAAATGGTAGAAATTAATGGTTTGAGTCTTACCCGGCTGGGAAGACGTTCTCGCCAATGACTTTCTTTTAATCAACGCATTGATAAGTGAAGACTTTCCGACATTGGATTTACCGGAAAAAGCAAATTCCGGCTGGAGATTTTTTGGAAGAACACTTGTAATTCCGCAAACCGTTTCCAATTCAGCCTTTGTTACATTCATACATTACCTCCATTTGCGCATCTCATGTGAAAACTTCCCGTATTTTCACTGTCAGTTGTTTCTTATTACATCCGGCTTAGCCTCGCCTTTGGCAGCTTCTTCCGTAACAATACATCTTACTGCCGATTCATCTGACGGAAGCTCATACATAACATCCATCATTATACCTTCAATAATGGAGCGTAAACCACGGGCTCCCGTATTTCTTTCTTCAGAGAGATGAGCAATTGCTTTAAGGGCATCTTCCGTAAATTCAAGTTCAACTCCATCAAGAGACATAAGAGCCGCATACTGTTTAACCAGTGCATTCTTTGGCTCGCAAAGTATTCTGATAAGATCCTCTTCCGTAAGTCTGTCAAGTGCAACCGTTACCGGGATACGACCGATAAATTCAGGTATAAGACCAAACTTAACAAGGTCATGAGGCATTGTTTTTCTGAAAAGATCACCAATGTTCTCATCTGTTTTTCCGCCTATTTCGGCATTAAATCCAATCGACTTCTGACCTATTCGACCTTCGATAATTTTATCAAGGCCGTCAAAGGCACCACCGCAGATAAAAAGGATGTTCGATGTATTTATGTGATACATTTCCGCATTAGGGTGCTTTCTGCCTCCCTGTGGCGGTACACTTGCCTCAGTGCCCTCCAGAATTTTAAGAAGACTCTGCTGAACACCTTCTCCTGAAACATCTCGTGTAATCGAAACATTTTCAGATTTTCTGGTTATCTTGTCAATCTCATCGATATAAATGATACCGTGTTCTGCACGCTCAATGTCAAAATCAGCCGCCTGAATAAGTTTGAGAAGAATATTCTCAACATCCTCTCCGACATATCCCGCCTCTGTAAGTGTTGTAGCATCCGCAATTGCAAAAGGCACATTTATTATCTTTGCCAAAGTCTGTGCAAGATATGTTTTTCCGGATCCCGTCGGTCCTATAAGAAGAACATTGCTCTTCTGAAGTTCCACATCAAGTTTATCTCCGGACAAGACCCTTTTGTAATGATTATATACTGCCACGCTAAGGGCTTTTTTCGCCTCATCCTGACCGATTACATACTGATCAAGAAAAGCCTTCATCTCCCTCGGTTTTACAAGATTGATTTCAGTATCATTTTCTTTTGAAACTTCCTGCTCATCATCAGCAATATCAAATTCATCATCCGATATGATTTCCATACACAGACGAACACATTCATCACAGATAAAAATATCTTCAGGTCCCTGAATGAGTTTCTCTACGGAATTCCTCGTTTTTCCGCAAAAAGAACATCTTTTATCTCTGTAACCGCTATTTTTTGCCACAATAAATCTCCTTAATAAAAGTTATCTGCTTACGATTACCTCATCTACCAGACCATAAAGCTTTGCTTCCTCAGCATCAAGCCAATTGTCACGTTCCGTATCAAGGCAAACCTGCTCATATGACTTGCCGGTATTTTCAGCAAGTATTCTGTTGAGTTTTTCTCTTGTCTTGAGTATATGTCTTGCATTTATTTCAATTTCAGTTGCCTGTCCCTGAGCACCGCCCGATGGCTGATGAATCATTATTTCAGAATTAGGCAGGGCATATCTCTTGCCTTTTGTTCCGCCTGCAAGAAGAAATGCACCCATACTTGCTGCCATTCCGACACAAATGGTTGATACATCACACTTAATATATTTCATGGTATCATAAATTCCCATTCCTGCGGTAACGGATCCGCCCGGACTGTTTATATAAAGACAAATGTCTTTCTGAGGATCTTCCGATTCAAGGAATAAAAGCTGTGCAATTATTACACTTGCACTCGCATCATTAACTTCCTGATCCAAAAAGATAATTCTATCCTTAAGAAGTCTTGAATAAATATCATAGGAGCGTTCACCCCTTGAAGTCTGTTCTATAACATATGGTACTAAACTCATATCCGTCCTCCTGTTAAAATTCTTTTTTAGATAAAGATAGAGCCTTTATATAAAAGGCTCTATCTTATCTCAAAGTTATTATTTCTCTACTGCACTGTCTGTGATAAGCTTAGCTGCCTTCTTAACACAAATGTCCATTTTAATTGTTTCACTCTGTGATCCAAGAACTTCCTTAACCTTATCAACTTCCATATTGTACTGCTTAGCCATTGCTTCAAATTCTTCATTGAGATCTTCATCTGTAGCCTCAATGTTCTTTTCCTTTACAATTGCCTCAAGAGTAAGTCTTGTTCTGATTCTGTTGATAGCCTGTGGCTCCATTGAATCAATAAACTTCTTGTTGTCAATTCCCGTAAACTGGAAATACTGCTCAATTGAAAGACCCTGTGACTGAAGTCTGTAAGCAAAATCCTGTGCCATCTGTTCCTTCTGGGATTCGATCATTGGCTGAGGAATGTCAATTGTTGCATTTTCAGCAGCTTTGTTAACTGCATCTTCTTCCTTCTTATTAGCTGCTGCCTTTTCCTTTGTCTCTGTAAGCTTCTTTCTGATTTCTTCCTTGTACTCAGCAAGTGTATCACACTCAGAAACCTCAGATGCAAATTCATCACTTGCTTCTTCTACAACCTTCTCTGTGATTGACTTAACAGTTACCTTAAATACTGCTGCCTTACCGGCAAGCTCTTCTGCCTGATATTCTTCAGGGAATGTAACATTAACATCAAATTCTTCATTAAGATTCTTTCCGATTATCTGATCTTCAAATCCCGGAATGAATGCGCCTGAACCGATTGTAAGAGGATAATCTGTTCCCTTTCCGCCGTCAAAAGCAACGCCGTCAACAAATCCTTCAAAGTCAATTACTGTTGAATCTCCGTCCTTAACGGCTCTGTCTGTTACTTCAACAGTCTTTGCATTCTGCTCAAGAACCTTCTTGATTTCGTTTTCAACTTCTTCATCAGTTACTGTAACATCAGACTTTTCAACTTCAATACCTTCATACTGTCCAAGTGTTACTTCAGGCTTTACTGCAACTGTTGCAGTGAAGATAAAAGCTTCACCCTTCTTAATCTGTGTAACATCAATTTCCGGTCTGCTTACGATTTCAAGACCTGACTCCTCAGCTGCCTTGTCATATGCTTCAGGAATAATGGAATTTGCAGCATCCTCATAGAACATCTCAGGACCATACATTTTCTCGATCATTGCAAGCGGAGCTTTTCCTTTACGGAATCCCGGAATGTTGATCTTGTTCTTGTTTTTCTGATATGCTTTTACAATTGCTGCCTGAAAATCTTCAGCAGGACATTCAATTGTAATCTTTGCCATATTCTTTTCTAAATTTTCTACAGTATAACTCATTTGTGTTCCTCCTGGAAAAGTTTTTTCGTAGTTATGCGGAATCTCCGCCTTTTATTTCATACCGTGCATGTCACAGTCAAAAGACATCATAATCGCCTTCCGAAAGTTCGAATCCCGACTATGCACACAGGTTTTTTGCAGATAGTTGTGTCTCTGCACATTCGTATAAATATAACTCAACAGATTGATATTATAGCACAAGTCATTTGATAAATCTACAACAATTTTTCAGCTTTTTACGTGGTTTTTCGCTATTTTTGAGGGTTTTTACGGTTTTTTTATTATCTCGGCAGGGTCACTGCCGTTAAACCTCTGAATTTAATCAAAGCAAAAAAGAAACGGCTGAATATGAATTCAACCGTTTCCCAGTCTGTATTTTCTGATTACAGCATCAAATACTTTTTGAACCAACTTACTTGGACATTGATTCTTCCTGTTTCTTAATCATCTGACGAACCATCTCGCCACCGATAGAACCACTCTGAGCAGCTGTAAGGTCACCATTGTAACCATTCTTTAAAGGCACACCAAGTGATGATGCTACTTCCATTTTAAAACGATTCATGGCTTCCTTTGCCTGTGGTACGCTTGACTTATTACTGTTTGTCATAGTCTGTTGCCTCCAATACATTTTTTTGCCGGTTAATTTCCGGTAATACTATTGTACCCTGAAGGCTTTGTATTATTTTACCATTTTTAACCAATCAGACATTTATTTCCGGTGATGTTTTATTAATTTCGGAAGCAAAATCATCAGCATTAAGAGGCTTGTTTGATCTGGTATCAACCTGAATTTCATCCAGACGGCTGATTCCCGGATTTTCTTCGAGAAGTTTCACTGATGCTCTGTCTTTCATGCTGTTGAGAGCAAACTTTGTCATGTAGGAATCCAAAGAAATTACAAATCCCATTGTCTGAAGTTCCTGTAAAATGGAAACCACTCTGTAGAAGTTGCTCTCATTTACACCTTCAGGAATAATGAATTCAATAAGGCTTGCAGGTACCGGATATTTCTCAAGTATCTGCTTTGTTCTGTTCATGAATTCAGGACTGAACATGTACTGCCATGAACATGAAAGTGAAATAACCGGCGGTTTTATGTTTCTTTCTATCCACTCATAGAGAAGTTTAAAGGTCTCTTCATGTGTATATGCATCAAGTTTCTGAATGAATCCGTCTTCTTCCATTATCTCCTTGAATGCATCTCTTTCAATAACCTGTCCTTCTTTAGTTACCCATCTTACCACAACGTCGGCAGTTGTGATTTCACCATCATCATTACGCTGTGGCTGGAAGAACACACGGAATTCTCTGTTTTCGAGAGCTTTCTTCATGTTTGTGCGTACAAAACTTTCGAAAGTTGCTCCCTGGTTCATGAAATCGCTGTAGAAAACAACATTAATATTTCTTCTGTCAGTTCTGCTCTCAATACTTCTTCTTGCGGTATTTGCATACTCAACCATTTCCGGAATGGATGTTCCGTGACCGTTCATTCTGTATACGCCGGCCCAAACATCAAGCTTAACATCCGGATACATTCTGTTTACCGCATGAACAGCCTGCTGGAGAATCATTTCTATTCTTGCTTCAAGTCTGTCCTTGTCATCATAGTCAAGGAACATGACAAAAGTAGCTCCGGTAACTCTTGCTAGATACTCCTCTTTCTTGAGTTCCTCATTGACAGCCGTTGCGAAGAGAACAAGAACCTCGTCACATACTGAATATCCCCACAAATCATTAATTGAATTAAACTCAGGAATATTGAAATACACGAATACATTCTGAGGTTTTCTCATTAATGATATTCTGGATTCAACAATCTTCTCAAACTTATCAACAGTATACTGACCGGTAAGAATGTCTTTTGATTTCATACGTTCAACAAATGCCGAAACATCTGTCCAGCATATGAAATTGTATTCCTGCTCGCCATGTCTCACTGCCGTTGCCGTTGAAGTGAACCATTTCTGATTCTTCTCGAAATAGCTTTCCATTGCACATCTGTCAACACCGTTTCCTAAACCTGAAAGAGGACAGTTTCTGCAAGGGGTCTTCCTTCCCATTATTGTCTTATAGCAGAGCATGTTATCTTCTTCGGCAAAGTACTGTTTACCATTTGCATCACCGACGAATTTAAGTCTGTAGGAATCTTTTTCAACCGCATAGGTTGTAACGAGCTGGTTGTTCATTACATCCCTTGAGTATTCAATTTCACCCTTAAGCATCGCCTTATTACGGATTCTGTCCATGTAGATTCCGAGAAGCTTTGTTACATTAATAAGGAATTCCTGTTCCTCTTTTGTCCAGCTTGAACCCACCGGTCTTTCAAAGCTTATGCATGTTACCGAATTCACGTCTTCACCTATTTTGTACTGCATAAGTGAGGATGGAGTAAATACACTTGTAAGTTCATCCGGAACTTCAAAATCAAGTCTTGATGAATTTTCACAAATGAAAAGTGCATCATTTGAAAATCTTGTATAAAGTTTCTCCCACTGAGCATCTACGATTCTCTCGTATACTCTCATGTACGGAATCGGCTTTTCATTCCAAAAATATTTTACCTCACATACATTTCCCCTTTTATCGAAATTGTATGTGTATATTCTCGTAATTCTGTAATACTTACCGAGTTCGGCAAAAATCGTGGTTATTGCTTTCGGATCATCCGCATCACTGGCAAGCATTCCCATTACACGGTCAACATAATACTTCTCAACCTTACCAAACTCTGCATTTTTCTGCTCTCTTATGAGTTTTTCAGCTTCATTGATAGGCGTACCTTCCGCTTCATGTTCCACAACGTGAGGTTTATTTGCAAGTGTTGTTGCATAAAATTCACATACCTTGTCTTTATTATTCTTCGCGGACTGTAAAGCTATTGATGCCTTTTTATATAAGGTTGTAAAGTCTTTTCCATCATTAGGGAATATGGAAATACCTATGCTTACCTTCAGCTCATGCTCTCTCTTAAATTTGAGCATGGAAGCCATTTGGATGATGTTTTTTGAAATTTCTATCAATGCCTTTGCATTTTTTATACCCTTTTTAAATACGGCAAAGGCATCACCTTCCAATCTGGAAAGAGCATCACCCTGCTTAAATATTTCCGCAAGTCCGTTTCCAAAAGCCTCAAGAACATATTCTCCGTAAGCCTCGCCCCAGGTTGTTGTGATTGCCTTAAAATTGTTGATATCGATAAGGAGGAAGGCATGTCTTTCCTTATCCTCCGTTTTTGCAAATGAATTACTTATCTGAGATACAAACGCATCCTTTGTAAGCAGACCCGTAATACTGTCGGCTTCTGCCTGTTTGATAACTACGGTTTCTGCAGTCTTTTCTTTGTCAATGTCTATTGTACGACCGATTGCCTTAACCGATTCCCCGGAAGCATCCTTAACCGTATAACCTTCAAAGCGAAGCCACTTATACTTGTCATTTTCGGCGGACATACGGATTTCGTATGAAAAAGTCTCATCCCCGTTGTCCATACTGTCAACATATTTATCAAAAACCTCAATGTCCTGAGAATAAACATATCCGTTTTCCTTTATGGTCTCACGATAGTTTTCAATGATATTTCCGGTTTCTCCGTCAAGTCCCTTGCCTTCTATAAACTTCTTTTCTTTTATATCGTACTCCCAGAGTCCGCAGTTAAGAAGTTCCTTAACAAAGTCATACTTTTCTTTTTCCAGCTGAAGCTGTTTTTCCAATTCTGCAATTCTTGCAGGATCAAATCTTTTATTTTTTGGTTCCATTTTATCACCCCATATTAAATCATACTCAAGGACATGTCTGAACCTTATAGCCGGTCCGCGTGCCTGATTTTGGAAGTGTCAGAACCGACACATTTAAAATCAGATTCACATCAAATCCTTGCGGAGCGTATATCACGTCGGGATTATCTTCGGATACCGGGGAAGATTTGGTGTTTACCGTCCACGGAAATCCGTTTCAGCCCTCAACTGATACACCAATACAATTTATACTCCTCTAAATAATACTACAAAATGAATTATTTTTGCAAGATGATTGCTACATTGCAAAATAATACGTCATTTTTCATTTATCAACAACGTATATATGTAACAAACAGCGCATGGCGGACCTTTTTTTGAAACTTTTGAGTCATTTTGTCGATTTTATATGGATTTTGCCGGCTCCGATACTTCTGATAGGACTCGCTGCATATTTTTCCAAAAAAACTTCTTTCATACAATTCAGGATTACTGACGGTATTATTTCCGGATGCAGCACCTGCTCACCCAAATCCGGAATCTCTTCTTTTTCTTCTCTTATGACCACTCTTGCGGCCACCTTGGGTACCGGCAATATTATCGGAATTTCCCTTGCAATTGCCCTTGGCGGACCCGGTGCCGTTTTCTGGTGTTTTATTACCGGCATTTTGGGAATGTCACTGAGCTATGCCGAAACCTTTATCTGTAAAACCTATTCCACCCCGGGCAAAAACGGCGGTCCAATGTATGTTCTCTCTGCAATAATGAAAAGGAAAAAGACCGCTGTCATTTATTCAGTAACCGTTATTCTGATGGCTCTGATTTCAAACACCGGTATTCAGGCAGGTGCCGTCTCTGATGCAGCCGGACACCTCTTGGGAATTTCACCCGCCGTCTGTGCCATAATTCTCATATGCATTCTGATTCCGGCTCTATCCGGAGGCAGGCGCATTCACACCATCTGCAGTGCTCTGGTTCCTTTTATGGGTATTGTTTTCCTTTTGGGTATCTGCTGTATTCTCATCCAAAACCATGCTTACATATTTCCCGCCCTCAAAGTAATATTATCGTCAGCATTTACCAAAAGCTCATTCTTCTCAGGAACCGCCTGCTACGCGGTTCTTACTGCTATTAGGCAGGGTGTTTCACGTGGACTTTTTACCAATGAAGCCGGTCTCGGAACCTCTGCTCTTCCTGCATGTGAAACAGACAATACACCCCACACTCAGGGACTTATAAACATGAGTGCTTCGTTTACCGATACCTGTGTACTCTGCACCGTTACCGGGATTGCCATTGTATGTGCCGCACTTTCCCATCCTGATATTTTTCTCTTACATCCTGCGGCGGATTGTGTCTGTGCCGCTTTTGACTGTCTCGGAATATGGGGAAACATATGTCTGTATCTGTCAATAATCGCTTTCGGAACCGCAACGCTTATAGGCTGGTATCACTTTGGTCAGATTTCTCTTTTCTGGCTCGCTGACACTCTGAATCTGAACAAAAAAATAAGTACCGGCATATACAGATCAGCCTATATACTGATGTGTGCCGCCGGTACTTTTTCCAATGTTTCAACCGCTTTTATATTCAGTGATTTATTCAGTGCAATTCTTTTGGCAATCAATTCCCATATGCTCATAGACCGTCGGAAATGCATAGTTCCGTCCGCATATAAAAATCAATATTGAATTGCATCCGCAATCTTTTGTGATGTTTCCTTTCCTTCAAGAACTTCAAGAAGTTTCAACCCGAACTCAACAGCCGGTCCCATACCCTTTCCGGTAATTATACTGCCGTCACAAACCACTCTGTCCGAAGTCACTTCCGCTCCAAGGAGCTTATCCTCAAATCCCGGATAACATGTGGCTTTTTTCCCTTTCAGAAGTCCGTTCATGCCGAGAACGCTCGGTGCCGCACATATTGCAGCTATGAATTTTTCATCATCCCTGTAGGAGTAAAGCACATCCCTCAAGCCATCATGTGCCATAAGTGCGTTTGTTCCATGAAGTCCGCCCGGCAGAATAACCATGTCACCGTCTTCAAAACTGCAATCCTCAAAAACAGCATCGCATAATATTCCTATATTGTGTGAACCTTTTATACAATTTGAATGGTTCATTGAGACCATCACAACTTCCACGCCGCCCCGTCTGAGAACATCAACTGCTGCTAAACCTTCAACCTCTTCAAAACCATCCGCCAGAAAAATATAAGCCTTTGACATAACTTCCTCCTTTATTTTCTTATCAAGTCTTTTCACGGAAAGATTTCTGCCTGATTACAGCTTTAGTGCCGGGATTTCAAACATATTCCTTCCTATCTGAATTATACATTTTATTTTTTCTCTGTCAACAAAACAGCCGGCAAAAAAAAGAAATACCCGGATTAAAAATAAAACATCAAAATATATCATACATCCATTGAATTCGACACATCGCCGTGCTATATTTTTCTCAAAAAAAATGCAGACTGTATCTGCTTATTTTATTTTTATGGAGGGGTATTTTATGCACGATGTAACAATCAATCTCAAAACCGGAAATACCGGGAACAAAATCAACAAAGAGATTTACGGTCACTTTTCCGAACACCTTGGAAGATGTATTTACGGCGGAATCTACGTTGGAAAGGATTCCGACATTCCAAACATTAACGGCTACAGAAAAGATGTCGTAGACGCGCTCAGGGAAATCGGTATTCCCGTTCTCAGATGGCCGGGTGGCTGTTTTGCCGATGAATATCACTGGAAGGACGGAATCGGAACGCCTAAAGAAAGAGCTAAAATCGTAAATACAACCTGGGGACATGTTACCGAAGATAATTCTTTTGGTACACACGAATTTATGGGACTTTGTGAACTCCTCGGATGTGAGCCCTACATTGCCGGAAATCTTGGAAGCGGCAGCGTCAGGGAATTGTCGGAGTGGGTTGAATATATGACATCGGATTCCCTCTCTCCAATGACCGAACTCCGCAAGAAAAACGGTCGTGAAAAACCTTGGAAACTTAAATATCTGGGCATCGGAAACGAAAGCTGGGGATGCGGCGGAAACATGACACCTGAGTACTACTCCGATCTCTACAGACAGTACCAGACTTTCTGTAAGGATCACAGCGGAAATCATCTTTATAAAGTTGCCTGCGGTCCTAACAGCGACGACTATAATTGGACAAGAACCCTTCTTGAAAGAGCACGTTGGTTCACCGATGCAATCAGTCTCCACTACTATACGATTCCTACCGGAGACTGGTCTTCTAAGGGTTCCGCAACGGTTTTTGATTCGGACGGGTATTATGCGACGATAAATAAAACTCTGTATATGGAAGAACTCTTAAGACGTCATTCCGAAATCATGGACGAACTCGATCCCGAAAACAGAATCGGTCTTATAGTGGATGAATGGGGCACCTGGTTTGATGTTGAACCCGGAACCAATCCCGGATTTTTATACCAGCAGAACACAATGCGTGATGCAATTGTAGCTGCAATCAATTTGAATATCTTTAACAAAAACTGTCGAAGAGTCGTAATGGCAAATATCGCTCAAACCGTAAATGTACTTCAGGCGGTTCTTCTTACGGAAGGTCCAAAAACCATCAAGACTCCGACATTCTATGTTTTCAAACTGTTCAAAGATCATCATGATGGAATGCTGGTTGAATCTGAGATAAGCGAAAATAACATTTTCTGCAATGACTTTACTGTTCCTGCGGTTTCTGCAAGTGTTTCCGAAAAAGATGATGTTTTAACGATTACAGTCGCAAACATTTCACTTACGGACACCTGCAGCATTACAATTGACACAAACCGTGATGTCATCGGTGTTTCCGGCAGAATCATCACGGGCAAATCCGATGTTTATAACACCTTCGATGAACCGGATAATATTTTTGATACGGAATTCATGGATTTTAAACATGTAAATAACCTCATAGAGCTTACACTTCCTCCCACAAGCGTTGTAAGCCTTCATGTCAACGTCCGTACATCTGACAATGACTGATCATACAAAAGATAATTCAACGCGTGAGTGTCCCGTATGTCCGAAAAAAATAAAATATTCGCATACGGAATACTCACGCGATTTGGATAAATACCTGTCAATTATAAAAGAAGGCGACCGTGCCGACGAAACTCTTTACAGGGAGAGGATTGAAAAATGCCTTTCCTGCACTTCCTACGAAAACGGACTTTGTATGGAATGCGGATGTTTTATCGAATTCAGATGTATATTAAAAAAGAATAAATGTCCCTCTGCCGCCCAAAAATGGTAAACATTACAATTGATTTATGCTATAATGTGCAAAGTGAGCTGAAAAGGATTCTGTTTTCTTTCAGCGAACGCCAAAATTACCGGGTGATGCATTCACGATATTACGCCTTCATCACTTGTAACTGAAAGGGGAAATCATGACTGAAATACTTTTAAACATTTTACTTCTTCTCGTTGGTTTCGTTCTCCTTATTAAGGGTGCCGACTTTTTTGTTGACGGAGCTTCTTCCATCTCCAAGAAGTGCCACATTCCTCCGGTTATTATCGGTCTGACAATCGTTGCTCTAGGAACGAGCTGTCCGGAGGCTGCGGTAAGCATACGTGCCGCAATGGTACACAACAATGAAATTGCCGTAAGTAACGTAGCAGGGTCGAACATTTTTAATATGGCTGTTGTAATCGGAGCATGTGCTCTTTTTAAGAACGTAACCGTTCAGAAGGACATTATAAAGAGAGACTTTCCAATTTGCATAATCCTCTCCGCTTTGACACTGCTGTTTGTCTCAAACGGTGATGTTTCACGTCCGGAAGGAATAATCCTTATCATTTTATTCTTTTTATATGTTGCCCTGCTCGCATCATCAGCAATCAGGAATAAAGACGATGGAAATGATGAAATAAAAGAATACAGCATACCTGTCAGTCTGCTTTTTCTCGCAGGCGGTCTGGCCGCAATTGTTTTCGGCGGTGACCTTGTTGTTGAATATGCATCCGCACTTGCCAAAACCTGCGGAATGTCCGATACCCTCGTAGGACTTACGATAGTAGCTCTCGGTACGTCACTTCCTGAACTTGTTACTTCCGTAACGGCAATAAAAAAAGGATTCGCAGACATGGCTGTCGGTAATGTTGTAGGTTCAAACATCTTCAACATACTCTTTGTTCTTTCATTATCCGCTGCCATTTCTCCAATCACGGGACTTAACACCGATACCACAATTGACTTCGTAGTGGTTCTTATCTGTGCCGTCTTTGGTTATCTTCTCTGTATAAAGAAAAAAGAATTCCGAAAAAAAGACGGAATTCTTCTGCTGGCTTTCTATATAATCTATACAGTCTATATAATTCTGAGAAACTACCTGTAATATGTAATCATTTGTTTTATTGCAAAAAAATCCCGCCCTTTAAGGACGGGATTTTTCTATTCTGTAACTTCTTCGGATTCAGTCTGCTTTACTGTACTTGTAACAGCAACATTTACACTGATTCCCTTATTTGTCTTATAATCCGTGGAACCATCTGTAAGTCTTAAATTAAGAGTTACAGAGCCATCTGCGACATCTCTTGTATTTACATAGAATGAACTGACGGATGATGCTATAAGTTCACCCTTACTGTTGTCAACCTTTGCCTTATTTGCTTCAGTATACTTTTCAATATTACTGAGACCGTCAGAGGAATAAGTACCGGTAAGTTTGTAAACATTATTTCCGTCTTTGTAATATACAATATAGCCGTTATCATTTGAGATAGTCAGCTTCTTATATCTTACGCTGTATTTTATTCCGACCGTAGCGGATGAAAGATCACCGGTAACTGCATTTTCGAGTACCGTCTGCTGTTCTGATGCAGACTTGGATGAAGAACCGCTTCCTCCGAAAATTGCCTTTGTTCCGAAGAATGCTCCGGCAACAAGCAACAGACATGCAACAGCTACGATTGTAATCAATACGGGATTAACCTTCTTTTCTTTATCAAAATCAAAATCTTCTTCAGAAACATTCTTAGGCTGTTTCTTGGATTTTGCTTTTTTCATTTCGGCTTTTCGTGCTTTTTCTTCTGCGGCAGCCGCTTTCTTTGCGGCCTCTTCTGCTTTAGCCTTAGCTTTTGCTTCTTCTTTGGCCTTTCTTTCTGCTTCTTCAGCGGCAGCTTTTTCGGCAGCCTTTGCAGCCCTTTCCGCTTCCTCTGCAGCGGCCCTCTCAGCTTCCTCTTTGGCCTTTTCCTCAGCTATTCTTTTTGCTTCTTCTTCTGCACGCTTTGCTTCTGCCTCTTCTCTGGCTTTTCTGGCAGCTTCTTCAGCTTCCTGAATCTTTCTTTTCTGCTCTTCAATCTGTCTGAGAGCTTCTTCCTCAGCAGCTTTCTTTGCTTCTGCCTCAGCCTTTGCCTTTTCAGCGGCAGCTCTTGCATCCTCAGCAGCTTTTCTTGCCTTTTCGGCAATTTCAAGTCTTGCAGCTTCTTCTGCGGCAGCCTTTGCAGCAGCCTCCTCAGCAGCCTTTCTTGCGGCTTCTTCTGCGGCAGCCTTCTCAGCCTCTTCCTGCTTTCTCTGTGCGGCAACTCTTGCAGCGGCCTCTGCAATTTCTTTCATTTCTTCTTCGTCAGCAGCCTTCTTAACTTCCTCTCTTACTTCGTTTAAGGCTTCCTTTGAAGCTTCTTCAACCCCGGCAAAGAAATCGTCTCCTTCTATGCCCTCGAAAAAATCATCATTAGTTTCTTCGGTGTTTTCGAAATCAAACTTCTTACGTTCCATCATTTACCTCCCGGCTCATGCGTTAAAATCACATGGATATGCCTTTTATAATTTTATAGTCATAACCATGATATGTCAAGTTCTAAAGCTTATGATAAGTTCATTTTTACAGCTTTTATTTTAGTTTTTTCCGGACTCTTCTACCACGTCCGTTTTTTCTGCAATCATTTTTCCGGATTAAAACTTATGGAAACAATTTCACAGTCCGTTCCCACTCGCATAGGCATACCCCATGCACCTACACCCGATGAAACTATAACCTGCGGACTCTTAGAATCCTTTCTGTAATAACCATAATCTACTGTATATATCATATCGGTAACAAAATTTGCCGGAAATACCTGTCCTTTGTGCGTATGTCCGCTCAGAATCAAATCAGCTTCCGTAGTATACTCATCAACATGTACAGGATTATGATCCAATACTATTACCGGCATTGATTCATCTTCAAGAGTAAAATAATCCGAAATTGCACTTCTCTGCCTGTCACCGTAACCTCCGATGGCAGATGCATCCAATCTTCCCACAATTGCAAGACGTCCGTCAATAATGGTATATGAATCATCCAGCAGCGTAATATCCGCCTTCTTCAGAAATTCCTTCATCTGCTCGTGAGTGCTTCCGCCATCATGATTTCCGAGTGATGCGTAAATACCGTATGTAGATTTAATTCCTTTAAGTATCTCAATTGCCGATTCAGGATCCCTTATTGCCGTATAATCCGTGTCGAAAAAATCGCCTGCTATACATACTACATCCGGATTTTCGGCATTAATCTCATCAACAGTCTTCTGCAGTCTGCTTTCCGAGCCGATTGCTCCCAAATGCAAATCACTTATCATAACCATTTTTATGTCAGAAATATCTTTTTTTCCTTCAAAACCTATTTCATAGGAAACATGATCTATCTGTCTTGCATTTATAAAACCATAAATACTCGTAACGGCTGTGAGAACCAGCACTCCAATTGCAACAAAACCGTTAAAAAGACGGTGTGATGTAAAGGTAAGCTTCATTATTCTCGGAATCGCAAAAATCAGATCCGCCGCCACTGTAAATAAAAGCCGATACATAAAAATACCCATACAATATCCGCTGACAGTACCCAATACCCTTTTAAATTCCTTTGGGAAAGGTGTTAATGCCCGACCAAAACCTGCTATCATCGTAACTACCAATATACAAACTACAAGCATTATCGGCCAAAATTTCATTGATGGCAGAAATGCAGCAATTCCCTTGTATATTCTGAAAGAAAGATAGTAACTTATCCCGGTAAACATAAGCAGCATCACCAATAATGGAATAATCCTAAACATACAAAAACCTCCAAAACACTTATTAATCCGCTTGCACTGACAAGCTGACACAACACTTTTCATTTTAAAATGCAACAGCTCATCCGTCAATCTTCTTTTACTAAAACCTTCATAATTCCCGATTTTATGACTAAAAAGACGTTCTTTTTCCTTTTCCATTTTTTCTCAGGTTTTACTATCGACTTTCATAAGCATCTCATGGTAAAATAAATGTCTATCTTACACAAAAGGGGTCTTAAAACATGTCTGAAAATACAAAAAACAAAACATGCAGTATCGGTCTGCTGGCTCATGTTGATGCCGGTAAAACCACCCTTTCAGAAGCTCTATTATATCAATCCGGGGCAATAAACAAATTCGGTCGTGTTGACAACAGAAACTGCTTTTTGGATACCGAGAAGCTCGAAAAAGAACGCGGTATCACCATTTTTTCAAAGCAGGCCGTTTTTACTTCCGGCGACATAACTTATACCTTAATAGACACTCCGGGACACACGGATTTTTCAACTGAAATGGAACGCTCACTTCAAATTCTTGATGCTGCCGTTCTGATTATAAGTGCAAAAGACAATATACAGGGACATACGGAAACACTTTGGAGGCTTCTTGCCAGATACCATATTCCCGTTTTCATATTTGTTAACAAAATGGATCAGGAGGGATCCAACAGAAGTGAAATCCTGCAAAAATTAAAGAACTCACTTTCCGATATGATTGCGGACTTCTCCTATCCCGACAACGAAGAAATATCTCTCTGCAGTGAAGATCTTCTTAACCACTATCTGGAAACGGGAGAAATTTCAGAGCATCTTATATCAGAAGCTTTTATGAACCGGAAAATCTTTCCGTGTTTCTTTGGTTCCGCACTTAATCTTACCGGAACAGACGAACTGATTAAAGGTCTTAATACATATCTCATTCCGCCGGACTACCCGGAGGAATTTGGAGCGAAGGTCTTCAAAATCAAGCGTGACCGTGAAGGGCAGCGGCTTACTTTCATGAAGATAACCGGTGGGACTTTGAGTGCAAAACAGGTTCTCGGAAACGGAGAAAAAATAAATCAGATCCGCATATATTCGGGAAGCCGTTTCACTCAATGCAGTGAGGTTTCTGCCGGCTGCATTTGCGCGGTAACAGGTCTTGAAACCACCGAAGCCGGCATGTCACTGGGATGCGACAAACCATCCCCGGTTCCGTTCTTGGAGCCGGTAATGACCTATCGTCTCATTCTGCCGGAAACGGTAAAACCGGTTGAAATTATTTCCTCACTCAAGCATCTTGAAGAAGAAGATCCTCAGCTTCACATCGTGTGGAATGAATTTCTCAGTGAAATAAACATTCAGGTCATGGGAGCCGTTCAGATTGACGTTCTTAAAAGTCTTATTCTGGACAGATTAAACATTTCTGTTGAATTTGGAACCGGAAATATCGTCTACAAAGAAACAATAGCCAATAAAGTTGAGGGTGTGGGGCATTTTGAACCACTCCGCCATTATGCTGAAGTTCATCTGATTTTAGAGCCCGGAGAACCCGGCAGCGGTATAAACATTTCTTCCATGATAAGCGAAGATCTGCTCTCCATAAACTGGCAGCGTCTCATACTTACACACTTAAAGGAGAAAACCTTTAGGGGCGTTTTATGCGGAGCACCTTTAACTGACGTAAAAATAACTGCCGTTGCCGGCAAATCCCATCCGAAACATACGGAGGGTGGAGATTTCCGACAGGCTGTCTACCGGGCAGTCAGACAGGGATTGATGCAGGCTGAATCTCATCTGCTTGAACCATATTACAACTTTTCTCTCAGGCTTCCTGTTGAATTTGTCGGCAGGGCAATGACTGACCTGGACAGAATGTTCGGAAAATTTGAAATGGAAACAGACGATGCAACGGCTGTCCTGACCGGCACCGTTCCTGTCAGCACCTCAAACAGCTACCAGTTGGAAGTTAATGCCTACTCTCACGGTCACGGTATTTTTACGCTCTCTCCCGGCGGATACGGTCCATGTCACAACGAGGACGAAGTAATTGCGGAAAGAGCCTATGATCCGGATCGTGATACACATAATCCTTCCTCCTCCGTCTTCTGTACCCATGGTTCAGGATTCATTGTCGAGTGGGATGAGGTATTCAATTATATGCATCTCGAGAGCTGTCTGAATAAAAAATCAGAATCTTCCGACACTGTCAAAACTGCCGTTCTCACGCAAAACAGGAATGAAATTTCATTGGGAACGGACGAAATTGATGCAATAATCAGAGGAACTTCCTACTCAAATTCAAAAAGTCAGGGAAATAAATGGAAACATAAAAAGAATCCCGAAAACGATTTTTCGGGACGAACCGTAAAGGCTCCTTCTCCTAAAAAAGAGAAAATTCCTTACCTTTTGGTTGACGGATACAATGTTATTTTTGCCTGGGAAGAACTTAATGAGCTTTCAAAGGAAAATCTTGAGGCATCACGCAGTAAACTCATGGATATTCTGTGCGCTTACCAGTCAATAACGCATACCAACATCATTGTTGTATTTGATGCCTACAGAATAAAAGGACATGAAACAGAATACTTCAGCTATAACAACATTTTTGTTGTCTATACCAAAGAATCCGAAACCGCAGACCAGTTTATAGAAAAATTTGCCCACGACAATAATCAGACCTACGACATCAGAGTTGCGACTTCTGACGGTCTTGAGCAGATTATTATACGCGGGCAGGGATGTCGTCTCGTCTCATCAAGAGAATTTGAAAACGAAGTAAAAAGCGTAACCGAGCAGTTCAGAGAAAAGCACAGTGACATACTTTCGTAGTCATTAAAGGACTGTTTCCACCGGCTCATATCTGATTCTGAATTCCGGTTCATGAACCAATTCTTTATAGTAGTTCATATTCCAGTCCTCAGATGTTCCTTTTTCGTTTATGCCATTATCCGGAGTGGCGAATATTTTAAATTCAATATCCTTTTCGCCCTCCGGCATGTTATCAAAAAATGCCGGCATGAGATCTATGGTTTTATTTTGAGGAGCTTTATAGAACCATTTTCCGTTGATTTCCATCATTAAACCGATTTCATCCTCAAAGCTTACTTCACAGAATTCCGGTGCGGCATCAAAGTGAATTACGGTTGCCATTCCGTCCGCATCCTCTGCACCTCCCCATCTGAAACCATACGGGAACTCCGTTTTTTCCTGACGTTTCATTTCCGGCATAAAGTAAGGGTCTGAAAGCAGTTCCCTATATTCTTTCATTATCGGCTGTGCTATTCCCACACCCTTGTTATTTCCATCTTCCATTTCAAGTCCGAGTCTTCCTCTGTCTCTGAACTGGTAAAATGTGACGGCTTTAAACCAATCTGCTTTTTCATCTCTGAACTTTCGGTAAAACCTTTTCACTGATTCACCCTGATGACACGGTCCGGTAACGTCACCGTCTGTATTAAACTCCGCTGTAATCATAGGTTTTTTGCATCCTGTTATTTTTGTAAGTCTTGCCGCCGTATTCCTGAAAAGATTGTAATAGTTATCCACAGTAGAAAAATTGTATCTTCCGGAGCCTTTTTCTGCTATATCATATGGCCATCCGTAATGCAGTGCAAGGTAACAGTCTGCACTCCAGTTATCTGCCGTCTGATATGCCTCCATGAATTCTTCCTCATGCTCTACAGGAAGATTTTCGCCCTGTGAAAAACCTGCACAGAAAATTGTCTCTATGTTGGGAGCTTCCTCTTTAATTATCTTAGCAAATCTTACAAAGAAATCAGCAACTTCCTTATATGAAAATCTTCTGTTATGTGTAAACCAGTCTCCCGCACACTCATGATTTATTCTGAGTTTCATTCTTCCGTAAGGCTTTAAATCCACTGCAATTTTTCTGAGACGTTCATCTGAAAGAGAACAGTCAATTGTCAGTGTGAGCGTAACATCCTGTCCATGTTTTCTTATATCTTTCATACTCTCAAACGGCTCTCCGTTCACTCCATAAGGAAAATAATCATCGTAAGGATAATCCCACTGGTAGTTTATCTCCATATCCCTGCACGCCTCCGAAATTCTCTGAGGCCACTGTGCATCATTAGGATAATAGGTGTACATAAGATTTATGTTTCTATGCGGTCTTCCGAGCACATTAAGTATATAGTCCTGAGATACATACTCAGCCCGTTCACTTCCGTCTCCCAGGTCCAATGCCATTTGGGCCGGTCCCATATGAATAGCATACCATTTATTTTTCATACAAAAACTCCTCACTTATACTAACGTTAAAATCCTTTGCAATGTCCCTGAAATTCTGCGGAGTAATGGTCTGTCTCTTTTTCCCGGTGATGGACATGACCTTTACTAGAATCTCTGCTGATTTTTCAATCGTATGCATCAGACCGAAGGTCTCATCAAAATCCTTTCCCGCACAAAAAAGTCCATGATGTGCCCAAACAACCGCATCATATTTCTCCATTAATATGGCTGTCTTTTCCGCTATTACACTTCCACCCGGTACTTCCCATTCAACCACACCTATTCCATCCGGAAATACAACAGGACATTCCGTAGCCATTTCCCAAAGCTCACGTGTAAAAACCCTGTCCTCAAGCGGCAGTACGAATGTAAGGGCAATCACATTTGTTGTATGTGCATGATATACCACTCTGTATTCATCACTTTTTTTTCTTTTCACTTCATGATTAAGAAAATGTGTCGGAAGCTCGCTTGTAGGTCTTGCGCCATTATTAAGCCCCCACAAAATACGATACTTTGTTCCGTCATCATTAACACGGATGATTCCCATTGATTCTTCCGGCCTGTCTGCTACATTCCTAAAATACCTGCCACTGCCGGTAACAATAAAATACTCACCTGCAAGTCCCGGGACTCTCGTACCGATTTCCATCTCCCTGCCGGAACCGTCAAGAGCTTCTTTTATCAATTCAACTTCCTCACTTTTTAATCGGTATGTAAGATTACCGCCGTTTCTCTCATGCCATCCCTGTTTCCATCCGTCATCAGCCATCCTGATGAAATTTCTGACCGCATCTAATTTCATTACTTCCACTTTATTAATGCCTCCATAAAAAACTTTATTGTTTATAACTTCCACATATATGCAATAAGTCATCCTATGTTTTTCTTCCTCTTTCCTGCTCTCTGTCATCAGACAGAACAGGCTCATATAATCATTTTAAGCATTGCGTTTTGAAAGTATCTCCTCTTCATACCTCTTTACTTCATCAAACCACTGCATTCCTTCCGGAACATTCTGCTTAAAACAGTAATAATTCCACACATCACCAAACGGCATTGTTTTCAATTCTTCCTGCATTGCCATAAGCTTGGTTTTATCACCACATTCCTGCAGTTTTTTAAGTTCAGCCTGAGGAGTAAGAAGTGCATTTAGTAACCCCTTCTGAATATTTCTGAGACCTACAGTCCATGCACTGATACGATTCATACCCGCGTCAAAATAATCCGATGCGATAAATACTTTATCCAGAGCATCATTGGCAACAATTTCGTTACATATCGCTCTTGTCTCATCATCAAAAAGCACAACATGATCGCTGTCCCATCTCACCGGCCTTGTAACGTGTAATGCCAGCCTGTCAAAGAAAAGAAGCATTGATGAAATCTTATCGGAAACCATCTCGGTAGGATGATAATGACCGTTATCCATCAGCGGAACAAGGTTGTTTACTGCCGCATAATTGATACAGAATTCAGAACTGCCAACCGTATATGACTCAACACCTATTCCGAAAACCTTTGATTCAAGTGCAGGAAATACCTTTGTTTTGTCATAATCAATTGAAAGTATTTCATCAAGACTTTCCTTAAAACGTCTTCTTGGTGCAAGTCTGTCAGCCGGGATATCTTTAAATCCATCCGGTATCCATATGTTCATAACACATGGCTCTCCTGTTTCCCTGGCAAAGTATTCAGATATTTTAATACAACACTTGCAATGCCTTATCCAATAATCTCTCACTTCCTTTTCAGGACTTGAAAGGGTAAGTCCGTCCTTAACCATATAGTGGGAAAAAAGTGTCGGATTGAAATCAATTCCCATCCCGTGTTTCACCGCAAATTTAACCCATTCCGAAAAATGCTCCGGCAAAAGATTGTCTCTCTCTATTTTCTCGCCCGGTCTGCCGATCGCATAACTTGCATGCAGATTCAGCTTATGACGTCCCGGTACAAGCTCGATTACCTTCTCTAAATCCGACATAAGTTCTGCCGGTGATGTTGCCTTTCCCGGGTAATTCCCTGTTGCCTGAATTCCCCCGCTGAGCACTCCGTCTCCGTCAAATCCCGTTACATCATCTCCCTGCCAGCAATGAATTGAAACCGGAACACCCGCCAGCTTTTCCAAAGCCTTATCGGTATCTACCCCAAACTGCTCATATATTTTCTTTGCTTCTTCATATCTTTCCTTAATTATCATACTTACCTCCATCCTTTTCAAAAGTTTTTATTTCAAAAGATCTCCTGATAATTTTTCTGGCCTCATCCAGATTTTCTATTTCCCCACTGCAAATCATCTGTGCAGTAAGATTTCCTATTGCAGTAGCTTCTACCGGACCGGCAAAAACAGTCCTGCCCGAATATTCTGCCGTAAGTCTGCTCAGATAATCTGCATTAGCTCCGCCTCCGATAATATGTATCGAATCATATCTTCTTCCTGTTATCATTTCCGTTTCCTTTGCCGTTTCGGCATAACAGACTGCAAGGCTGCGATATACTACTCGTGCAATGTCCCCTGCTGTTTCCGGAACCACACTTCCTTTTTCCATGAGATAACTCTTTATTTCGTCAATCATACATTCCGGTGCAAGGAAACGTCCGTCATTGCAGTCAACCAATGCATCAAAAGTAGATTCTTCCGCAAGAATACACAAGTCAGCAAAAGAATACCTGTTTTTCAATTCTCTTCTGACATTTTGAATCATCCAAAGTCCCATTATGTTCTTTAAAAACCTGAATCTGTATTCGTAGCCGCCTTCATTCGTAAAATTATGCTGCCTGCAAGCTTCGGAAAGTTCAGCATTTCTTCGCTCCGTTCCCATAAGCGACCATGTACCCGAACTTATAAAAAGACATTCCTCTTCACAAGGAACAGACATAACTGCCGAAGCCGTATCATGTGATGCTGAAAGCACTACCTCCGTATCAAACCCTGTCAGTGAAACAATTTCGCTCTTTAATCTCCCCAGTGACGTTTCCGCCGTGTTCACCGGCATAAAAATCTTTTCCGGAAAACCAAGTTTCTTTATGAGTCCGGTATTCCAATCATGTGTTACGGGATTGATGAGCTGAGTTGTCGTTGCATTCGTATACTCCTGTTTTTTCACTCCGGTCAGCAGATAATTAAAATAGTCCGGCATCATCAGCATGGCATCCGCTTTTTCCAATTCACCGGATGCTGACTCCTTAAGCACGAGAAGCTGATAAATCGTATTGAATTTCTGCTTCTGAATTCCTGTCAGCGAATAGACTTCCTGTTCACTCATATACTTATCCAGAATCCGGTCTGCCCCGTCCGTTCGTCCGTCCCTGTATGAAACGGTATCTCCGACTATCTTTCCATCTGAATCAATAAGGACAAAATCCACTCCCCAGGTATCAATGGACACCGTTTCCGGAACATTGTAATCCCGACCGCACACTCTCATTCCATTCAGAATTTCCTGAAACAGCCGCTCCGTTTCCCAACACAGATGACCATTCCTTTTTATGACCTTATTTTCAAAGCGGTATACTTCTTCGGTATACATTTTTCCATTTTCAACCCGGCCGAGAATATGCCTTCCGCCGGATGCGCCTATGTCTATTGCAAGATGATATCCCATGTTTCCTCCTCCACTGTTTTATTTAAACTAAATTATAGACTTTAAAAACAAATTAAAAAGGACACCTTTTGTCGTAAAAAGATGTCCTTATTTGCACTGTTTGCATTTAATTGTCCCTGTAATTTTTCGGCGTCATTCCAAAGGCTTTGTTAAACAGTCTGTGAAAATAACTTATGTTTTCATATCCTACCCTCTGGCACACATCCACCACCGTAAGATTTGTTGATTTCAGAAGAAATGCTGCCTGATTAAGCCTTTTAACCTGCATAAGCTCAGTGAATGTTTTACCCGTCTGTTTTTTTATCAGCCTGCTCAGCCAACTCAAATCATAGTGCATCATTTCCGCAAGATTTGTAAGTTCTCCCTCTCGATAATTTTCCTCAACATATCTCAAAACGGAAAGCATTACCTTCTGCTCACTCATGTCATTTCCCATGTCAACCTTATCAGTATAATTCATCAGCTGGAGAAAAAGAACTCCCATTGTATACTGATTAATGCTTCGTTTGTTTACCTGTTTATTAACCAACGTCCATATAAGGTTCTCAACAAGGTTCTGTATAGGCAGGACATCGCTTACTTTAAAGTGAAGATAACCGATACCCGACCTTGAGCTTTTTAATACACCTACCAGAAAATCCCTTAATTGATTTTCTTCGCCGCCAATCATCTTCAACGTGGTATCAAAAAACTCCGGGAGGATTATAAAGTTTATGGCAATGTCATCCTTGCCGGCAGCACTGATTTCCTGCACCGTATTCGGATTCAGAAAAAGCAGCTCACCCTCTTTTATCCTCACTTCAGTTCCGTTAAGCCGGTGTAGCGTTTCACCCTTGCACATATAGACAAGCTCCACATAATTATGCGTATGAGGCGGAAAACTTACAAACCGTGTATGCGGTCTTACCGTTATAAGTTTTCCGTCATCTAAGAGCTGCCCCGCATCAATCTCCATTGACTCCGGCGGCATATAAATACCTCTATCAAGTTCCTTGCCGTCAAGCAGTCTCTGCTCCTCTTCAGAGATTACGGCAAGCTGGTTTAAAAGGTCCTTATTCATCTCTTTTCTCCTTTTAAAACATAACATAATGCACACAGTCGAAGAGATTTCATTAAAATATCCAACCGTTCTTACTTATCCAGACTGAGCATCATAAAATTACCAAGACTGTTTTTTATACGGAATTCATAGTCACCGCTGCCGGCCATTTTCCGTATTCCCGGAAGAACGATCTCTGCATCACTGTTTTCCGGAATGTGGCATCTGAATACTATCACTTTTTCTTCTTTGTGGTATTCATATCCCGCTTCAATCCTTCCATACGGTGTTTCAAATCCGCCATCAGCCTCGCCAAATCCGACAAAAACAGGTCTGATTACAAAATGACTGCCTTCCTGTCTTATTCCCAAAATATATTCATAAAACCAGTTCAAAACACAGCCAAAGGAATAGTGATTGAAACTGTTCATTGAACACAGCCCGCCAAATCCTTTTTCATGTGTAAATCCGTCCCAACGCTCCCATATTGTCGTTGCCCCCTGAGTAACGGGATACAGCCATCCCGGGAATGCCGTGGAGGTCATAAGCCTGTATGCAGTTTCATTATAACCTCCTTCACTCAACATTGTCAAAATTGACTCTGTTCCGAAAAATCCGGTAGTAAGTGTATATCCCGCTTCCCGTACCTTGCGCTCGAGATGACCGGCGGCTGCCTGCTTTGTTTTACCGTCAAACATGCCGGCCTTAAGGCCTATGGAATAACTGCCCTGTGTATCACATTTTGTTTTCCCGCTTTGCGCGTCTACAAAGTTCTCCATCCAGAACCTCATGGTTTTCTCATAAAGTCCATGATAGTATTCTTCCTCACGTTTCCTGCCGATAATACCCGAAAGCTGACTCATAAGCATACAGATTCTTCCATAAAAAGCATTCCAGACCAGTGAACTGTCCGTATGTTCAGGTGCCAGCCAATCGTCTATCGGACATGAGAATTCCAAAGACGGAAGTCCCTTTGCTTCAAGATATTTCATATATTTTTCCATTGCCGGATAAAAACGAACAATCGCATCTGTTTCACCATAAAACCGGTATAACTCGTCAAGAATTACAAACATTGCACAGCCGTAAGTTATACCGCCAAATCCTCCGCCTACCGGTGCAACGTCCGGAAGATTTCCATCCGCTTCCTGACAGTCTTCTATACATTCCGCATACTTTAAGAAGAAATTTCTCAATTGTGCCTGATACAGTGCCGTACGGCAGAAAACATGAGCATCTCCCGTCCATCCCATTCTTTCGTTTCGCTGAGGACAGTCTGTAGGAATGCTGATAAAATTACAAAGCTGACTATATTTCACATTTTCAAAAAACCTGTTGCACAATTCATTATCTGTATGAAGTTTTCCGGTAATCTCCTTAACACTTGAAAGTTGCAAACTGCATACGTCTGATACCTCCGGTGCATTTTTCACACCTGATATTTCAATATATCTGTAACCGTGAAAAGTAAATTTCGGACAAAATACATCCGTATCCGGATTACCTGAAAGTATAAAAGTATCTATACTTGTTGCATCACGCAGATTTGCCTGTAAAAGTCTTCCTGAAAGTTCTCCATATTCTTCCAATGGCGGATAAAGCATTTCTCCATATCTGATTATTGCCTTTTCACCCTTTTCGCCATGGAATCTTATTTCAGGTACGCCTGCAATCTCCTGCTCAAGATCATAAATATATACTCCCTCAGCCGGACTGCATACAGTTTTTGCCGTCAGCTTCTCAACTACTCTTACCGCAGTAAAAAAGTTTCCACAAAGCTCAGGCTCACGATGATTCACCTCCGGATATGTCCTGAAGAATCCCGGAAGTGCATCATAGGAATCCAGAGGAACTGTATCTGTTTTTACCGGCTTCTTCATCCCATCAATACTAAATCCCGGCTTTGAAAAATCTCTATAGATTTCATCCTTTCCGGCGTCATAATACTCCCCATAATATAAACCTGAAAACCTGAACGGGCCCTCACCATAATAGTCCCAATCACTGCAATTGGTTACAAACTCATCGCACCTTCCGTCCTCATAATCTATAACCACTCTTGCCATCAGACTTTCCTTATCGCCCCAGAAATTAAAACATGCAAGCACAAAGGTTTGAGCACCGTTCCACCACCCGGAAGAAAGTGTAAATCCAATACCGTTTTCTCCGACATTAATCAACTTTGTTATATCATATGTCTGGTAGTATAAATGTCTGTCATAATGACCCGCTCCCGGATTAAGCCTTGTATCCGTCACTTCGAGTCCGTTTATTCTACAATCGTAGATTCCTCTTGATACCGCATAAAGTCTTGCTCTTCTGACTCTACCTCTTACGGTAAAATCCCGTCTGAACATAGGAAGTGAGTGGCAATCCGGTTTAAACACTTTTAACATGCGTTCGCTGCCGGACTTAATACAGATTCCTTTCTCCGTGTCCTTTTCATAAAACATCTGAGCCGGTTCTCTTAAGAACCTGAGTCTGATTCCGTCAAAATATGCCTCTGTTTCTGCATCTGCACCGTATCCTATGCTGCACATTCTGGGAAAAGTAACCACATCATTTTCTCCAAGCGGATTAATCTGTCTGTAATCTGCTTCCCTGTCATCCATAAAAAATCTTATATTGTTTCCCGTTACATCCAGTTTGATTTTATGAAATTCATGCATATTTTCCGCATTAATAAATCCGCCTAAATCCACGACAGCAAACGGAACATCTTCCCTGTCATCAGGATGATATCCCACACGGAAAATGTTAAGCACTGCAGGTTCCTTTGAAATATCAATCTCATAATATATGTAGTTTCTGCCTTCTATGAGATACTCATTTTTTTCTCTGTCCGACAGACGAAAATCATCCGCACCTAAAACAAGACCTGCCTTTGTCCCGCTCTTAATTTTCATGGCCGAAGTCATTGAAAATATGCCTATATAATCTGACGAAAGATAATACTCCGGAGCACCTATCCACTCGGCCCCATTCCATGCCCCATATCCTTTATCCATCAAACCGGTTTCAAATTGCATACTGCCGTGACTCACGTCACCGTTTAATGTTTCTGTATACACATCGGCAAAATATGATGTACAAGGGGCAAGACTCTTTCCTTCATATCTGACATTAACCGCCATTGCACCAACGATTATGCCACTGTCCCACATATCACACGCTCCCGGTTCCGTACCAACCGTGATCCTGTAGTTTTTTTGCCTCAGCTCCCTTTTATCGGATTCATATTTCCAGGAAAAAAACGGATTTACCATATCTATTCCCAGAGGATTTTTTTCGTCATTTAAGAGGAACTCCTTAATTACGGTTTTTTTATGATCTGTCTGCATAAATACATCTCCCTGTCTTAATAAACAATCAGCAGGAATGAATACACTCCTGCTGTTTACACTACTCACTTGCTGCTTCTGTCATACTGTCACACAGCACAGGCATGGTTATAATAAAATTTCTTCTGTTTATTATTCCCATTGATTCGTCATGTCCGTCATCCCACCAAAAGCAGGTGATTCCATACTCTGCTGCCTTCTTTACAAAATATGCCGCATATTCCGCCCGTGCCTCTTCATTATCTGCATTTTTAGCACCAAACTCTCCGACAATCATCGGTGTACCCTGTGCTTCTATGATTTTTTCACTTAATCTTTCAAAAATCGTATCCAGCACAAACTTATCATCTTCCGTCCAATCTTCTCTCTGACCATTGCAGAACTCACCCGGATCATAAATATGTACTTCACTTATAAGATGGTTTTCTGCGCTGTCCTCAGGAACGGAAAATCCGGAAACCTGCGAGTTTGCAGATGATGCACCATAGGTGTTGCAGATAATATTTCTGTATGCATTATTTCCGCCTGTTGCCCTTATGGTATCAACAAATGTCTGATTTAAGAAATTAACAGCAGCATAGCTTTCTGCAGTTGAACCGCCCCAGTTTGATTTAGCATCCAGTATCTCATTGAATGATTCGAAAAGCAGATGATCATTATATCCCTTAAAATATTCTGCTATCTGTGTCCACAAATCTGCATACCTTTCACTGATTTCATTATAATTATCCAAATCAGCTCTAAGCCATGCTTCATCACCACCGCCTGTATCATGATGCACGTTTATTATACAATACATATCTTCTGCCAGCACATATTCGACCACTTCCTGAATGCGGGCCAGCCATTCCTCGTTTATTTTACCATTTTCATCTACATTTTGCAGCCATGTTATCGGAATTCTTATTGCATTAAATCCTTCTTCCTTTAAAGCCTTAATAAGTTTAGGATCCGTAACCGGATTTCCCCACATCGTTTCAAATTCCTTTGGCGTTTTTCCTTCCGCACTTGACATATAACTGTCAAGGCTGTTACCGATATTCCATCCGATAACCATATTTTCTACTGACAACTGCGCAGTTTCAAATTCGTCCGAACTAAACTCTCCCACATAAGAAACAGCTCCATTTTCTTCATTACTTTCGGCTTTGTTTTCTGAACTCTTATCGTTGCCACATGCTGCCAACAACATTCCCATACACATTATCACCGTAACCAATACCTTTTTCATAAGGTAACCCTCCTAATCTTTTTCTAATTGGATTTTACCATATGAAACTGCCGGCAAAAATGTCTTGCCTTGACCTAAAAAGTGTCCTTATTTGCACACAAAAACTTTATTTATCCCTTTCACATTCATCCTTGAAACATACCGCAAATCAGATATTTTTCCTCCCTGCCTGAATATAGGAAGATTTTATTTTAATTCTATTCTTTTATATTGCTTTGCTCCACTTTTTCATACACATTACGGAATAAACTACTCCCTTAAATAAATAAATCAACGTCAAAACCGTTATGTTAAGAGTATCTGAATACATTCCTCCCAACTGACCGGAAAGAAATACCATACCAACCCATTTACCATTAACCAATTCGGAAATGAAATATGGGCAAACCAACATTACAAACGAAATAAAAAAAGCAAACACAGCATTTCGGACGTAAGTATTTACAACGCAAATAAACATAGCAGCAATCAACCATGTTGATGCTTTAATTACTGTGTCATTCCAATAATACTGTTCTAATGAGATATTCGGAAAACCGCCATATCCCAACAGGTTTCCAACACCCATTTCTGCATACTCTCCATTATTCCATGCAAACCCTACATATTTAGTCATGGAAAGCAGGAGTGAAACCGCTGTCGCAACAGTCCCTGCCAAAAATATTTTTGCAACGCAAACCTTGTTTCTGCCTTTTTTTGTTGTAAGCAGCATTGCAACAGCCTCAGATTTATATTCATTTTCAAATATAGGGATTACAAGACAAAGAACCACCAAAGCAGTAATGTAGTTGTACCCTGCACGTCCTAAAAAATCACCCCAATCAACATCATAGAAGAAAACTCCTTCTCCACGGCTCTTATAATAATCACATTTCTGCAGAATATATTCAACCGTAGACATTTCTGACAAAGCCTTGTTATATTCAAAATTATGCTCATCAAAAGCCTCAAGTGTAATCTCATCCCTTTTATATGCCGAAATTACATCATCGTGCTCAGCAACAATACAACAGATTTCATCATACCGTTCCAAGACAAGATTATGTTTTTCTTCCGTGTACTCACCCGCAAGCTCCTCCATATATGTTCTATAGACTTTCTCGGAATAATCTCTCACATATGTTCGGGGAGTCATAGCCGTCACTATTTGAATTAGTACTGCCAGAACAATCAGACAGAAACGTTTCAAATCAAAAATTTTGTAAAATTCATATCTCAAAAGCCTCATATTTCACCAGCCTCCACATATTTCTAAACTCAATATGATGACATTCCTCGCAATTGCAACACACCCGATTAGAATGATTTTATCCCCATGTCGGCAAATATCTGTCTCCCAACTTAATTGTATTTCCTACTGTCTCTCCATTCTTAAAGACATTGACAAACCCGTTCATATCATCATATACGAAAACGTAATCTATATCACCTGATGAAATAATATAGTGACAGTTTGGAACGTAGTCTTCATCTGAACCCGAATAAAGCACAATCTTCACTGAACTGTTTTTGTCAAACCCGTAAAAGTAACAATCATTAGTCTTATAACTCTGGTAATAAATGCCACTGTCGGTCACCTGATAATTAACATAACAGTCTTCTATCAGTTTCTGTGGATTGGAGCCGTCAGATTCTGTTCTGTAAAGAACCGGTGTTTCCTCATTCCATTTTACGTAGTAAAAACGACCATCTTTTTCACATGCCTGACCCACTTTATCATCCAGTTTTGTTATCTCCTTCGTTTCCAAATTAAAGACACACAATTCTAAATTCTCTGTAGAATAACAGATGTATTCATCATTTAAACAAAATGAAAATATTGTGCTTGTAGCAAGTTTAATTGGCTCACTTATTTCTTTCGTATCCAGATTGTAAGTAAAAAAATAAGTAGGACAAACAATGTACATCACATCATCATTGATAATCAAGCTGCCCATCACTTCTTTGTTATCAGGATGCATCGTTTCCTCAAATTCCGTATAATTAGTATTTTCCAAGACTGCAGACTCTTTTTCGCCGTCATAAAAACATACTTTATTTCCGCGTATGTAGTAAATTCCATCTGCTGTCGCAACGGGAGAACAATAATCCACATAGTTCATACATCCCTTTGAAGTCAATTCGTCATGGACACATCCCGGTACATTGCACCAAAACTGAACACGACCGGATTTTAAGTCGATCTTGATATTGGGTCTATTGAATATGTAAAAGTACTCCGAATCTATTGTAAACGGCTTGGTCATAATATTCCTTGATTTGTCATCATAAGCAAAGTCAATAACATCAATATTAAGCTGCGTATCCTCTATTTGCTTTTCAATCTCAGGAATATTAACATACTTCCCTGTTTCTTTTTCAGAACTGCAGGCACAAAGCAGTACAATCACAAGCATATTTAACAAGCAGAACACTTTTTTTCGCTTTGTCATAATATCCGCCTTTCTTATCCCTAAGCTTACTCTATTATATTTTTCAATTACAATCTCATTTGTTCTGATTGTGGTTTTATTTGGATTGGAACTGCTTTTTTCTTCAAAAATATTATATACTGCATCCTCTACAAGATAGGTACGATTATTCGGAAAAGTTTTATATACATAATCAGCCCTATTATATGCTGCCCGATAAATAAAGGAATCTAGCATAAGATTTGTACCATATTCTCCCTCAGTTTCAAATGCTTTATCTCCCAATTCATTAATCTTATTGGTTATATTCTCACACTTATTATATAAGTCAGTGCAAATCTCATCACCATCTTTTTCACTTTCCCGTATTTCTGACAAGAATTTCTCATATGCATTATTATATTCTTCACGTGAGCTATCCGGTTCACGGCTGCGTATAGCACTGACTACGAACATGGCAAAATAAACAATTACAATAAAAAAAACATATATACATATACCATGAAGAGAAAATTTTTTTTATTTCCATTTTATATTCTCCTGTCTCAATCAACTTACTTCCCATCTTCCGACCTGAATATTATTGTATCTGCACACGTACCTTGGTTGACGAATATGAAATCAGGTTATCCCCCTTCTCTGCCGGGGTTGCAATTACCTGGAATGTATGCAGCCCCGACTCAGGAATAAATTCTCCCGGAATTGCATATTGATAAGTCTTTAAGCCACTTGCACAATCCACCAGGCATGTATAATCATTATCAAAGACACGTAGCATTTCGCCATCACATAAAATAAAAATATAATATGAAATTTCTGCAGTGCCACTATTAAATTTGATTAGCAGCTCATTATCTTCCGTTTTTAAAACCACATCCTCATATTGATGCGGTTCTGATACTTTATTGTAATTTTCTTCAACCGCCAACACTCCAACGTCTATTCCATAATTTGTTTCTGTTCCCAGCACATCTACATAATACTGTTCATTTGAGTCTTGAAAATCCTCTTCTGACGAATATGCAGTATTCACTAAAGTATACGATACTTGAGCACCATACTGTTTTCCAAGCTGCGGTATATCCTCCGGAAAATACACACATTCAATCGTTACTATTCTTACGTCCTTTGAACAAACAAAACTTACATCTGTAGTAATATCTTTGTTTGCATCTACCGTCACATCATGCACAGGCTTATATTCGCCATTGTTTACTGAAAAATCAATTGGCACACCATCTGCTATAATCCAGATGCGTAACGGGATATTTTCAGCAATCATACTTTTATCCGGAGTCACACTTGTTATAAGCTTAATTTTTGTGATCTCACCCTTGTTAATTTCCATTTTATATCCTAACGCAACAGACGTATCACCCTCAGGAAAAACATTTATTGATGAATCAAAACTAAATCCCTCATCAGCCGTTCCTTCATCCTCACTCCCAAACTGACTATTAATAGTTTCATCTGTTGTATCAGAAAGTTTTGTCGGCATCTGATATCCTGTTTCGGAACAGCCAACTAACAATATAGCAAGTATCACATAAACAACAAATATACTCTTCTTCACTGTATCCCCCTCCATTTTACACTATATAATTGACACGAACAGTCTATTTGTGTCAATTATAAACAATACATCAATAGTTTACAAGTCTTTTTTTATAAAGACAAAAAATTATTTCCCCTCACACGTCGCAATCTTGAATATTGTACTTTGGCCATCTGATGTAATCCTAATAAAAAAAGAAGTTGCCTTATATCCCCCTTAGCACGGCATCAGGGATATAAGGCAACTTTCAGCAAAATGATTCCATAAAAATATAGAGATAAATGCCATCAGTGGCCAAAATAAAAAAACACAGCATTCTTTAGAACCGCTGTGTTTAAAAATCAAACTTTGAGGGTTGTCTGTCCGGCAAAAAACAGAGGTTTATGCGGGTGACAGGACTTGAACCTGCACACCATGGGCATTAGAACCTAAATCTAACGTGTCTGCCAATTCCACCACACCCGCTTATCAAAAACCGCATCAGAAAGGCCGAATTGATTCTTGCAGAATCTCATAATTAAGCCTTAGATTTTTTATACCTTTTCAGAAAATTCTTTCCCGAACGGTATTTTTATGAACCACTGGGGATTCGAACCCCAGACAACTTGATTAAAAGTCAAGTGCTCTACCACCTGAGCTAGTGGTCCTTACTGGGCCAACTGGATTCGAACCAGCGAATACAGCAGTCAAAGTGCTGTGCCTTACCGCTTGGCGATGGCCCAAAGTTTCTCAGATATTATATACCCAAACATATCTGTTGTAAAATAAAAAAATAAGCCTTTGCAATATATTTTGCAAAGACCCTTTAAGGTGGATACTGGGATTCGAACCCAGGGCCTTCAGAGCCACAATCTGACGCGCTAACCAGCTGCGCTATACCCACCATATTCCATAAAAACTGTGCCAGAAGGGATTCGAACCCCCGACACACGGCTTAGAAGGCCGTTGCTCTATCCAACTGAGCTACTAGCACATTTGCACTAACATATAGGCAAAAAAATACAAGTGAATAATCACTCGCATTTAAGCGGGTGATGGGAATCGAACCCACGTATCCAGCTTGGAAGGCTGGTGTTCTACCATTGAACTACACCCGCAAGTGTAAAATTAAAAACCGAGTCGGGGTGACAGGATTCGAACCTGCGACCTCCTGATCCCAAATCAGGCACTCTAGCCAAACTGAGCCACACCCCGTAAGGTTTAATCCGTTAAAGTTTGAGGACTTTTGTTTTTAACTTTGTTCCTTTCCCTCAACGCAAGATGTATTATATATCAGCCCCTCTTAAAAGTCAACACTTTTTTAAACTTTTTTTCAAAATTTTTTCACCCCTCCGAAACCCCTGTTTTTACGGCCTTTTCGGAGGATTGAGACTGATGTATTCCCCCAAAAAAACGGAGAATAATCTTTATCTTCTTCTCTTGCCTGTCAAAACTCTCTCATAAATATCCCAATGATTTATACCGGTGGGATTGCAGTATTCTCTTCTGCAAACTTCAAAATAAGAAAAAGCCTGATTTAATTAAATATGTTTCAACTTAAAATCTATTTTCCCCATATCATCAAGTTCCATTATAATATAGGTATACTTTCCATCCATCTGCCTTGGCTGAACAATACTGCCCGGGTTTATAAGCCACACACCGTCCGTATATTCAATATGTGGAAAATGCGTGTGACCGAACATGGCAATGCTTATTCCATTTTCCTTACAATGGTAGTACAATCTGTCCAAAGATATTGAGACCCCGTACTGATGACCATGTGTTAAGAGAACCGAATATCTTCCTATTGAAAAAACAACTTCTCTCGGCAGTGCTGAAAAGAAATCATTGTTTCCTGCAACCATATGTTTCGGACAATCCGTCAACTCATCAATTTTAGACAATTCAACTCCCAAGTCTCCGCAATGAATAAACAAATCTATGGGTTTCTCCGCCTCTATGGCTTTTCTTAGTGTCATCAAGTGACCATGATTGTCACTGGCAATAAGTATCTTCACTTTGCCCTCCCAAATCAGAATTCCGAAATTCTGTCTCTGATTATTCTCAATGCATTGCCCCTATGGCTGATTTCATTCTTTTTCTCAGGTGAGAGTTCTGCCGTTGTTTTTCCATATTCAGGCACGAAGAAAATCGGATCATATCCAAAACCATTTTCTCCCGCAGGTTTATAAGCAATTTCTCCTTCCACTTTACCTGTTGCCGTCACATATCTTCCGTCAGGCATTGCCAAACACACTGCGCAGATAAATCTTGCGCTTCTTTCAGAACCTCTTGCATTTGCAAGTTTTTCTATTATGTACTTGTTCTTCACTTCATAGGACGTATCTTCGCCGAGAAATCTTGCTGAATAGATTCCGGGAGCCTTGTCAAGGTAATCCACTTCAAGTCCGGAATCATCTGCAAGAACCGGCATTCCGGCAGCTTTTGAATATGCTTTTGCCTTTATAATAGCATTTTCTTCAAATGTTTTTCCATCTTCAGCAACATCCAAATCAACTCCCACGTCTTTCAATGAAAGAATTTCATATCCCTGCTCCGAAAGGATTTCACCGGCTTCCCTAAGCTTGTTTTTGTTTGTTGTTGCAAAGAGTATTTTTTTCATATCTGTTCCTCAATTCCGTGTATTATAGACATAATGACTGCAAAAAACGTTTTATGCATTTTGGCTCATTACACTTCTATTGTTTACCTTCTCTTGGCGGTTTAGGTCCCATGAACTGATAAAGATAGGTCTTAATCATTCCGTTGTATATTTTTCTGTTTTTATCAGCTTTTTTTCCAATATGTTTGCATGCATCCTCATAAGAAGTAATCACATACTCTGACCATGTAGGAAGTCTGTTAAAAGACTCGCCTATGGTTCCGTACAACTTAGGAAGTGCCGATTTTTCTTCCAGTCGCTCTCCATATGGCGGATTTGTAATTATGAAGCCATATTCTTTTGGAGAATTAAGTTCAGCAACATTTCTCTGTTGAAAATGAATATGCTTATCCACTCCTGCAAGTGCCGCATTCTGCCTCGCAATTTTTATTGCTTCATTATCGAGATCATATCCCTGAATGTACAAATCAGTATTCTTCTTTACACCGCTCGCAGCCTGTTCCCTGGCAAGTTTAAAATATTTTTCAGGAACTCTTTCTTTCCAGGTTTCACATGTAAAACTTCTTGCCGCACCCGGGGCTATATTAAGTCCTATCATTGCCGCCTCAATTGGAATGGTTCCGCTTCCGCAGAAAGGATCTATCAGCGGTCTTGAATCCTTCCATGGTGAAAGCATTATTATTGCCGCCGCAAGTGTTTCCGAAAGTGGTGCTTTTCCTACCAGTTTTCTATAACCTCTTTTATGAAGAGATTCTCCGGTTGTATCGATTCCAATCGTTACAACATCCTTGATAATGCTTATTCTTATAGGATAGGAATTGCCGGTCTCCGGGAACCAGGCAATTCCGAATTTGCTTTCCAGTCTGCTGACTATGGCTTTTTTTACAATTGACTGTATGTCGGACGTGCTGAAAAGCGCACTTTTTACTGACGTAGCCTTTGTCACCCAAAACTTTCCGTCAGGTGGTATTATCTCTTCCCACGGAAGATCTTTAACATTCTCAAAAAGCTCATCAAAAGTTTCCGCCTTAAAGCTTCCTATCTTCCAGATAATCCTTTCTGCAGTTCTGATAAAGGTATTTGCAATTGCAAATGTACTTTCGTCACCGCTGAAATTAACTCTTCCGTCCGTCGACGAAACTATTTCAAGACCAAGGTCTGTTATTTCTCTCTTTAAAACCGCCTCCAGTCCAAAGTGGCATGGAGCCATAAATTCGTATTTACCCATAATCCCTCTTTTATATGTTTAATCTGATGTGTTCTAATTTTAAAACGTGACCATGCTTTAGTCAAATACTTTTTCCCATATATCTCCTGTATGTCATATATCCACCCGTAAAATCAACGGTTTTGTAACCAAGACGCTCATAAAAAGATGCCGCCGCCATACTTTTAAAACCTTTATTGCAGTAAAATGCAAGTTTCTTTGTTGAGTCAAAAACAATTTTTCCGGTTTTAAGCTTCTCATAAGGCACATTCACCGCTCCGTAAATATGCCCCTCCCTATACTCTGCCGGTGTTCTTAAATCAACTATCGTCATATTGGCCGGAGGTCCTTTTGCCGCCACAAGCTGCATACTGACTGTTTCCATAACAAAAGCCTTTTTATTTATTATATGAGAATTACTGACTTTGGAATCAAAAAAACTCCCATGTAAAAACATGAGAGTTTTGAAACGTGCGTGAGAGGATTCGAACCCCCGACACCTTGGTCCGTAGCCAAGTGCTCTATCCAGCTGAGCTACACACACATATTGCTTAACAACAGATAGGAGTATACAACATTAAGGAAGTGATGTCAAGCTTTTTTTACCGATATATTCCAAGGTTTTTAGGCTTTTTTTATAAATTGAAATTGAAAAAAATATAAACCTTCTGATATAATGGCTCTTACAGAGTTCTTTGTTCCGGATGCAGTTCCTCCGGGCAAAAACGGCCGGATAAAAAAACATATTGCCGATTACGGGCGGCAGAACGGAGCTTAAAATGTTTAAAACCCTGATTGATTACATCAAATCACACAAACACATACTCTTCATAATTTATGTACCTATACATTTCATATGGTTTGCAGCTCTTGAAGCATGGACCAAAAGAGATTTTACCATTCTCCATTGCGGACTTGACGACATAATTCCTTTTGTGCCTCAGTTTATAATCCCGTACTATCTGTGGTTTCCTTTCGTCGCATTTTTCTGTATTTACTTCTATATAAAAATGCCGGTAAGAGAAACAGTTAAATTTTACACTTCCCTCGTATCCGGCATGGTACTCACTCTTATAATCTATACAATATGGCCAAATGCCCTCTCCCTCAGACCTGAGGTTATAGAAGAAGGCGGTATCATCGGCTCTCTTGTTTCCGGTTTATATGTAATTGACACTGATACCAATGTATGTCCCAGTCTTCACGTCTTAAACACACTCGCAATTGACGTTGCCTACTTTGTTTCTGACAAATTCAGAGGCAGACATCTTCAGAACATCGGGATGATTATTCTTTCAGCCTTAATATGTATGTCAACCGTTTTTCTGAAACAGCATTCCGTAATTGATGTAGCTTCAGCAGTTGTCGTTTGTATAGTTATCTCTCTTGTGATTTATCTTCCGGACAGACTGAAGAAAAATCCATCCGAAAAGAACAATTCCGAGCCTAAACTCAACTGAAACCGTATATTTTGTTTGATATGATATAACCGAGTCTGGTTATCCTCCATCCGATTTTTCCCGGTATGAAGCATGTCCAACCCATAAGATGCAGTCTGAGCAGCCAATAAAGTTTCGAATTCTTCGACTTTACATAACTCCAGAGTGCATTTTTTTTGTCTATATTTTCTTTATCATATGAGACTATGCAAAGAATCGAAGAAACTTCCATCATTATCCTGATATATTTTCTTCTGTAAAGCACCATATTCTCAGGTCCGTCAAAACTATAATCATCCACCAGCATTCTTGTAACCTTCAGCTGCTGGTCAATTCTTCCAATCATAACCTTTTCATTTACGGATTGATCAGAACGTCCTATAAAATACCTGTAAAAGTCAACATCCAGATAATACATTTCCCTTACACAAGGCAGAGGCATAAAAACGAAGACATTATCCACATAAAACATGTGCTCCGGAAGCACAACACCGCTCTTTCTGAGAATGTCTGTCCTGTATATTACTGCATGCATCAACAGATACTGATGCATATTAGTATGTCCGACTCTTTCCCATCCAAAGAATTCCTCTACGGGCAAGCAGTTTTTGTATCTCATTCTGCGTTTTCTTTTTATTCCGACTTTGTCATATACATAATTAACCACCATCATATCAGGATAATGTTCATTCGCATTAAATCCGTCAATGGCAGAGAGAACTCTGGCATATGCCTTCTGTCCGACCCAGTCATCACTGTCAACGACCTTGAAAAACCTGCCTTCTGCCACCTCCAGTGCATGGTTTATGGCACCGCCATGTCCCCGGTTTTCCTGGTGAATCGCCCTGATTATTCCGGGATACTTTTTCTCATATTCATCCGCTATCTCAGCCGTTCTGTCAGTCGAACCGTCATCTACTATAATTATTTCTATCCTGTCTCCTCCCATCAGCAGACTCTCTATGCATTTGCACATATAGTCCTGAGAGTTATAACACGGAACCGCAAAACTTATATCTTTCACGTCAACCTCTGATTATTTTATTAATGCAGTAAACAAAGGGCACAAAAGCCCTTTGCTTCCGCACTTAAAAGAAGTATACATTAATTCACTGACAAAAAAAAGTACTACACAGAAATTTTACATAAATTATTCTGCTTCCTCTGCATACACCGTTGTTACAAGCTTTTCATAATCAGGTCTTTCATCTATAACTCCGGAAAATTCCAAAATATCAAGCAGGAGTTCATATGATTCTTTTTCAAAAACAAGATTTTCCTTCCACGTATCCTGTTTCTTATAATTATCAAGACCTACCGCAATCGTCTCTGCCGTATATCCTTCAAACTGTGGTGCTATTACATCTGCTATTTCTTTTGTATCATGGCTGTTAACGTAATCCATTCCCTTCTGAAGGGCTTTTGTAAAATTCCTGATTACATCTTCATTCTCTTCAATATAACTCTGTTTCGCACAATATGCAGTATATGGAACATATCCCGATGCCACTCCGAGAGACTCCGCAATAACACCATATCCTTCGGCAACAAGGGATGAGGCAGAAGGCTCAAATTCAATTGTATAATCTCCGGTACCCGACGCAAATGCCTGCCCCGTGTATCCAAAGTCAACATTCTGAATTATATTGACTTTTTCCTTATCTACACCCTCCCTGCTGAGGATAAATTCGAACACCATCTCCGGCATTCCGCCGTCACGTCCCCCTATAACCTGTTTACCCTCGAGACTCTTAAAATCAAAACTTCCATCTTCTTTTATTTTATATTCTACTCCATCTCTGACCACAAGGAAATTACCTGCTCTCTGTGTCAGCTGAGCGAAATTGACTATTGTATCCTTGTTCCCCTGATTCTCAACATATATACTTTGCTCGCTTCCCATAAAACCTATATCGGCTTCACCCGAAATAAGTGCCGTCATGGTATTATCCGCTCCGCTGCCGTTAACCAGCTCAAGGTCTATCCCCATTTCCTCGAAATACCCCATTTCAATCGCAACATACATCGGAGCATAAAAATAAGAATGAGCCACCTCATTAAGTGTTACCTTAACGAGACCTGACTCATTCTTTTCTTTGTCTTTTTTCGTGCCGCAGGCAGGTATACATAATACCATTGCTGCCACAAGTAAAATTGCAATAAGCTTTTTCATATATCAAAAACCTTTTTTTATAGTATATGAACTTATTGTCTTGTTGCCACGAATTTATTTTTTCGAATACGGATTCTTATTTTCCTGAACCGGCTTCCGACTCGTACTTCCCCATCGTCCCAAATTAAGCAGCATGTACTTTACCCATGCATTTAGAATCCAGACAATGAAAGTTGCAATAAACCACCACCATGAAATACCAAGTGTGAAATGAAGAATAAGCGTAAGCCATGCCGGAACGGACATTATCCAATTGCTTAAATGCCAAATCAGAAAAAGCAGAAATTCCGCAATCTTACTCCATATTTTCATCATTTTACTCCTCTGATCTTGATTCATGAAGAAGACTCATCTTCATATCATAGAGGGACGGACTCATGTCTATATAATGAATATGAGGATTTTCAAATCGCTGCTCTTCATTCCAAATTTCATTTTCAAGCTGTCTGTTTACATATTCCTTAATATCCTTAATTGAAGGATTAGGATATACACACTTACCGTCTTTAAAAATCGGAATCTGAAGCTCCTTTGCCGTACAGTTCTCAAAATAACGTATCTTCCAATAACGCTTCTCATCTATATAGCGATATGGTTTTGACATATCTACTTTCTCATCCGCATTTGTGAGAAGATCTGCCACTGCTTTTCCTTCACTATTATATACTCTGTAAACTTTTTTAAGACCCGGATTTGTAATTTTTTCAACATTCTCCGACACTTTAATTCTCGGAACAAATCTTCCGTTTTCCTCTACTGCAGCCATCTTATAAACGGCTCCGAATACAGGATCCGACTTTGCCGTTATCAGACGTTCGCCGACACCAAAACTGTCGATTTCTCCACCTTCTTTAAGAATTGATGAAATCGTGTACTCGTCCAGACTGTTTGAAACTATAATCTTACAGTCTTTAAGACCTGCCTCATCAAGTCTCTTTCTTATCTTCTTTGAAAGCCAACAGAGGTCTCCACTGTCAATTCTTATTCCTTTAAGTCTTTTTCCCATAGGCTGAAGAACTTCCTTTGCACATCTGATTGCATTAGGAAGACCTGAATTAAGTACATCATAAGTGTCTATGAGAAGTACTGTTGAGTCCGGATATGTCTCTGCATATTTTTTGAATGCCGTAAACTCATCCTTGTAATACATTACCCAGCTGTGAGCCATTGTACCGCTTACCGGGATATCAAACATCTTGCCTGCCAAAACAGTTGCAGAACCGACTGCACCACCGATATAAGAAGCTCTTGCACCATAAACCGCCGCATCCATGTTATGTGCTCTTCTGGCACCAAAGTCGGAAACCGCTCTTCCGGCTGCAGACTTGACAATACGTCTTGTTTTAGTTGCAATAAGTGACTGATGATTTACCTGAAGAAGTATTGCCGTTTCAACGAGCTGTGCATCAATAAGAGGCGCAACAACTGTAATAATCGGCTCGTTAGGATACATTATTGTTCCCTCCGGAAAAGCATAAATGTCTCCGGAGAATCTGAATTCGGCAAGATATTCAAGAAATCTTTCATCAAAAAGATTAAGACCTCTTAAATAATTAATATCATCTGAATCGAAATGAAGGTTTTCGATATATTCAATTATCTGCTGTAAACCGGCAAATATTGCGAATCCCCCGTTATCAGGATTTTTTCTGTAAAAAACATCAAAAGCTACTCTTTTGTCTTTGGCCTCATCAATAAAGTAACCATTTGACATGGTCATCTCATAAAGATCCATTACCATTGACAGATTACGTTCGTTAAACTGTTTCATCAGTCTTTCCTCCAAGCTTTATTTTTTAAAAACAAACCATTTACTTACCAGATAATTAATGAGTATTACCAGTACCGTTACAACAATTTTTGCCTCCCACTGACTGTCTAATACTATATCAAACCCAAAAACATTAAAGCTTATACCTTCACCAAGAATATGTGCAACAAACGTCGGCAATATGATTTCGAAAATACCCGAAAACATTCTTCCGCCAACAAATTTACACGCTTCGCCGACAACTTCGCGCAACTTTGTCGTTTTGCTCTGAAAAACCCATATTTTATTGGTTACAAATGCAAAAAGAACCGCTGCCACCCACGAAATTGCACTGGCCAGGGTATACCCTAAGTCCGTATCCGTCATTCCATTGCGTTTTAACAGAAAAAAAACCAGCAGATTAACAAGCGTGGTTCCTATACCAAAGATAAAATACAATATAAAAGTTCGGAAACGCGTATAAAAAGCTTTCATATGTTACTCCGATGCTCATTTTACTAAAACAAGTGCCACACAATCCCTTGTATGGCACTCGCTTCCGTTCTTTTTTGGTCTATCGACCGTAATAATACTTGCGGTTTCCCCAGAGATTCCGCTCCTTCATGTCAAGATATTCATTATAAGCTTTTTCAAGAATTGCTTTTTCATTAGGAAATTTCAACAAATGATATGCCTCATGAAACTTATAATATCCCGAATCCACAAAGTACTCTTCGTGCTGTGGTCTGCTATAATAGCTGTCAGACATCATTAAATACCAATGAACCTGCTTCATTACCGTATTCTGGGGTGTGTTAAAGGAATACTGGCTCGTGCCCACAAACTTGATAATATGAGCATCCACTCCCGTTTCTTCCTTTACTTCTCTAAGTGCCGTTTCTTTGAATTCCTCGCCCGGTTCAACAGTGCCCTTTGGAAGAACCCATCCTTCGTATCGACCCTTATAGTTCTTATACAGTAATAACACTTTACCTCTGAAAATTACTACACCACCACAGCTAGTTGCTTCAACCATTGCAAACCCTCCTGCAATAGACAGTGTAGTTTATGTGTCTAATTGATATTAGTATATCATTTTTTACATAAACATTCAATATTTTTTATGAAACAGCTCATTTTTTACAAAACACCAACTGAATAATGTCCGATATTCTCCTTACCGGGATTCTTTTCACCATACAGAAATCCTTCAATAATTTTCTTAACCTCTGCGCGGCTTTCATTTACAAATCCGATTATGACCGAATCAGCAAAGCATTCGCCTCTGTTTATCCTGCTTCTTAAATCTGTCAAATCTGCTTTGTATATAAAGTTTCTGCACTGTTCACATGAACAGAAGACATTATAAACCGTCCCTGACATATCCGTAAACTTTTCAAATCCGCGACATGAAGTACATTTCCCCAATGTTTTTCTTACACACTGTTTGGAAACCATAACTTCTTCCTGACCATAAATCCAAAGCTTCATGCTCATGCCTTCCGGCTTTATTATCTCCTTCATCTCTTTTTCCGAGAGCTCTGATGGTAGAATAAACCCTTTCAGACCCCTTTCGGCATAAAAAGCTGCCGCCTCGGAATTAAAGGTATAGAGAGATTTGTCTGCATATATTCTACCTTTGTAGTTTCCGAGATATGCAAGATATGAAAGACTTCTTATATATATTCCGTCCGGTATTCTGCCACCCTCATATACAACACTTTTCAGAAGTGAGATCGATTTTTCGTCAGCAATATGATTTGATCTTATGAAGATCTGCTTGTCTGTTTCTCTAATTAAGCCAATGGCTTCCATTGCCGACTCACCAAATCCGTCCAGATCAAGTATCAGAACGTCCGCTGCCGATTTTTCCGCTTCCAGAAGCTGCTCTGCATTAAAGCAGCATACTTCAAGCATAGTTTCGTGCCCGCCTGTTTTACTCTCCTTATATTTCTCCGGAGCTGTCGTATCATCTTTCCTCTCATAATCCCGCTTTATTCTTTCTTCCAGCTTTTCGAATGCATCACGCCTCAATGCACCCAATGCACTTTTAGGCAGGAAACAGTTTCCTGTCATCTTTATAGAGAGATTTCCAAATGTAAATTGCGAGTCTCCGGTTCTTGAAAGCTTTTCATATACATCCTTTTCCTCAAGAGGTGCTTTGATTGCTTCGCTCACTTCCGCTCCGCTGCACTCTATGGCCGCAGTTTTTCCTTCTCCGGTACTCCGGCAGAGCAAAAGTCTTGCTTTCTGCCCCGGTTCAAGAACCAATTCCCCGTCAATTTCGCAGCGATGAGCCTCATCTATGTATTTTTCCCTGAGGTCTCTGAGTAAAGCCTCTCTCCTTATTCTGAAAACTTCTGCCCTTTTTCCTTCCGTCTTACCCGCGTCTGAAGGTTTTACCGCTCTGAATCTCAGTTCCTTCCCTGCTTTCACGTCATTAGGCAATGTATATGTATATACATCCTTTACATTCATTCCCCTTAATTCAAGAACATCGCCTTTAAAGAGGTTTATTTCATTTTTCAAAATGGTAAATCCGCTTTCTATAACGCATCCGCCTGCTCTTACGCCATTATGATTCGGTCTTTCCACAGACATCATTCCCCTGCCGGATTCTCCAAAGGCATATCCTTTCGAAAATCCCCCTCTGTTAAAAAGGTCCATAAGGGAAATCATGACTTCCTTTTTATATGTGCTGTCTTTTCCATATTTCTTCAGATATTTATCAGTTCCGTTTTCCAGCCAGTAGTCCACGGCATCCGAGTATGTTTTTGCAGTATGACATGCATATTCCGCAGATTTCATACGTCCTTCAATTTTAAGGGAATCCACTCCGGCTTCCAAAAGATAAGGAAGACTGTCCAATGTGCATATATCCTTAGGGCTTAGCAGATAATTGCTTTTCTCTCCGTTCAATCTGTAAAGCTGCCTGCATGGCTGGGCACACCTTCCACGATTACCGCTTCTGTCTCCGCACATTGAACTGAAAAGGCACTGCCCCGAATAGGAATAGCATAATGCGCCATGCACAAAGACTTCAATTTCCTTCCCGGTACTTATTTTCAATTTTCTTATCTCGTCAATATTAAGTTCCCTTGCAGGCACGATTCTCGTTACGTTTTCGCCAAGAAAACCACTTATGCCGCCTTCCGTCACTCCCGCCTGTGTACTGATATGAACCGGCAGCCCCGGAAAACACTTTTCAACAAATCTAAGGACTCCGAAATCCTGAACAATTACAGCATCAAGTCCGTTAAGATACGGTTTTCTCAAAAATTCATACAAACGTTCAAATTCCCGTTCCTTTACGAGCGTATTTACCGTAAGATAAAGTTTTCTGTCTCTAAGATGTGAATAATCAATTGCTTTAAGGAGTCCGTCATCATTCGGATTATCCGCATATGCCCTTGCTCCAAAACTGCTTCCGCCCATATATACGGCATCTGCTCCCGCTTTAAAAGAAACCTGCAGACTCTCAAATGAACCTGCAGGCGCCAACACTTCAATATTTCTCTTCATTACTACCTTCTGCCGTTTTTCTTTTTTGCCGCCTCAATTTCCTGCGTAAGCTTTTGAATTGTCTGAGCCTCTTCTTCAAGCTTCGCCTTGAGGGCCTCATTTTCAGTTTCCAATCTGACATTCTTTTTCTGTTCTTCTACCAGATTGTTTTTTTCGGCATTGTATGCCGCCGACAGTTCCTGATACTTTGCCTTACATGATTCCTTCACGGATGCAAGCTGTTTCTGGAGTTCAATGATGTCATGCTTCAGATTAAAAATCTCATTTTCCGTTGCTTCCTTTTCAACCGAACTTTCTGACAGTCTTGCTCTTACCTTAAACAAATCATCAGCTATATTTATCTGCATGAGAATGGTCTTCATCTCCACGTCCAGATTTCTGTATCCTTCCATTCCCTTGAGTTCGGCATTCTTCCCATTAAGATAAGAAGCTATCTTCTGGAGATACTCTTCACTCTCATAACCGCTCAAATTGTAACGCTTTCCATCAATAATAACTTCTGCATCAGTTTTTGTTTTCACTGCCGTTTCCTCCATTATATATATGTTCCAGACCAAGATGTCTGTATGCTTCTTCCGTAACCATTCTTCCCCTTGGTGTTCTTACAATAAGTCCATTTTGAACCAGGTACGGTTCATAAACTTCCTCAACGGTTTCTGATTCCTCACCTATGGTAACCGCAACCGAGTCAATTCCCACAGGTCCACCGCCAAACTTGTCTATCATCGCTCTGAGTATTGCCCTGTCGGTATTATCAAGACCAAGTTTATCCACATCGAGCAGATCCAGTGCAAAACCTGCAACTTCAGCAGTAACCACACCATCATATTTTATTTGGGCAAAATCCCTTACCCTTTTAAGAAGTCTGTTTGCAAGTCTCGGAGTTCCCCTGCTTCTTCTTGCAATTTCTACCGCACCGTCGTGTTCTATTTCAACACCAATCACACCAGCACTGCGTTCTACTATCGTAGTAAGTTCCTCAACCGTATAGAAATCCATTCGGCTGACTACTCCAAATCTGTCCCTCAGCGGTGCCGTAAGCATTCCTGCCCTTGTTGTTGCTCCCACCAATGTGAACCTCGGCAGATTAAGTCTTACCGATTTACTTGCCGGACCGCGACCGATTACGATATCTATCACATAATCTTCCATGGCGGGATACAGAAGTTCTTCTACCTGCCTGTTAAGACGATGTATTTCATCTATAAAGAGAATGTCTCCTTCCGAAAGACTGTTGAGAATCGCAGCCATATCTCCCGGTTTTTCAATTGCCGGTCCGGCAGTTGTTTTTATGTTAACACCCATCTCATTGGCAATTATACATGCTAAAGTTGTTTTTCCAAGTCCCGGTGGTCCAAAAAGAAGGACATGGTCCAAGGATTCTTTTCGCTGCTTTGCCGCATCTATATAAATCTTCAGATTCTGCTTAACTTTTTCCTGACCTATGTAGTCATTAAGCATCGCAGGTCTCAGGCTGCTCTCCACCGCCTTATCTTCTTCAACCCGCTCCGTTGTAATAATTCGTCTGGCCATTTTTCCTCCCTGCAAGCCACGTTTCTTTCCGGTTTATTCAGACAGATAAATATCATCTGTTCTATATAAGATATTTTAAACATTCTTTCAAAACAAAATCAACAGTCGCATCCGGTCCTATTTCAACCATGTTAACGGCTTTAATGCCCTCTGTTCTCGAATATCCTAAAGCTGTAAGGGCGAGAATCGCATCCTCTCTGATCTGACTGTCAGCTTTCAGCTTTTCTTCTTTTGAATCCTCAACATCATCATGTTCGGAAATTTCCGGCAGGCTGACTTTATCCTTTAGATCAATTATTATACGTTCAGCCGTCTTTTTACCGATACCCGGTGCTTTTGAAATTGCCTTTGTATCTTCTCCGAGAATCGCATAAGACAATCCGTCCGAACTAAGGGCCGAGAGAATCGACAATGCCGCCTTTGGACCGACTCCGTTTACCGTAATAAGCAGTTTAAACATGTTAAGATCGCTTTTTTTCAAAAATCCATACAAAGTAAAGCCTGTGTTTTCATTGAAATTCATCAAAGTATGAATTTTTACTTTTTCACCTTCGCCGGGAAGCCTTTCCGTATCAACAGATGTCATCATAACTTCATAACCGACTCCGCCACAATTAACGACTGCTGCGTTTGCTGACACATCACAGAGTATTCCTTCTAAAAATGCAAACATTATGCTCTCCCGTTCTGTTTAAATATTTTATCACTTTTAAACCGTCACTCTTTAATCATAAACACACCTGCCGAGTGTATGGAGTGACCGCTTTCCGTTTTATCGGGAATCTGATAATTCATCCCATCAAAAAAATTCCGGCTTCCGGCCGTTTTTAGCTCCCAAAGCAGAGAAGCCACCTTATACCGTTAAAGTATATCACATATTGCCGAAAAAATAAACCACATAAACCATGCTTGAATGTATAATAAATACGCCCTGCAATGCTTGAAATGAGTTCCTCCATATGTTATAACGAGCATATGTGTTTTAGTTTCGTACACTAAGCAATCCAGGAGAGGAGTTATCAATGAAAACCATAACCAAAGAATTTCCAAGAGAAAATTTGTATCCCATCGAAAAAATCACAAAAGGATGCGTTCCCGTTCTCTTTGACATAGAAACAACCGGTCTGAGTGCCGCTTCCGCATATATTTATCTGATAGGTGCTTTAGAGATAAAGCCTGACAGATTAATCTTCATACAATGGTTTGCCGAAAAGCCGGAAGAAGAAGTTCTTCTTATCGAAAAGTTTTTCTCATGGATTCCCGTCCACGCATGTCTCATACATTTTAACGGACGCGGATTTGACATTCCGTTTATATCAAAAAAATGTCGGCAGTACAATATAAAAAACACACTTCCACAGTTACCGGACATTGATTTATATCGCTCCTTTGCATGTTTAAAGAACTACTTTGACATGCCCGGCCGAAGACTTGTTTCTTATGAGCAGCTCATAGGCATTAACAGGGAAGACAAATACAATGGCGGTGAGCTTATAAACGTATACAAAAACTATATAGGAAAGTCTAAATTTGATCCTGACGGAGCGGAAGATCTCCTTCATCTCCTGCTTCTCCACAACGAGGAAGATATAAAAGACATGGCACCGGTTCTTTCACTTTTTTCTTTCCTTGACCTGTTTAACGGCAATTTTTCATCTTATACCTGCAGCATATCACCCCCTTCCGGGGACGAATCGGAAAATGAAAAATTTGTCATTGAGCTGGAGATGAATTTTCCTTTTCCATTTTCTAATCATCATGAGTTGGCAACCATGCCCGAAATGGACATGATAACAATCGATGCCGACGAAAAAAAAGCAACAATAACCATCCCGGTAATAAAAGCAAAGATCAAGCACTTTTTCGAGGATTATAAAAACTACTATTATCTTCCGGAAGAGGACTTTGCCATTCACAAGAGTGCAGCAGCCGTTTACACTTCTTCTCAAAAAAAGAACGCCACAAGACAGACGGCTTATTCCTATGCATCCGGAAGTTTCATTCCTCAAACCGGCACCAGTCTTAGGCCTTACTTTAAATACAATTTTGAGGATAAAATGAGTTTCATCTCCCTTAAATCACTAAAAAGCAGTGAAGATATAAAGTCCTTTCTCAAAGCACTGTTTTAATGGTGCAAAGTTTTATCAGAAACAGGCTTCCGCAAAAAAAAGAGCACAGATAAAAATCTGTGCTCTTTCTAATTAATCAATTCATTTAAGATGACTACTGCCATACAGGTCACTCTTCATCATCCGTTTTTTATTAATTAATCTTCTGTTGAGATAATCTCACGCTTATTGTATGAACCACAAGCCTTACATACTCTGTGAGGCATCATAAGTGCGCCACACTTGCTGCATTTTACGAGTGCCGGTGCTGTCATCTTCCACTGTGCACGGCGGCTGTCTCTTCTTGCCTTTGAATGCTTATTCTTTGGACAAATCGCTCCCATTCTTTACACCTCCTGTCACTTTCGTATTTCTGCATAACTTGTCTGTTTGCAGACGTATGAAAGCATTATATTACAGTGCCTGCATTTTTGTCAAGAAATTTTTTATTTTGAAACAAGGGCTGTTGTTTCACATGCAATTGCATATTCCTCATTTGTAGGGATTACAAGAACCTTAACCTTTGAATCAGGTGTTGAAATAATGATTTCCTCACCTCTTACTGAATTCTTGCTGTCATCTATGGTAATTCCAAGATATCCGAGATAGTCACAAACCATCTTTCTTACTGCACCGTCATTTTCACCGATACCGGCTGTGAAAGCAATTGCCTCAACACCGTTCATTGCTGCAGTATATGCTCCGATATACTTCGCCGTTCTGTAGCAGAAAACATCTCTTGCTTCTTTTGCAAGTTCATTTCCTTCCTTAGCCGCATTATCAAGATCACGGAAATCGGATGATACGCCTGACATCCCCTCTACACCACTCTTTTTATTGAGAACATTCATCACTTCACCGATCGAAAGATTCTCTTTGTTTGCAATGAATTCAAGAACGGCAGGATCAAGGTCTCCTGATCTTGTTCCCATCACAAGACCTTCAAGTGGTGTAAGACCCATTGAAGTATCTACTGATTTTCCATTAAGAACAGCCGATACTGAAGCACCGTTTCCAAGATGACATACGATAACCTTACTGTTGTCTGCATCAAGGCCTGCAACGTCAATCACTCTCTTGCTTACATAGCTGTGTGAAGTTCCATGGAATCCGTAACGGCGGATTTTATAATTTTCATAATACTCATGTGGCAGACCGTAAAGGTATGCTTTCTTAGGCATTGTCTGATGGAATGCCGTATCAAATACAGCAACCTCAGGTACGCCCGGCATAAGTTTTCTGCATGCATTAATTCCGATGATGTTTGCAGGATTATGAAGAGGTGCAAGATCATTACATGCTTCAATTGCCTTTACAACTTCATCATCAATTACTACTGACTTGTTAAATGTCTCCCCACCATGTACGACTCTGTGACCTACGGCTTCGACTTCATCAAGTGATTTGATGATTCCGTATTCCTCATTTGTGATTGCAGAAAGAACTGCACTTACGGCACACTTGTGATCAGGAAGATCAAGTGTAAAAGTCATTTTTTCTTTTCCGGCAGGCTTGTAAACAAGACGTCCGTCAATTCCTATTCTTTCGCAAAGACCGCTTACCATTGCAAGACCTGTCTCTGAATCAATAAGCTGATACTTTAATGAGCTGCTTCCGCAGTTAATTACTAAAACTTTCATATACTCCTCCAATAAATACTAGTTTGCTGCTGCCTGTACTGCAGTTATTGCAACAACGCCTACGATATCGTCTGCTGAACATCCGCGGCTGAGGTCATTTACAGGTTTAGCTATTCCCTGACATACAGGGCCGTAAGCTTCTGCTTTTGCAAGTCTCTGAACAAGCTTGTATCCGATGTTTCCGGCATCAAGGTCAGGGAAGATAAGTACGTTTGCCTGTCCTGCTACGGATGAACTCGGTGCCTTGCTTGCACCAACGGATGGAACCATTGCCGCATCTGCCTGGAGTTCATAATCAATTGCAAGATCAGGACGTAATTCTGTTGCAATCTTACCTGCTTCGATAACCTTGTCAACATCTGCATGTTTTGCACTTCCCTTTGTTGAATGACTGAGCATTGCAACCTTTGGCTCTTTTTCAGTTAAAAGCTTAAAGGATTCTGCTGAAGAAATTGCGATTGCCGCAAGCTTCTCAGGATCAGGATTCTGTTCAAGACCACTGTCACCGAATACAAATATACCATTCTCGCCATATTCACAATTTGGTACAACCATAAGGAAGAATGCTGAAACAAGCTTTGTTCCCGGTTTTGTCTTAATTATCTGAAGAGATGGTCTGAGAGTGTTTGCCGTTGAATGGCATGCCCCTGAAACAACACCGTCTGCCGCTCCCATCTTAACCATCATACATGCATAATACATAAAATCTGTTGTAAGAAGTCTTTCTGCTTCTTCAGGAGTCATTCCCTTTGCTTTTCTGAGTTCTGCAAGTGCATCCCTATACTCAGGAAGCTCCTTTGCCGTAAGAGGATTTACCACCTTTATTCCGTCGATATTAAGCCCTGCTGCTGCGCTCTGAATCATTTCGTCCGTAGCAAGAACTATAACATCCGCGATCTCCTCTTCTTTTACTTTAACTGCTGCCTTCCATGTTCTTTCATCCATACCTTCCGGAAGAACGATAGTCTTTTTGCAAGCCTTTGCTCTTGCCTTAATCTGATCAATAAATGCCATGAGAAAAATCTCCCTTTCATATATTATTTTGTAAATACTTTTTATTATGCAGATTTATCTGCCTTTATCTGTGATGCTCTCAATTGAGAAACAGGACGGATACTTATAAAAAACCTCTTTCAATTATACTCCCATGACTTTTTAAAGACAAGTACGAAATCTTTATTCTCGCAACATTTAGCATTATTCCCTTTTTACGGGCATATATTTCAAACAAAGCTCAGGGGAATCATGCTTTGAAAGATTCTTATATGTTAAACCGCTCATCACTTATACAGAGTCTGAAAACTGATAAGGACAGAGGACTTTCCTCCCACGAACGCAGAGTTCGTCTTGTCAGATATGGCAGAAATGCCCTGCCCGAGAAAAAGAGTAAAAACTTTCTTTTCCGCTTCTTCTCTCAGTTTGCCAATTTCATGATTCTCATTCTTCTCATTGCGGCAGGTCTTTCCCTCTATACTTCCTATCTTGCGGGACAGACCGACTTCGTCGAACCTGCCATAATTCTCGCAATTCTCATTCTCAATGCCTTTCTGGGTGCAATTCAGGAGTCCCGCGCCGAAAATTCACTTCAGGCGCTGAAAAAATGTCAGTCTCCCAAGGCAACCGTTTTATGTGACGGAAAATTTATTGTAATTCCCGCCGAAGAACTCGTTCCCGGCGATATAATCAGTCTCCGTCAGGGAGCCGTAGTTCCTGCCGATGCCAGACTTCTTGACGCCGTCTCCCTCTGTACAAACGAATCCGCCCTTACCGGCGAAAGCCTCCCGGTTGCCAAAAATGCATCTGCTTCTTTCAGTAAAGAAGTTACTCTGGGCGACCGCAGAAACATGATTTATTCCTCTACCATAATAACTTCCGGGCACTGTACCGCACTGGTGACGGAAACCGGCTCCGACACGGAAATCGGCCATATTGCCGAAATGCTTAATGCTGAAACCCTGCCGGTTACACCTATGATGAAGAAAATGAATTCCCTCAGCCGTGTTCTCGGAATTTCCTGTATAATCATCTGCATTTTAATCTTTCTCATCGGCATCTTTCAAAAAATGCCTCTGACCGAAATGTTTCTCACCAGCATCAGCCTCGCTGTTGCATCAATCCCCGAAGGACTTCCTGCCGTCGTTACCATAATGTTGAGCATAGGTGTCATGCGGCTTGCCGGTCAGCGTTGTATAACCAGAAATCTTTCCGCCGCCGAAACTCTCGGACGCGTTACCGTAATCTGCAGCGATAAGACAGGAACTCTGACTCAAAACAGAATGACCCTTGCCGGATATTACGTTCCCTCATCATCAAAAGCTGTAATAATCAAAGACTCCCTTGAAAAATACGGAAATCTTTCCACACTTCTCAAATCTGCATATGCAAACACTTCCATTGAGGGAACTGACGGTGATGCCACCGAAAAAGCCATTGCCGAAGCCGCTGCCGCATTAAAAATCCCAAAACTTCAGGGTCGCGAAAGAAAAATCTTCGAAATTCCTTTTAATTCCGAGCGCAAATATATGGCAAGCTTTATATCCGACGATAAACAGACGGTTATTTATGTTAAAGGTGCCATCGACCGTGTTCTTCCGATGTGTGCCGGACGCGATTTTTCTCCCCTGAACAGAATCAACGGTTATTTTACGGAAGAAGCCTACCGCGTTCTCTGCGTTGCCTCAAAAAAATTTTCTTCCGACGAATGTTCTCTTATAAAACAAATCAGCAGTTCAGATTCGTTCAACGGTTCAGTCTCTGACAGCAGTCTGAAAAAAATCCTTACCGGTCTTATGCCGGAGGGTCTTCTGGCATTTTCCGATCCGCCCAGACCTGAAGTAAAAAAATCCATAGAACAGGCCTCCAATGCCGGAATTCACACCGTAATGATTACCGGAGACCATGTCAAAACAGCCATTTCCGTTGCAAAACAGCTCGGTATCCCCTGTAAAAATGCCGTTACCGGCATGGAACTCGATAAAATGAGCGACGAGATGTTGCTAAAACAGTGTTCCGACTGTTTTATTTTTGCCAGAGTATCACCTCATCACAAAGTCAGACTTGTTAAGGCCTACCAGTCTCTCGGCAACTGTGTGGTCATGACCGGAGACGGAATAAACGATGCTCCGGCCCTGAATGCAGCCGACATCGGTGCTGCCATGGGACTTGGCGGAACGGATGTAGCAAGAGATGCCGCAGATTTAGTCCTCACGGACGATAACTATTCTACCATAGTAGACGCTATTTCCTGCGGCAGGGGAATCATAGAAAACATACAAAAGTCCATACATTTCCTCCTTTCATGCAACACCGGTGAAATTCTCACCGTACTTTTTGCATTAATCGCCGGACTTCCTGCTCCCCTTGCCGCAATCCAGCTTTTATGGATTAACCTTATAACCGATTCCCTTCCTGCAATTGCCATAGGAATGGCACCTCCCTCAGCCGACATTCTCTCCGGCAGTCCGCCACTGAAAGGAAAATCCTTTTTTTCCGGAACGGAACTTTTCAGGATTCTGCTTGAAGGCTCGCTTATTGCTTCTGTTTCACTCGTTGCATATACGGTCTACGGCTGTACCGGCTGCTTCATCGTTCTCGGTATGAGTGAGCTCATGCATTCCTTTGATTTTAAAAGTAAAAAAAGTCTCTTTAGGAAACCTCAACGCAATCTTTATCTTACACTTTCCTTTTTCATCTGTTCCGTTCTCCAGCTTGGGGTTGTCCTCATCCCCTCCGCCGCGGCATGTTTTTCATTAGTACCGCTTTCTCTGAAAGAGCTTATTTCTCTCATTATTCTGAGTTCAACCGTAATACTTATCAGCGAACTCGAAAAATTACTCTATAAAGACAAATAAAAAAGGATATGCGGTGCCATATACCTCTTTCCGGTCCTTTTCCTGCCGGGGCACGGTATATGGCTGCATATCCCTTTATTCTGATTAGATTTTCTCAATGAGATTTACCATTTCAATTGCCGAAAGTGCACAATCATATCCCTTATTGCCTGCCTTACTTCCCGCTCTTGCTATCGCCTGTTCAATGTTCTCGGTTGTAATTACGCCAAACAGTGTAGGTACTCCTGTTGTAAGACCAACATGTGCAACTCCCTTTGAAACTTCATTACATACATAGTCATAATGAGTTGTATCACCTCTGATTACTGCGCCGACACATATAACGGCATCATATTTTCCCGACTCAGCCATTTTCTGTGCAACCAACGGAATTTCAAAAGCTCCCGGCACCCAGGCTGCCGTAATGTTGTCCTCTTCAACTCCATGTCTCACAAGACCGTCCACCGCACCGCCAAGAAGCTTATTAACGATGATTTCATTAAATCTTGATGCAACAATGCCCACCTTCATTCCTTCCGGTGCTACGACTTTTCCTTCTAAAAGATTAATCTGTTTCATTTTTACCCTCCGTTATTTGTTTTCCGTTTCCACGTTTATTTCCTTAAAAATGTGTCCCATTTTCTCTTTTTTGGTACGCATATAAAAAAGATCATACTTTTGCGGCTCAATCTCAATCGGTATTCTTTCCTTAATCTCAATTCCGAAATCTCCAAGCCCATAAACCTTTTCCGGATTATTTGTCAGCAGCCTCAGTGTTTTTACACCAAGGTCCTTAAGTATTTGAGCACCTACCCAATATTCCCTTAAATCCGGTGCAAAACCAAGCATAACATTTGCCTCAACAGTATCAAATCCCTGCTCCTGGAGTTCGTATGCCCTGAGTTTATTTATCAGTCCGATTCCGCGTCCCTCCTGGCGCATGTAAAGAATTATCCCGCGTCCCTCTTTCTCAACCATTTCCATTGCGCGCTGAAGCTGTTCGCCACAGTCACATCTGCTCGATCCGAATACATCTCCCGTCAGGCACTCTGAATGAACACGACACAGCACATCCGTTCCGTCACCGATGTCACCCTTTACCAATGCGACATGATGCTCTCCGGTTATGTCATTAACATAACCTTTTATCGTGAACTCACCGTATTTTGTCGGAAGCTTCGCATCCGCAACTCTTTCCACATGTTTCACGTTTGTACGAATGTAATCCTGCAAATCCGCAATGGTAATGAATTTAAGATTATGTTCCCGTGCAAGCTTATGAAGATTTTCAGTACGCATCATTGTTCCGTCATCTTCCATTATCTCACAGCAGACACCGCACGCCTTCAGTCCTGCCAGCGTACATAAATCAACCGTTGCCTCCGTGTGACCGTTTCTGACGAGAACGCCGCCCTTTCTGGCTGTAAGCGGAAAAACATGTCCCGGACGCCTGAATTCCAACGGATTAACTCCGTCTTCACAGCATTTTCTCATCGTATAGGCTCTTTCTTCCGCCGATATTCCCGTCGTGGTGTCCACATGGTCAATTGAAACAGTGAATGCCGTGCAGTGATTATCCGTATTGTTTTCAACCATTTGCGGTAATCCGAGTTTTTCGGCCATTTCAATGTTCATCGGAGTACATATAAGACCCTTTGCATGACAAGCCATAAAGTTTATGTTTTCTCTTGTGGCAAATTCAGCGGCACAAATCATGTCACCTTCATTTTCCCTGTCACTGTCATCTGTAACCAGTATTATTTTCCCGGCTTTTAAATCTTCCAAAGCCTCATCTATAGAATTGTATTTGTATTCCATATCAACCTCCAGGTGAAATTTATTCACAAACCATTTCTGAACAAATCAGAATCCGAGTTCCCTCAACATGTCCATTGAGATACCCTGCTCTCCGGTTTTGTTCTCTGTCATTTCATCATTGTCATAATGCAGAAATCTTTCAACATACTTGCCGACGATGTCATTTTCCAGATTAACGATATCCCCCGGTTTCTTCTGCAGCAGGCCTGTTTCCTGCCCTGTATGCGGTATTATCGAAACTGCAAAGTCCGTTTCACCGAGACCGGCAACCGTAAGGCTTATTCCATCGATTGCTATCGACCCCTTCATAACTATAAACTTAAGAATCCGTGCTGTTGTTTCTATTGTAACCCAGACTGCATTCTGTTCCTTCCTCACTGACTTTATTTTACCGGTTCCGTCAATGTGTCCGGAAACAATATGTCCTCCGAATCTTCCCCCGCAGAGCATTGCTCTTTCGAGATTAACCCGTGAACCGTTAGTAAGCGACGCCAGACTGCTTCTCCTGACCGTTTCTGCCATAACATCCGCCGTAAAAGAATCCGACTGCAATGAGGTTACCGTAAGGCATACTCCGTTCACGGCAATGCTATCGCCGATTGCAGTACCTTCCAAAACTTTATCCGCTTCAATTATAATACTTCCGGAGCTGCCGGAAAAATTCATTTTTCTGACTGTTCCCTGTTCTTCAATTATCCCGGTAAACATATATACGAAAGACTTTTCAACCCGGAAAGTCTATTCCTCCTTCTTAACTCTTTCATAACTCAGGCGTACATCTCCGCCAATCTGTTTAATGCCGCAAAGACTTAATCTGCAGGCCTTATCTATCTCTGCCACTCCTTCTCCGCCAACCGGTGACTTTGCCATTTTGCCGCCGAAAATTTTCGGAGCAATATAGACTTCCGCTCTGTCAATCAAATCATTTCTGAGAATGGCATCATTTATTTCTCCGCCGCCTTCAACCAATACACTGTCAATCTTATTCTGTCCGAGAAACCTCATGAGTTTTTTCATATCGACTTTTCCACATTCATCCGGCAGAAAAACCGTCTCAATCCCCATGTTTTCAAGAATTTCTTTCTTTTCAGCGTTTTCAGTACCGTAGGCCACAATTGTTCTGTAACGGTTTGCAGTCCGGCATATATCAGATTCCGGCGGAATCCGTAAGGACGAATCACATATTATTCTGACGGGGCTTTTCAATCCCTCTCCTCTTGCGGTCAGCATCGGATTGTCAGCCAGAACCGTTCCTATCCCGGCCATTATCCCCATATACCGGTGTCGTAATTCTGCCACATCCCTTCTGGCCTCTTCGCCGGTAATCCACTTGGATTCTCCGGCCGTCGTTGCAATTTTTCCGTCCGCCGTCATTGCATATTTCAATACGACATATGGCATTCCTGTTGAAATATATTTAAAGAAAACCGGATTAAGTGCATCACACTCATCACGCAGGAAATCACTTTCTACCGTAATTCCATGCTCTCTTAAAATTCCGGCTCCCTTTCCCGAAACAAGAGGATTGGGATCTCTTGAACCTATTACCACTCGGGAAATTCCGGAATTTATAATTGCTTCCGTACATGGAGGCGTTTTACCGTAATGACAGCATGGCTCAAGTGTCACATAAACAGTTGCACCTTCGGCAGACTCCGTAAGTGAGGCAATTGCATTTCTTTCGGCATGAAGTTCCCCATATCTTTCATGTAAACCCTCGCCTATTATTCTGCCTTCCTTAACAATTACAGCCCCCACCATCGGATTGGGATTTACGAATCCAACGCCTTTCCCGGCAAGCTCAATCGCCCTTCTCATGTAAATTTCGTCACTCATGGTGTACCTCTTCTGCAAAACACGGATTTTATTTCGGAATAAAAAAACAGACTCCGAAACCTACGCTTCAGAGCCTGTATACATTAAATCACAGTTATAAAATAATCATGATAAAACTCTTCTCACATCCAGACTATACTGTCGGCTCCGGAATCTGACCGGATCATGCCAAAAAGGCTCGCGGGCTGTACCGCCGGTAGGGAATTCCAAAAGGTCACCCTGCCCTGAAGATTTATTTAAATATGGCAAATATATCCCGTGATTTCATCACTCAGTAATCTGCCTCTCACTTTTGCTCATTATAACACAAAAGATTTTACTGTCAATAACTCACTACTGCCGCCTGTTTTCCGATCCGTTTTTTACAAGATTTTCCCTTAAGGCAGAAATAAATTCGCCAAACACAACCGGTTTTTTCACATAGCCGTTCATATTGTTTGAGTAAATACTCATCTCTGTTTCTTTTGAAACATTTGCCGTTATGGCTATTACCGGAATTTCATGTGTATTCCTGCTTGCCGCTTTTATCAGCCGCGAGGTCTCCAATCCGTCCATTCCCGGAAGCATCAGGTCCATAAGAACAAGGTCATAATAATCTTTAGGACTCTTTGAAAACATTCTGACTGCCTCATAGCCGTCCGTCGCAACATCTGCCTTTGCTCCTATAAGACTGACAAATTCGCTTATAACCATTGTATTGGTCTCATTGTCATCGACAACGAGAAAACGCCTGTTCTTGAAAAGGGTATTATCAAGGTCCAAAAGATTCACATATCCGCTCTTATCAGTTTCATGTTCCTCATTTTCCTGTCCGGCTTTATATCTGAAATCCATATTGACAGTCACCCTTGTTCCGACATTCATACTGCTTTCCATATACATTTCGCCGTGCATTTTTTCAAGAATCCTTTCGGCAGCATAAAGACCAAGTCCCTGCCCTTTTACCCCGCCGTTTTCGTCTCTTTTTTCTCTTGTGAACGGTTCCGCGCATTTTTTCAGAAATTCTTCGGACATGCCAATTCCTGTATCTTCAAATATAAAGGTATATCTCGCACAGCTTTCTATTGAAGAAGGCATCTCTGTCATGCCTATACTAACGCTTCCGCCCTGCCTGTTATACCTTACGGCGTTTGATATAATTGCATAAATTACCGTTTTCAGCCTTGCCCTGTCGCTGTATACGATATGGTGTCCGGTCCTCTCCGATATACTGAACTTAATTTCTTTTTTAAGCATTTCCGGTTTAAGTTCCTCCAGGACCTCCTCCGTAATGGTATCAAAGCAGCACAGCTCCTCCTCAAGCCTTTCACCATCGCTTTGAAGTCTTGTTATCTCCAGAATGTAATCAACCTGTTTCAGCAGCTCATTCCCCGCACCGATTATTCTCCTGAGATATTTTTCAACCCTGTCCGGTCTGTCAATATTCATAAGCGCCAGATTCGAATTTCCCAAAACAGTTGTTATCGGAGTTCTTATTTCATGAGAAATATTTTCCAAAAATCTTGTCCTGGATTCACCCGTTATTCTGTTTTTTTCTACAAGATTGCTTATGATATTAAGTTTTACACTCTCATCGGCAATTATATCTTCAATTCTTCTTATCATGAGATAAGCATGAGTCGGCATACCTTTGCTGACTTTACCGGAAGTAAATCCGGCAAGACACCACTCTTCACTTCCCCATGCTTTTTTTCTCTTATACCTGCACTCCGTGTGGTTGTTTACAATGAGTTCCCTCTTCACATATTCTATTGACATCGCATTAAACACTCTGTCAAAGTCTTCCGGTGCAATAGTCTCACTGAGAATATGCCGCAGGGTTTTCGTATACGATCCCGGCTCTGAATCCTCTAAGTACCGGGGATACAACATAACATATGTATCCCCTTCCAGGTTTATCTCATAAATCTGACTGTAATTAAAGACAGTTGACAGGAGTGCGGAGTTGAGCATCTCCGGATCACTGTATCTGTCTGCAGAATTATCTGTTTCCATCAATAAACTGTCCTTTGCCGACGTATTCAATCTTCATACTCTTTAATTTAAGACCGTTTCGTGCAACATGAAGTCTCATCGTACTGAATCTGGAATAAAAATCTACCGTTCTTTCAATGCTTCTGTCTTCATCTGCCGAACCTCTGAATGAAAATGTTGCCACAGGTATTCCGGTATTAAATAATGTACAAGGTATCTGCGCCACCTCACTTAATGCCGATGAGCCCATAAGTGTTATTTTATACATTCCTGTCTTTTCCATATCAAGCGTAATTATATAATCCGTTCCGGCCTTTGACTCTCTGTCTTCAAGACGTATTTCTGCCTCATCGGAAATTCTAACCACGATGACATTATCAGATGTGATACTTCCTTCTTCATCTTCCCTGTTGATTATCTCAACTTCAGTTGCATTTCCCATCATACGCTTCATGGCTTCGGTTTCCACGGTAAATCTCAAAATATTACATGCACATCTCTGGAGCTCACTTCTGTTTACGCTTCCGTTTGAAAGTGCTTCCGCTATATTATCTCCGTCCTTATTCCATGACGAATCCGAACATACCATATAAAGGTCGTTCTGGGAGCGTACCATTTGTGCATAGTTGGTGATGCACTGCTTTCCGCCACGTTCATTAATTGCAGCCCACCAGTCAGTCATTACAATACCCTTGTAACCCCACTGTTCTCTGAGTATTGTGGTATTAAGATCAAAGTTGCCGGCCGTCCAAAGTCCGTTTACCGAACCGTAAGTCGTCATAATTGATTTCGCATATCCGCTCTTAACTGCCATCTCAAAACCTTTGAGATAAATCTCTCTCAAAGCACGTTCCGAAATTACGGAATCTATAAAGTTTCGCTTATATTCCTGATTATTTCCGCAGAAATGTTTAATCGTACCTGACGCACCCGATTCATCAAGACCTTTTAATACGGCTGTTGCAAACATTCCCGTAAGGAACGGATCTTCCGAGAAATACTCAAAATTTCTTCCGTTAAACGGATGTCTCTGAATGTTAATTCCCGGTCCAAGAAGGTTATCAACCTTGTTTGCAGTCATCTCAAGACCTGTAAATGAATACAGCGTGCTGACAAGCTCAGTATTAAATGTAGATGCCGCCATTGTACCGTTTGGTAAACTAAAAGCCTTAACTCCACTGTCCAGTCTCATTCCGGAAGGACCGTCATCGCAGCATACTGCAGGCACGCCAAGTTCCTGCAATCTTCTGTTTGCACCTGCAAAAGCCGCTGCCGTTCCCGGTGTAACCTTGGAACTTCCCATTCCTTCGCCTCTTATAATGCAGCAAAGGTCGTCATCATTAAGCTGTGCAACAAACTCTTCGATTGACATTTTTCCTTCAACAACATTTCTTAATTCAAATACCGTATCCGTCTGTCTGATTTCCTCAGGCATGAATCTGATACGTCTTTCATCCTCTGAAGGCTCTGCCCAAGGCACATTCTCAAGTCCGCATACCTTTTCTCCCCTGTCATTTATCTCCTGCTTCAATCTTTCAAACGGACGAACGGGAGCAAGTGCGCTTTCAAGCCGTTCTACAATAATAGTATCTTTTATTTCAAGGCTTTTGCATAAGTTCACATTTCTTATGCTGTCTCCCGCGTAAAAACTTACGCTTCCTTTTTCCAAAACGTTGCAGTATGGATAACCGCTTATTCCACTGTCATCATATGAAGCAAACGAAGACGGATTTACATCTATTGCAACCTTCTGTGTTTCTCCCGGCTCCAGTTCCTCTGTCTTTGCAAAACCGCAAAGAACCATTTCCGGTTTACCTAAATTTCCACCTTCTGCCGAAGCATAAATCTGTACGACCTCTTTACCCTTCGCTTTTCCCGTATTGGTAACACTCACATTAATTCTGACCAAAGTGTTCTTTATGGTTTCATTTTTGAGACAGCAGACTGCATTACCCTCACCATCAACAAGCTGCAGGGATTCAGGATTTACTTCAAATTCAGTATATGAAAGACCGAATCCGAAAGGATATCTTACCTTTTCTTTTGCGAATGTTTCAAAATATCTGTATCCAACATAGATATCCTCAGCATAAAAATCCACATCCTCATTACCGAAATTCTTATCAGCAGGATTATCCGACACATTGTATGAAACCGTTGTCGTAAGATGACCGCTTGGAGATACTTTGCCGGTAAGAACATCTGCCGTTCCGTCACCTCCTGTCATACCTCCCTGCCAAACATACATAACGGCATCCGGACTGTATTTGTCCTCAAAACTCATGTCGATAATTCCACCGACATTGAGAATTACAACCATGTTTTCAAAATTTCTTCTTACCTTTTCAAGAAGTGCTTCCTCTGTATCCGTCAGTCTGTATGAGCCTGCCTCATCTGCAACATCTCTGTCCTCGCCGGCAGTTCTTCCGATAATGACAAGCGCCACATCCGACACTTCCGCAGCCATTTTCACATCTGATTCCGAAATGTCCATTTCCTCCTGGCTCCATGGTTCATTTCCCCATCCGATACCTTCATTAATCGGATTGGTCTCTTCCCACTTTTTATATACTTCGGCAAGTTCCTCATTGATTTTTACATGACCGCTTTTTCTGAGTCCTTCCGGAATATCCGTCACCTTACTTACATTAACCATTCCGCCCGAGCCGGTTCCGCTCTTATAATAGTAATTCTGGATTCTTCCAAAAATTGAGACTGTCTGCTCCTTTTTAAATGGAAGAACACCATTGTTCTTTAAGAGTACACATCCTTCCGCAACTGTCTGTCTTGCGGTTTCTTCATATTTTTTCCAGTCAAGTACCTTCTTCATTGTTTTCTCCTTACTAACTCATAATTTTATCAACTATATTGCAGAGCACCTTTACGGTATCATTCTGATCGTACTGCTTATTAAGCAGAGATGCATAGTAACTGCCGTAAATCATATATGTCAGCTCCACATTTTTTTGCATGTCATCCCGATATTCCGGTCTTATTCCAAACAGAAGCTTCTTTACCGATTCATCTATCTTTTCGGGCAGCATACTGCTTCTGCTGCCTGAAAACAATATTCCTATCATATGCTTCTTGGCATCATAAGCCCTAAACAGATTTTCTGTGAACTCCGCCGGATTTTCAAACACATTTTCCGGTTTCTCAATGGTATCAATTATACCTTCAATAACTTCCGTTTCAAGCTTTGATGACAAATCATATATGTCCCTGTAGTGCACATAAAAGGTTGACTTGTTTATGTCTGCCGTTCTGCATATTTCCGTAACGGTGATTTTTTCAAGTTCCTTATGCTGTCGTATGCTTATAAAAGCGTTTATAATACTTTGGCAGCTTCGCCAGACCCTTTTATCCATATACCTCCTTCTCTGTTTCCCGACTTTTTTTAGTTTTGGTCGGTTATCAGACTATGTTCTTTTTTGGTTGTTTAACCAACCCTATTCGTATTTTGACGGCTGACTTTTTACCCTATATCAGATAGTATAAATTGTAATCAGACAGGTGTCTACAAAAAACATTTGTCATTTCTCGACATTTCTTTGTCAAATGTTGAATTAGGGTTTTCAGATGTATGATTTTTTTACATCAGAGTGGGAGGCATAAATGGACTTTTACAATTTCTACACAGGAAAAGAATTTGAAGCATACGAATTTCTCGGAGCTCATACATATTGGGGAGGAACGACTTTCCGCACTTTTGCACCGGCTGCTGCCGGCATTTCCGTAATATGTTCCTTTAACGGTTGGAACGAGATTCCCATGAACCGCATTCATGACGGTAATTTCTGGGAAGTCAGCATTAACGGAACCATGTCGGGAGACATGTATAAATATCGTATCTACAAACATGACGGTTCTTATACGGACCATGCCGATCCATACGGCTTTTTTGCCGAACTCCGTCCCGGCTCTGCATCCGTTATCTACGACATAAAAGCCTATGAATTTAATGACAGAAAATGGATAAAAAAAAGATATGCACTTCCTGACGGTCCATTAAATATTTATGAAATCCACTTCGGTTCATGGCAGAAAAAAAACGATACCGATCCAAACGGTTTCTACTCTTATACCGAGCTGGCAGACCGAATCATTCCTTATCTTAAAGAAAAAGGGTATAATGCACTTGAAATAATGCCGTTAAACGAATACCCTTGCGACGAATCCTGGGGATATCAGTCTACCGGATACTTTTCACCTACTTCCAGATACGGAACGCCGGACATGCTCAGAGAATTTATAGACAAGTGCCATAATAACGACATTGCGGTCATTCTCGACTTTATCCCTGTTCATTTTGCCATAGATGATTTCGGATTAAAAAACTACGATGGCACTCCTCTTTACGAATTCCCAAACAGTTCCGTCGGATACAATGAGTGGGGAAGCTGCAATTTCATGCATTCCCGTGGTGAAACATGCAGTTTTCTACAGTCATCAGCCAATTTCTGGTTTAATGAATATCACTTTGACGGACTCCGGATGGATGCCGTAAGTAACCTTATTTACTGGCAGGGAGATTCCTCAAGAGGAGAAAATAAGTCTGCAATCAAATTCCTCCAGACGATGAATAAAGGACTCAAGGACAGACACCCTGACTGCCTGCTCTTTGCAGAGGATTCGTCTTCCTGGCATGGAGTTACTCATCCTGTCGAAAATGGCGGTCTCGGCTTTGATTTTAAATGGGATTTAGGTTGGATGCATGATACTCTTGACTATTTTGCTACCGGTCCCGATTACAGAAGCGACTGCTATCACAAGCTGACTTTTTCCATGATGTATTACTACAATGAAAAATACATTCTTCCTCTTTCACATGATGAGGTTGTCCATGGTAAAGCAACAATCCTCCAGAAAATGAGTGATCTGTATGAGGGAAAATTCAGACAGGCAAAGGCATTTTACATGTTTATGTATGCGCATCCCGGAAAGAAGCTTAATTTCATGGGAAATGAGATAGGCCAGCTCCGGGAGTGGGACGAAAAGAGAGAACAGGATTGGGACATATTAAAATATCCTATTCACGATGAGTTCAGTCGTTTTATGTCAACCCTTAACAACCTTTATCTGAATCATCCCGCATTTTACTCCAAGGATTACTGTCAGGACGGCTTCAACTGGATTGACTGCAACCTGGTTTCCGAAAACCTATACTCTTTTGTCAGGAACTCAGACAGTGAATCCATCCTTGCCATCTTTAATTTTTCCTGCTATACAAAGAAATATGAATGCAGAATCGGAGAATGTAATCTGAAACTGCTGTTCTCCAATGATGAGGACTTTTCGTCAGTTGATGTAAACCGGAATCGCAAAGCAGGCGGTTCTTCATCATTCATACTTCCTCCGTTCTTTGCAGCTTTTTATCTAATTAAACGCTGAAAAAAGGTGTAATCTTTATTCGGATATGTATCGCTTCTAACAAACCGTCAGCACATACACATCTTTCAAAGATTACACCTTTTATTTAGTTCAGATTTAAATTTTGTCCTCAAAATGGAATTCTCTTGCACCCGATGCATAATCGCCTACAATATTACCATTTCCGAAGAGTTTGTATTTATAAGTTACAAGTCCCTCTAACCCTACCGGTCCTCTTGCATGGATTTTTCCGGTACTTATACCGACTTCAGCTCCGAATCCGTATCTGAAACCGTCTGCAAATCTTGTTGAACAGTTATGATATACACCCGCAGAATCCGTCATCTGCATGAAGTATCCGACATGCTCCATATTTTCCGATATGATGGCATCCGTATGATGTGAACCGAACGTATTAATATGTACACAAGCATCTTCAACACTGTCAACAAGCTTTATTGATATACATAAATCAAGATACTCCGTAGCAAATTCATCATCATCCATTTTTTCACATCCGATAAGCTCAGCAACAGACTCATCTCCCCTTACCTTAACATCGGCTTTTTCCAAAGCTGCATTAAGTTTTGGCAGAAATTCCTTTGCAATGTTTTTGTTCACCAGAAGAGTCTCAACAGCATTACATGCTGCCGGATACTGGGTCTTTGAATCAACAATGATTCTTACGGCCTTATCCATATCGCATCCGTCATCTGCATAAATATGACAGATACCATCTGCATGCCCCATTACAGGAATCTTCGTATTGTTCATTATGTAGCTTACAAATTTATTTGAACCTCTTGGAATCAGAAGATCCACATATTTATCACATGCAAGCAGTTCATCTATTTCATTATGCTGCTCTGCCTGGAACATGCATCCCTTTGGAAGCCCGGCCTTCGTGGCCGCCTTATATATTGTATTGAAAATTGCCCTGTTTGTTGAAGCCGTTTCTTTTCCACCCTTCAATATAGCGCAATTTCCGCTTTTAAGACAAAGTGATGAAATCTGAATCATTGCATCCGGTCTTGCCTCAAAAATAATACCGATAACACCTATCGGACAGCTTACTCTGAAAAGCTCCAGGTCAGAATCAAGCTTTCTGTCAAGTAAAACTCTGCCTACAGGATCCGGAAGACTTATCAGCTGACGAATACCCTTTATACAGTCACGAAGCTTATCCTCTCCAAATTTCAGACGCTTCATTACGGATGGTGCAATTCCATTCTTCTCAGCATTTGACATATCAACCGCATTGGCTGCAAAAATTTCATCCTTACTATCCAAAAGCGCCTCTGCAATTCTTTCAAGTGCCTCATTTTTCTTCTGATTGCTCAGACCGGACATCACTGCCGCATCCAGTTTCATTTCTCTTGCCTTTGTCTTTATATCCATATCCTTTTCACCGTCAATCCTTTCTTTTAATGCATCTTGAATTCAGTCTTTATGCATACGTACTATGCCATAAACATTATCAGCCGTTTTTCAGCCATAAGCTTATTAAAGAGTTAAGTACTTTATCAAAATCTCTGATTTCTAGATTTTAACAGCTCTTACCGCATAACGGTCACTGCCGCCATATGTACATGTAAAAAGCGTAATGTCCCATTCATCTGAGCCGGAAAGCATTTTTTCCGTATCATATGCACTGATTGTATCAATCTGAATTACCTTATATGAATAAGCCGTTCCCGCTCCATCCACAAAGATGATTATATCATCCATGGCAAGTGATTTTATCCCGCTGAAAAAAGCTTTAAGATTATGCGCACATATAATCAGATCATCGTTTCCCTTGCCGCCGCTGTACCGGCATGCCGCACTCTTCATTTTTTTCATATCCCAGTCTGATGTTACAGGCAGGGTTATGTCCAATGCCGGAATGTTTACAACACCTATGTATTCTACATCCTGTATCATGAAAGTCTTTTCAATATATTCTTCCGGCAGAAGCGACTCCGGTGGAATAACCGTCGTCTGATTATCTTTATTTTCATCCAGTGCATTATTTATTGCTGTTTCAAAATCCATATAATCCGACACATCAGTCAGTACTTCATTTGCAGCCTTTTCACATCTGTAATTATCAACTTCATTATATAAAACAAGGGCTGATGCAATGATTATCAGCACCGCCCCTGCAATTATAAATCCGTTTCCCATGGATTTACTTTTCAACACTGTTTCTCCGTTCTGCTTTCTTTATCAGAATACCTGCCGCCACAAAAATCACCCCTGCAGCCAAAAGAACCGGCACCGGCCACCAAAGCTGACCGGTCTGAGGAAGCTTATCTGCCGGCTGAGTAGGTCCTGGTTCGTCACCTCCCGATGAAGAGCTTCCGAAATACACATTCTGAACCAGGAACACTGTTTCTTCTTCGGCATATAAAACCTTATATCCGTCAACCTCCGTAACTTCGCTGCAACTCCAATCCTTTGATGAATCACCCGACCATGAATACTGCCAATTATTATCTTCGTTTAAAAGTACGCTTGCAAATAGCTTACCGTCACAGAAAATGTCAACATCAACAAAACTGCTTCTGTTTATTTCAAGTCCCTCATCCTCTGACCATACCTTTTTAATGCTGTATTCTGCCATAACCGGATTCTCAGGAATTTTATCTTCACTTATTTTTGCCAATGCACTTAAATCCGCTGTGTTATTATCCGGATTCCATACTGCTGATTCAAAAATCACCGGTGACATTTCATATGCATATCCCATATATTCATATCTGCCGCCGTAGATAATATATATTCCATCCGCAACATTTTCAAAAACGGCTGCTCCGTCTGCACCGCTTTTTGCAGATGCAGTCGCTGCAATACTTTCCGCTTTAATCACATTCAACAGAGACTCTGCAATTTCCGAAAGCTCAGATGAATTCATGTCCGCATCCGGAACTATACAATTCTTAAATTCTTCATTAAATTCATAACTTCCATCCGGCAATCTGTTTCCGACACGGTACATGTCGATTTCCATGCCCTCTATGGTTTTGGTTCCGTCAACATTTTTGCATACCACACTTATGTTAACAGTATCCCGGTTACCATTTTCATTTTCGGCAAATGCATATCCTGCCGCCAATATGACCATGCAGGCAAGTATAAGCACTTTAGCAATCTTCTTTATTTTCATTACTCTCCTCCTCATCTGCCTTTAATATTTTATTCAAAACGGCTTCCTTTGTCGGCTTCTTTCTTTTTCCGCCAAAGAGCCATATTATAATCAAAATTATAATCAGCGGTCCTGCTATGCATGGGACCACAATCATCGGATCGACCTGTGTCGCATCCGCAGACACAATATTTGACATTGTTGCTGCTTCAATATTCTCTATTCTCTTTCCCCTGACCAACAATCTGTGGGAATTTATTCCATACGGTGTACATGTGACCAGCGTCACATAATCTTCACCGCTTACTATTTCAAGCTTTTCCGTATCATCCGGTTCTACTACCGAAATCATGTCTACCTGATAGGTATACGTTTCATTCAATACGGTTATTGTAAAAATATCTCCGGTTACAAGCTTGTCCAAATCACTGAAAAGCTTTGCTGACGGCAAACCTCTGTGTGCCATGACAACCGAATGGGTTCCTGCTCCTCCGACCGGAAGTGATGAACCCTGCAAATGGCCGATAGCCACATTAAGCACCGCTTCACTCGTTCCGTGATAAACAGGTAATGATATCCCGATTTGAGGTATTGTCACATATCCCATGACACCGCTTCCGGTAATATCAAGAATTTCATAATAGTTTTCGAGCTGCTTGTATTCAATCATCGGGAAATTCAGCTCAGCCAACTCCTTGTTATACTTTTCTGCTTCTTCAATCAGAATTTCGTACTGACTGTTATCAAGCGAGTCTACTCTTTCCCTGTATGATGCAATTGCCTTTGACTGGCTTTTTGTATTCCACCAGTTACTAAATGCGGGATAAATTGTTATGCCTATTCCTGCTATCAATATAAGAACTAATACTACTGTTGAAATACTGCCTTTTTTCAAACTGCCTGCCTCCCATATATCCTGCCGGCAGTAAAACTGCCGGCAACATATTGGTTTAGTTATACGGTTTAATCAACCTGTCTTATTTCTCGTTCTGAACTCTCTTCTTTGTTATAAGAGCAACGCCTGCTGCAACAATAAGGATTCCACCAACTACATAAAGAATTGTTGTACCGATTCCACCTGTTGTAGGAAGTGAAGAACCTGACTTGTTCTCAATATCAGTTGTAATTTTACCTGCTGTTGTATCAGGAGTAAAACTGCTATTATTTACTGTTAAAGAATTAAGTGTTTCATTTTCGTGTTCTGCTGTTATTGTAAATTCAATATCAGCAATCTTGTTATATCCTGTAGGAGCCTTTGTCTCTTTAAGAACATAATCTCCATCATCAAGACCTGTTAATGTAAATGTTGTTTTTTCAGCTGAAACTGTAAATGTAAGCTGCTTGTCTTCGGCTCCATTTACCTTCTTATAGAGGGTAAACTCTGCTCCTGCAAGAGGATTTCTACTTTCGTCAACCTTATTTACAACAAATTCATATGTAAATACAATAGCAGAATCCTCTACTGTTTTACCTGTGTCTGCTGTGTTGTTAGGATTATTTGAGTATTCAAGCTGAGCCTCATTTTTGTTACCTGATGCTCCGATAACTGCATTGTCATTAAGCTTAGCTGTATATTCTACAGTTACGATTTTACCCTTTGCTGCTGCATTTACTGTTTTTAAATCTGTTACTGTTACATGGAATGAACAATTGTCACCGGTTGGTGTTTCAACAGTATACTTTGATGAATCGATCTCTGTACCATCAACATAAACCTTTACATCATTGTTGAATGTAAGGCCTTCTGAAAGAGTATCATGAAATACTAACTTATACTCCTTATAGACATCAAAGTTATCAGGTAATGTTGTTCCAAGCTGGAATGGTACATCATCACCAATGTCATAGTCTGCAGAATCCTGCCAATCAGTCTTATCTCCGGTAGAATCATTTACATCCTTAACGCTCTTATAGAAAGGTGGCTGGTCCTTTTTAGGTGTAATCTGCACATCCTTTGCCACTACTTCAACAAGGTAAATGGAATAACTTTCGGTATTTTCACCTTTTCCCAAGTCCTTGATAAGATAATAACCGCTTACTACATTAAGTGAGCTGTCTTTAGATACTGTTCCTAATGCTTTACTTTCAAAATCTACATATTTTGAAATCTCTGCGAGCTTTTCAGTTTCGCTGCTTGAATTTACAGCAGTAAGTGCATTTATAACTTCTTCACTTACAGCAGTACCCTCGCTTGAACCCTCAGGGAATTTTGCGTTTTTACCCCACTTAACATCAGCAAGCTTTGTTGTTGCACCTTCACCGGATGCTGTGCCCGTAAAAATCTGATACACTTCATATGAGTGTTCTTCACCATCAAGAACACTGATTGTGTAGGTTGGTTCGTCAGCAAAAGCTGTCTGGCAAACCATTGCCGCAAGCATTGCTACAGTAAGTAGAACGCTTGCAATTTTTCTGATTCGTTTCATAATGTTCTCCTTTTCTTTACGGCTTTAGCCGAAAATATATCTTAATTGTTTTCACAAATTAAGCTTCCTGTTAACGTGGCAGTCTTCCAAATTCCTTAAGAGGCCACAATCTTAAAATTACGGTTCCGATGACGTTCTCTTCTGCTATACATCCGATTTCATCCGAACGGCTGTCAACTGAAGTTTCCCTGTTATCGCCCATTACAAAATAACGGTCTGCCGGAACCTCATAAGGGAATTCTATGTCACATTCCCCTTTTGCTTTGTTAATTACATATTTTTCTTCAAGCATTTCACCATTTACATATACATTTCCGTCCGAATCGATATCCACAACATCTCCCGATACTGCGATAACCCTTTTCAGAAGGATTTTGTTGTTATGATAAAATGCAATTATGTCTCCGCTTTCAAAAGTTCCCTGTCTTCTGCAGATTACAAGCTGGTCATTCTCCATGGTGGGATTCATACTGTTGCCTGTAACCCTTAGTACAGGAAGCACCAGGGTTGCAATCAGTACTGCTATTGCAGAAACCACAATCAAAGACGAAACCGTACTTTTGAAAATTCTTATGTAATCACTTCTGTACTTTCTTTTTTTTACGACAGCTTCCAACTGTTCTGTCGTAGGCAGGTTGTCCTTTTGCATACTGACTCACTCCTTGTAAACATTTGGTGAGGATTTCTGCTCACCGGAGTTTTCTTCTTTAAGAAGCCATCCGCAGAAGGCATCCACCTTGCTGTTTGTTTCTTTCAGCAATCTGAGAATCTCATTTCCTGTCCCGTTTTTTTCTTCTGCAAGCTTTGCCTTAAGTTCAATATTTTCATCCCTAAGTTCATCCAGCTCACGTCGAAGCAGCAAAAGTATTTCGAGAAGTTCAGATTTACTGAGTTTTTTTAACTCTTTTTCTGTCATAAATCACCAACCGGCAGCCGACACAACTGATATTTCTAACCCGTTTATGTCGACCGATTCAGTTACATTTTTGATACTTTTCTTTTAATGCCAAGCACCGCTCCTGCCAATGCAATTACGGCAAATCCGGCAATCATTGCATACATTCCGCCGTTTCCACCGGTTGCAGGAAGTTCAACACTGTCAAGCTTATCAAGTGTATTGGTCAGTGTTATGTTACCATTTATTCCGGATCCGTTTCCGGAAATCGACGAAACGAAACCATCCACCTCATTCTCAACCACATAATAATAGAGTGTGTTTCCTTCTTCATTTTTAAGAGCAAGTCCCTCTATCTGAAGTGTCCATCCTTCAGCAGCACTGAGTGTATAATCACCAATTTTCACAAGATTTTCCGAATCCGGAAGAGTTGCGCTCTTTATTGTTGAAGAATACAGGGTTATTGAAATATCATTTGGAGGGTTCTTAAGTTCATTACTGTTTCTGTCAAGCCATACCTTGTTTATAAAGATACCTTTTGAGTTGATAACAGTAATCTTACCACCCGAACCTGATAATCCGTTATTGTCATATATCGGAGTATATCCATCAACCGACGTTAATTCCTTAACGTAGTAATAGTATTTTCTTCCATATGCATCAACACTGTCGAGTTTGTCCCATAAATGCGTCCATTTTCCTTCTGTACCACCCATTTGGATTTTTTCTACGAGAACCGCATCTTCCGGTACATCTCCAGAATCAGAACTTGTTAATGAACGATACAGTCCAAATTCAACTGTTGTATCACCATGTTTATCATTTCCGTCTGACCAGATTTTCTCAATTTCAATTGAAACTTTTTTACGGTTCTTGATATTGAGTGTATTTCCAACCAGCAATGAATTAATCTTTGATACGGATACCTTATTGCCATCAGCATCATCAAAGTACTTGCTGTTTAATGATGAAATGAACTTTGAAAGGTCAGTGTCGTAAACAAAGTACTTGTTATCACTGAAAGTATTGTCATAACCTTCCGGAAATTCAAGCTCTTCAAGATAATACAATTGATCAGACTCTAACTTAAGTACGAACTCCGCACCCCGTTCTGATGTATAGAAGAGACTCTCCGTCGGTTTTATATCCGACCATGAAGTAACCACACTGTGACCGGCTTCATTTTTCTGAAGTTCTGAAGCATAACTCCACTTCTTTGTTTGCGGGTCATACTTCGAAAGTATAAATCCTGCTTTGAGTTTCGTTCCCGTATCCGTAGCATCGACCTTACCGATTGTAAGCTCCAACAAAACCTTTGCTTCTGATTTGTCATGTGCAACAAAATCTGAATAGTTACTGTCAAACGCCTGTCCATACTGTGTATCCACCGAAACAATGTTTGTTACAGGCATTGAGTAAATCTTATCTGATGATGCCTGGTAAACATATGTGATTCTCAGGTGAGTACTGTCAGGTACATCCATCTTGAGTTCTGCATCTCCAAGCTTTTCAGTATGAGTTATCTCCGCGGTTCCCGAAGTTGCTATGGTATAGTCACCAAGGTAGTCTGCCTTTCTAAACAGTACATATACATCACCCGTAACAGTCTCATTAGATTCTGCTATAAACGAACATACCCAGTTTCCATCACTATCCCTTTTAGGATCTGACTCCATTGTCAAATACTTTTTGACATTGTATTGATTTTTGTAAAATACTGCGACCTCAGTAATTACCGCATCATCTTCTCCACCGGACAGTTTTACTGTAAACTCATCACCGTTCTTTACTCCTGGAATTGAAAATCCATCATACTTCCACTGCCAACCGTTATAATCACTATCCGTTGCCGGACTCATTGTAACCACTGTTGTTGTAACACTTTCAGGGTTGCCTGTATACACATACGACGGTGTAGGTGAAAGCGTTGTTGCCTTGCCCTCACTGTCGACCTTTTCGAACTTTATACTGTCAAGAGTCATATTCACAAGGTCAGCCGGGCTGGCATTAACCAATTCACCCTGTTCGCCATTTTCATTCACCTTGTAGTAATATGAGCCGAAATTCAGCATATCCACGAGTGTAATAAAGTCTTTTCCGTCAACCAGATCCAATCCCATCGGATTAAATTCCACTGTATATTCAATATATCCGCCTAACGTCTGTTTTGCTGACTTGCTTATGGTATCTTCCGGAAGCACATACTTAGGTGCACCCGGTTCTACCGTTGTAGACACCTTTGATGTTGTCACATTATCGTTGGTATCCTTGGCCTCGTTAACAATTTCAAGATTTCCTTTTTCAAGTTTCTCATCTAGGGTTCTTACCGGAATGTATGCCGCATAGTTGATTGTAAGCATACCTTTTTGTGCAAACCAACTATCAACGTTAAATGTCAGATTCTGCACTCCGTCAGATTCACTTTTTTCAAAATGACCACCGCCTTGCCATTTTATAAGATCTGAATAAGAACCCTTGTCGCCCGACTTACTCATATAATATAAGTCTGCATCAGTCTCCAGGACTTTAAATCCCTCCGGAAGTTTATCTGTTATCACAGCTCCTGTATTATTGTACGCACCATTTTCATTAAGATTTATCTTCCATCTGAAAATATAGCAATCCGTAAGCTTACCATCGATTGACACCTTCATGGTCTCCAGGTTGTCCGCATTTATTGGGCTCTCATAAACGGACTGTTTTTCAAGTTTGACATCTCTTACGACTTCATAAGTTCCATCTTTTTCAGCCGTGAGCTTTTCATCATCATTTGCATTCACTGTATTCTTGAATACAACTATATCTCCCGACTGGGTACCGTCAAGAGACACTTCTGACTCATAGCTTATTCTTACTTCCCTGACATCCGAGAACTTGGTATTGTCCGGATCGATAAGAGATACAACAAATCCCTTATCTCCCTCACTCATTGTAATTGTATAATCAGCATCCTTTGTCAAGGTACTGTTACTTCCTCCAACATATATTGCTTCCAGCTTTATGGAATCCACTTTAATACCAAAGTCCAATTCACTTCCATCCTTTATTCCGGATGTCATCGAATCAGTGATAACAAAGTCACCATCAAAAACATTCTTATCCCCATAAAAATAAACTCTCCAAGGCACGATAAGTTTTGTCTTGTCTTCTGAAAGACTTACCCTTCCGGTCTCTTTTTTTGCAGATTTACGCTTTTCATAGGTAACCTCTTTTTGAGCCTCTAAAGAAATTTTATCTTTCTCTGCACCTACTTTATTTAGGGTTGTATATGTTCCGTCAGGATTTATCGTTGAAAGTTCCTCATCATCCGCATCAGTATAATATACAATGTCGATTGTACGTTTTCCCTGATAATCCGGTGTAAGTTTGCTTTCATCAACACTAAGCATTATCGTACCGTCTTCCTGAATGGTATAAGTTACCCCGTCAGTCATTGACACATCATACTTCCCGTCCTTAATCGCTTTAAGCAGGCCCTCGTCTGTAATTACAAATCCGTCAAGGCCCATACCGTCATCAGACACATTGTCCCTGAGTTTAATTGTCCATCTTATTTTATTCTCACCTTCTACGGTATAACCGCCCTTGTCAAGGTAGAACTGATTACGTTCCACTTCCTTGCCGGCAGTCTTCCAGGCATCGTTCTCTGTTGTAGCAATTGTTGCCTCGTTTTTGTATTCGCTGCCATCCGCTTTTGTTCGATCAGGGGTCGTTGTATAAGTAACTTCAACCTTCTTACCCTCAGTCCCCTCCGGAAACTTTATGTAAGGCTGCTCCCAGTTATTTTCCGGCTTAACAATTTCAAAACCGCTTACTTCCGTTTTGTTACCGCTTTCATCCGTTATACTTATCTTAATTGAGTCTGCATCAAGATTTTTAAACGCACCATCCTTTAACACAAACTTATTCATATCGGCACCTGTCGGATTATCTATGGTAATCGTCCAGTCAATTTTGTCATTATCACTTCCGGTCTGAATTCCGTACTCAACCTGTGCTGTTTTGGTGATATTTATCTGCGAATCCATTCTTACCGATTCTTTTTCCGTTTTAACAGCAGTATCATCCGGCTTACGAAGATTAACTTCATTATCATATGTCTTGCCATTAATTAACTCTCCGGCTGTCGGATAAGTAACATAACTAACCGTCACGTCCATCGCAGTAGTATCACCAAAAGTAAGTTTTTTACTTTCCTCATTGTAGTTCCACATTCCCTCATCCAGAGAACATGTCACATCCTTTGCATTTGCAAACATTTTGTCATCAAGAATCAGGTCCTTGAGGCTCGCACCATTCGGATTATTCAACTTTACTGACCATGTGATTGAACCATTTTCATTTACACTGCCCGTTTTTTCCAATGACATCGGACCATACTTAAATCCCGGGATCGTAATATCACTTTCGGTTTCGTCCTTTGTATTGAAATCAAGATCTATATCGTCTTTGTCATCATCATTTTTTTTGCTTACATCTGCCGAAAATGCAAGAAATGCAGTTTTACTTGCATCCTTTCCTACATCAAGAATGCTTTCTCTGAATTCATCGTTAAATCTGATTACAACAAGACCGTTTTCTTCTACCCTGTATGTACCTACAACGTTTCCGCCATATGAAACATTACCGAGACTTCCTGAATCGGGATATCCTCCGGTTTTTACGCTGATAAGTGCATTTCCTCCGACATCTTCATTAAGATCGTAATATATATAATTACTGTTCTTTAACATCTCCCCATATAATGAATAGTACATTTCAAACTTAACATTTATCATTCCATCATTGTCAGAATCACCGACAACATTTCCGTTTTCATCCTTTGCCTGGTCTACCGTTACATTTGTAATGTCAGGAACAAAGTGATACCAGTCTTTTCCCGGTTTAGTATAAGGATATTCAGCACCTCCTGCATCCTCGAGACTGACTGCCGGTTTAATAAGTCCTTTCGTTACAAAAATCACGGCAATTAAAGACAAAACTGCCGAAATCCCCAGCATAAATCTTCTGATTCTGCCGGTTCTTACTGCCTGCTCTATTTTTCTATCTGAATTTTTCATTTACCGATTAACCTCCAAAACATACGGTCTTGATTTCTGTCAGATAAACTTTTCTCTTTATCTCCGAAAAAACGGGCGAACTATCCCCTTACCCACTTTTACACTTATATATTAATCAACGCCCGTAAATTTGTCAACCACGGCACCCTGACATATGCAAAATTAATACTTTTTTAACAAAAAATCGACCATCGACCAATAATTTTCAAAAAACAGTTGACATGGTTTTAAAAACCACATATAATCAATTTCAGAACGAAATAAATACAAAACTTTCATAATATATGATGGCCTTGGGAGGTAAAAATGAGTACTTTTACTCTTTCCTGCTGTTCAACAGCAGACTTAACAAAAGAACATTTTAAATCAAGAGACATAAAATATGTCTGTTTCCACTTCGAGCTTGACGGCAAGGACTACTTCGATGATCTTGGAGAATCAGTTCCACCGGCACGTCTTTATAAGGAAATGATCGACGGCGCAACCACAAAAACTTCCATGGTAAGCGTCGGTGAGTACAAAGATTTCTTCGAGGAATCCCTTAAAGAAGGTTTGGATATTCTCCACTTAACACTCTCCTCCGGAATTTCCGGAACATACACCGCTGCCGTTATTGCAGCCGACGAGCTCAGAGAACTCTATCCCGACAGAAAAATATATGTAGTAGACTCACTCGCAGCATCAAGCGGTTATGGTCTTCTTATGGATAAAGCTGCTGATTTAAGAGATGAAGGAAAAAGCATCGATGAAGTCCATGAGTGGGTGCTTGAAAATCGTTTAAAACTTCACCACTGGTTCTTCTCAACAGATCTTACCTTCTATATTAAAGGAGGAAGAGTAACAAAAACTGCAGGTCTTGTCGGTCAGGTTCTTAAAATCTGTCCTCTTCTTAACGTAAGTAACGAAGGAAAGCTTATTCCAAGAGAAAAGGTACAGTCCAAGAAACGTGTAATTAAGAGAACCTTTGAGAAGATGCTCCAGTTTGCACAGGATGGCGATGATTACAGCCAAAAAGTTTATATCTGCCACTCCGAATGTATCGATGATGCCAAGGCACTTGCCGCTCTGATTGAAGAACATTATCCTAAGATGATCGGAAAAGTTGAAATATACAACGTCGGAGCAACTATCGGAAGCCATACGGGTCCGGGTACCGTAGCCCTCTTCTTCTGGGGTCAGGAAAGAGTTGACTAGATTGTACTCATATGGAAAGGACGAATTGCAGTACGCCGGATGCAAATACAGAGAGCATGACCTTACCGGTAATTATAAAGGCACTCGTGAATGCCACATAGAACCGTATTGGTTACTCATTTATGAAATCAAAAAACAATATATTAGTGCTTATGCGCTATAGACCTGACACGCATTCAGAGCTATTTAAAAAGCAGCACTTTTCAAAACAAGATACAAATCAAAGCATCTGTCAGAAAATGATGGGTGCTTTCTTTATGCTCGGAATCCTTGATTTCAGCACTTTTCAGTCTATTATTTCTCTTTTCTTGACAGCAAACAGACCGTCTCAACATGCACTGTTTCTGAAAATAAATCTACACAGCACACTCTCTCAACTTTGTATCCCGCTGCCTGTATCACCTTCAGGTCATTTGCCAGGCTCGAAGGTTTACAGCTGATATATACCATACACTCTACGCCATATGACAATATCTTCGCAAGTGCCTTTGGCATAATTCCCTCCCGTGGCGGGTCGAGTACTATAAAATCAGGCTTCTCTTCTGCTTCATCAAGTTTATCGAATACATCTCCAGCTACAAAACGACAATTTGTAAGTCCGTTTGCCTTTGCATTTTCCCTTGCAGCACGAACAGCCTCTTCTACTATTTCAATTCCGAACACCTTGCCCGAAACAGAAGCCAGTAGCTGACCAATTGTACCGGTTCCGGAATAAAGATCATAAACTACTTTATCTCCGTTTTCCAAGCCGCCTCCCAATGCTACATACTCTCTTGCCTTTGAATAAAGGACTTCCGCACCAAGAGAATTCGTCTGAAAGAATGAGAATGGTGTAATTTTAAAACTCAATCCCAACAGTTCTTCCGTGAAAAAATCACGACCATATAACACTTCCGTTCCCTGATCAATCACTGCATCTGCGGCACTGTCATTTACGGTATGAAGAATTCCTGCAATATTACCTGCACACTTGCACTCAAGCAGTTTTTCCGTCAACAGGTTCAAATCACATTCACTCTGGGTTGTGGTTATCAGATCCACTAGTATCTCTCCGGTTTTTTCCGCACGTCTTACCAGGAGATGTCGAAAATATCCTTCTCTGCTCATTTTGTGGTAAAAATCCAAGCCGGTTTCAACTGCGAAACTAAGAACTGCCGCAAGCACTTCCCTCATATCTTCATGTATGATTCTGCATTCCATCACAGGAACTATGTCATAAAAGCTGCCCTTCTTGTGAAGTCCCAATGTTATGGGACCGTCCTTATATTCGTTTCCGAAGGTAAATTCCATCTTGTTGCGATATTCCCACTGCTTTGGTGATGCCTCCGGCTTTTCGAAAACGTACTCACCTTCAATCACCTCGTCCAGAAGTCTCTTTACCTGTCCCGATTTAAGCTCAAGCTGGGTTTCATATGGCAGTGTCTGGTAAGAACAGCCCCCGCACATTCCGAAATAAGGACATTCCGGCACACATGTCTCAAGAGTGGATTTCTCAACAACATCCAAAAGACGTGCCTCATATTTTCCCTTTTTTCCTTTATTTACAACAGCCTTCACCGACTGACCCGGAATCGTACCTTTCACCACTACCTTCTCATCCTCCGTGAAAACAATTCCTTTGTTTGGGAATTCCGTATATTCAACTTTACCTTCTATTATCGTTCCTTTTTTCAATTCAATCTCCAATCCAAAACACTTTATGCAATCAGGCGGACATTTGCAATATTCATCCGCTTATTTTTTGTTTTTTTCCGCCGGCTCACTTTCCGTTTTTTTCTTATCGGAAGAGTTCTTCTCTACCGTTTTCTTATCGGAAGAATTCTTTTCCGTCGTTTTCCTGTCAGCAGCCTTATCATCCGAAAGCACGTCATCAATGATGCTTTCAATCAGGTTTTTCTTCAAGTAAACATCAAAACTCAGCATTGATATAAAAAGAAAAATCTGAAGATACTCCCTTTCCTCCTCCGACTCTATCTTCGGAAATGCCTTTCTGGACTTTAAAAACTTTCTCATCACATCTTTGGCAATATCATAGGCCGAATTCTCTTCCACCTCTACAATACTGCTGTATATATCCTCCAGTGATATACTTGCATCATTTCCGAAAAACATCTTCGACATAGGTGATATGACTGTCTTCACGTCCTTTATACTCAGGAAATTTTTCAGATAGTAGATAAATATAAGAAGATACATGTGATCCTTGGAATACTTCTTCTTTACCGGTGGTGGAAGCAGGTCATTCTTCGTATAGTTATTTATCATGGTTTTTGTGAGAAGCTTATCACTCTCAAACCTCTTAGAAGGTTCCAGATGCTCATCCATAAACGTAGTCACCTGATCCATATACAAATCAATACCCGGAATCGAATTAGGTTTTACATAATCCGTTTCTTTCAATATTGTTTGAAGCTGCTTTATATAATCCCTCCACTGTGCACTCATTTTCTTCCCTCACTTCCAAACCATAAATTCTGTCTTTTTCAGCCGTACACCCACTGCACACAGCATATTTTCACAAGACAGAGTACACTTCTTTATATTATACGGTTTAGAAAACCACACGTCAAGAATCAAATGGATATATGCATCATTCTTCCTGTTTTTAGGATAATTTACTTCTCAATCCCCTCACACTTATGGTATACTGAAAACATAAATTTACCATAAGAAAGAGGATATACATATGTATGATCTTACAACCCTGAATCCTCAACAGCATGAGGCTGTTCTGCACGATAGAGGCCCTCTTCTGATTCTGGCAGGAGCCGGTTCGGGAAAAACCCGTGTAATCACCCATCGTGTTGCATATCTTATCGAGGAGCGTCAGGTTTCCCCTTATTCCATTCTTGCAATAACATTCACAAATAAAGCTGCAAGAGAGATGAAGGAACGTGTAGTCAGTCTCTTGGGAGACACCGGAAATTCCATATGGATTTCCACCTTTCATTCCACATGCGTCCGCATCTTAAGAAAATATATAGAAACAATCGGATTTAACAGGGATTTCTCAATTTATGACACTGACGATACAAAAACATTAATGAAACAGGTCTGTAAGGACCTTGCAATTGATACAAAAAAAGTTAAGGAAAGAGTTTTCATCAATGGAATTTCGTCCCTGAAAAACGAATGTATCAGTCCTTTACAGTTTGCCTCCAAGGCATCATCCCTTCCCGAAAAACAGCTTGCAAAGGTTTACACCGAATACCAGAAAAGACTTCGTGAAAACAATGCTCTTGACTTCGATGACCTTCTTTGTAAAACCGTTGAACTGTTTGAACAGAACGCTGATGCTCTCGAATACTATCGCAGAAAATTCGAATATATAATGGTTGATGAGTATCAGGATACAAACAATGCTCAGTTTCGTCTGATACAGCTGCTCGCATCTCACACTAATGAATACGGTGATGTCGAGCATAATCTTTGTGTCGTTGGTGATGATGACCAGTCCATTTACAAATTCCGCGGCGCCGACATAACCAACATTTTAAGCTTCGAAAACGTTTTTCACAATGCAAAGGTTATCAAGCTCGAACAGAATTATCGTTCCACCGGAAACATACTCAGCGTTGCAAATGAGGTAATCTCCAACAACAAAGGACGTAAAACAAAAAAGCTTTGGACCGCTGCTCCATCCGGAGATAATGTATGCTTCATTCAGTACAACAGCGATTTCGACGAAGCGAGAGGCATTGTAAACGATATAATTCAGTGTATGAGCGATGATTCATCACTTACATACAGCAATTTTGCAATACTCTACAGAACCAACGCCCAGTCGCGTCTTATAGAAGAATGTCTGGTCTACCGAAACATTCCTTACAGGATTGTCGGCGGTCTCGGTTTCTATCAGCGTAAAGAAATCAAGGACATTCTCGCCTATCTTAAAACAACGGCGAACGGCTTTGATACACTGCAGACCAAACGAATCATAAACATTCCCAAAAGGGGCATAGGTGATACAACCGTTTCCCACATTCAGGATTATGCTGACGAGACCGGCATGAGCTTTTTTGATGCATTATGTCACGCTCCGTTGATTCCGTCAGTTTCAAGAGCTCTTCCAAAGATTACTTCCTTCACCGATCTCATCTATGATTTTCGTGCGAAACTTTCCGAATTATCGGTCAGTGAGCTGATTAAGTATGTCGTTGATGAAACAGATTACTACAACTACATAGAGGAATATGACCCGGAAAACTACTCTGATCGTGAGGAAAACATTAACTCCCTTATTGATAAAGCAATTTCATTTGAGGAAGAACACGGCAGCGATTCATCATTAAGTGAATTTCTCACTGATATAGCCCTTGTATCTGACTTGGATAACGTAACCGATAACGAAAACTGCGTTCTGCTGATGACTATGCACAGTGCTAAGGGTCTTGAGTTTGACAATGTTTACATTTCCGGTATGGAGGACGGACTCTTCCCAAGCAGTCTCAGCATGGAAGATGCGGAACTTGAAGAGGAAAGGCGTTTATGCTATGTCGGTATCACAAGAGCAAGAAAACATCTCACCCTCACCGCTGCCAAATATCGTATGACTCATGGAGAAACGACCTGTAACCAGATTTCCCGATTTGTTATTAAGGAAATCCCAAGGCACATGCTGTCCATGAAAGGCCATGCACGCGAGAGTTTCATGAGAGCCGAGAAATCGGCGGCAGATACAAATCGCTGTGTCAGTCGCGACAGCTTTTTAAACGAACCTGCACCTGTCAGAACACGTTCATCTTCTTCCCGGGTTACTCCGGTATTTACCGACAATTACAAAATCCGTGAAATCAAACCGCCGACCGGTGTCACTCCCGGATATGATGTCGGTGACCGTGTTAAACATATACGATTCGGTGAAGGTACCGTAACAAACATAGCAAGAGGAACAAAAGACTTTGAAGTTACAGTAGATTTCAATGGTGTACAGAAAAAGATGCTTGCCTCATTTGCCAAGCTCAAAAAAATCAACTGACGTCATTATGAAATTTTTATCTTTTTTCGGTAGTAATTAAAACAATGACGTGATACAATAATAAAAACGAATCTTTAAGATTTAACTTATAGGAGGTTTACCATGGAAGAACGTAAATGTTGCAGCAAACTTTGGGCTTTTCTTGCAATACTCGGAGCAGTTGTCTGCATCGCAGGAATTGCTTATGCCGTAGTTAAATTCTGTATGCCTGATTATCTTGATGATTTCGATGATTTTGACGATTTCGATGATGATCCGGAAGAAGATGACGACGAAGAAGAAGCTGTTGAAACTGTAATGGCTGAATAATTAAAAACGGTTGAACATTATTGAATGTTCAACCGTTTTTTTTAATACTTTTCAGGTTTTTTGTTTTCTTCAAAATATTTCAAATCCTTATTCCACTGTTCATAATCCGGATTTTCCCTTTTATCTTCAAACATACCCATCCCGGTGAAATATGTACCGAGATACTCGGAAACCTTTACTGCTCCGTTATAGTTCAAATGATCGCCCTTGTCTCTTGTATCCGTACTCCAGTCAATCTTAATATCCTCAGACATAAGATTCATGTCAACATAGGATATTCCGAGTCCGGCGGCAAGTTCCTGAATACTGTTATGCTTCTTCCAATTCCAGTTTTTTGTACTTGGCGAACTCAACAAAACTAATTCCGCTCCATTTTCGTCACAGTACTCTTTAATTTTTTTAACATACTCTTTGTTTATCTCATTAATCTCTTTTTTACCGGTATCTTCCTTCATATATCCTTCAATCGAACCCGGATTTGAAGTTATATTATACAAATATCCTTTTCCGACCTGAGTCTCGTCATAGTCCGGATTGAATCCGAAATCCGACTTTTTCAACGACTTCCATCTGTCATGGTATCTGAAAACAGGAAGTGACTTTTCCATCCAATTTGAGTATACATCTTCTTCATCAAATGCACGAAAGATTGCATTTGTTTCAAGAATCACAATCTTCGGTTTCTGATTTTCAAATGCAGTTTCAAGCATTTCATATGAGTAACAGAGTTTTTGCTTGGTTGTTCCGCACACATAAGACGTTACACCGCTTTTTTCCCAAATCTTTAACGGAACAAATGCACAATACGTCTCACTGTCTCCTAGGAAAACAACATCAATTGTATTTTCCGGTTCTCCCATGATTCCATATGCACGGTTGTTCATCATTCCCGCACTTTTGGTATTTGACTTAGGTGCAAAGAACAATGAGAGGATAACCAAAAGAAGCAGGAGTATCGCCGTAAAGCAAAATCCCTGAATAAATTTTTTTGCTGCTTTATTCATATATTTCCTCACTGATTAGAAATTAGCATAAATAGGATCTACCGGAGTATATCCCGGTCCGTATGCACCGAATACTATGATAAAAAGTATAAGTGCATACCAGATAACCCATCTGATTACAATGTTTCGGCGAGAAATTCCTTCTCTTATTTTTACACCCTTTTCATTCATGATGCTTATAATCAGAACGAAAACAACAGCCGCCACAGCCACCATGATTTCCGAAACAGGAAGCAGTTTTCCCGGTACCATTCTCTCAAAACTGAAATCAGTAACCATCTTCTTAAACATCGCCATTCCTGCTCTTAATCCCTCTGCCCTGAAAAAGAGTTCTCCGATTACAACAAGTATGCACGTTCTGATAATCTGAAGAAATCTGTATATCACTGATTCCGAATTGATATGAAGTTTTGTATTTACGCTCTTAACCGCCGGTGCAATTATGTTCCCCGTAAGTATAAGCGCAAAGTGATACATTCCAAAGAAAATATAGCTCCATGCGGCACCATGCCACAATCCGTTCGAAAACCATACACAGAAAAGTGCAACGGCTCCTGCCAAAAGCGGTCCGAAATGATTACCGATCTTCTTCCTTGCTGCTCCGGTGAGATTCTTCATTGGTTTTGACATTGTCACAGGATAAAAAATGTATTCCTTAAACCATGCACCCAGTGATATATGCCATCTCATCCAGAATTCTGAAATCGTTTTTGAGAAGAACGGACGTCTGAAGTTCTCCGGCATTGTTATACCAAAAATCTGTCCGACACCCATTACTGCATCCATCGTTCCTGAAAAATCCATGTAAAGCTGAACGGTATAGCAGACTGCGGCTATGGCAACCATACCGCCACTGTATTCTCCATAGTTATTGAACACTTCCTTAATCACCGGATTAAGTCGGTCGGCAATAACCATTTTTTTCATCATGCCGTACAGAATTCTCTGGAGTCCGAATGTAAGATTTTTATACTCAATCTGCTTTACATTCCAAAGCTGATCACAGGTTTGTGCATATCGGCATATCGGTCCTTCAACAATCTGAGGAAAAAATGATATCCAAAGTGCCAGACGAAGAATATTGTCATCGGCCTTAGCGGTTTCCCTGTAAACATCGAATATGTATGACACTGCCTGAAGTGTAAAAAATGATATTCCGATTGGAAGCAGATATTTAGGAATTTCAAGCGTAAATGAACTTCCTGCCGCTGCCAGAATACGATTAATGTTTGTTACGCCGAACGCACTGTATTTAAGCTTTAAAAGAAGACCTATATGTAAAACGGCTGCAAAAGCAAGTACTGCCCTTGCCTTAAGCAGGTACTTTCTTTTCAGTGCCTTTTTCTCGGGTTTCTCAACAGTCTTTAACAGTGCATTTCTTTCTGCATAAATTCTTTCTATCCAGATAGAGAAATAATGCATGGAAAGTACGGTGAGAAAGAGATACTTTATCAGTTCACCACTCAAGAGCCAGTAAAAAATACAGCTCATAACCAGCAGTCCGTACTTTTTGCTTTTCTGAGGAAGTATAGCATAAATAACTATACAGGCAGGCAGAAATCCCAGCAAAAACAGAATGCTGAAATATGAGGTCATGGCTGTAAGCCTGTCCGCCCAAAGTAACGAGGACAATTTCATAAATACTAATCCTCCTCAGCCAGACGCTGAATCATGTCCCACATTGCCTCAACGGAGTTGAAGTTTGCAGGAATTATCTCCACTGCAGGAATTGTAATGTCAAACTCATCCTCAAGTTCTGCAATAAGAGAGATTATTGAAAGAGAGTCAAGATAATGACCGTCAATAAGCTCCTTGCAGTTTTCATAATCCACATCCGGTTTAATATCCTCTAAAATTTCAAGTAACTGTTCCATTTTTTTGCCTTTCTTTTATTACATGTTAAACTCTGATGCCTCTACCGGCATTCTAAGACACTCTGCCTCGGAATTTTCTCCGATAAGCCAGACTGCCGGGAACTCCCTGCTCAAAAAAAGTGAAATTCCCTCTGTCATACAATAAGCTCCTGTGTTTTCAAAACAGAGTACGTCTCCGACTTTAAAATCCGGAAGTTCAATCTGCTTTACAATTATGTCATTCATTGAGCACAATGAACCGCATATGTTCCAAACACCGCCGCTCTTTCTTTCCTCGCCGCCGCATAGTGAAATATACGGCTGCTTCATTGCCATATGCTGACCAAAATAAACGATATGATGCATTCCGCCGTCTGTCAGAATGTAATTCTGTCCTTTATTTGTTTTGTAGTCAACAATGTGCGTAAAATACTTTCCGCAGGAAGCCGCTATGCTTCTTCCCAGTTCAAGTGCAATTACCGGCTTAACCTTCATTTCGCCAATCAGTCCGGAAAAGCCTTCAAGAAATTCATCCTCGTTAAATTCCTCATCCTTAAAATAGCTCACCGGAAATCCGGGGCCATATTCAAGTTCTTTTACCTCAAAGCCATACTCATCATATACTTTTACAATGAACAATTCAAGATGTTCAAGCTCTCTGCGAAGCTTTTTCAATGATGTTTTCTGTGTTCCGGAGAAAAACTGGATTCCATGTATGTCAATCAGACCATATTCTTCTCTCCGTGCTATTATGTTCTCAATTTCCTCCGCATTTATACCAAACTGGCTTCCGTTTGTCATTCTGAGAAGAACAGGTATCTTCTTTTTATATTTTTCAGACAGACTCTTTAAAAGTTCAAACTGAATCAGGGATTCCACCGTATATATCGGACCATCTGTCCTGCTTATCATGTCTTCAATAAATTCAGGTGTTTTATACACTCCCGAGATAACCATTTTTTCATAAGGAATCCCCTGTTTTTCACATATGGCAGCCTCTCCGGGAGAACAGATTTCGAAGCGGTCCGCATCTTCCTTAATTCTGCCTGAAATAAAGGTATTTGCCTTAACGGCATAAACAAGCTTCACATCTTCCGGAAGTTTCTCACGCAAATATGCAATTCTGTTCTTTAGTACAGAAACATCAAATGCATAAAAAGCCGTTTTATTTTTCTCTATCAATTTACTATAATCAAACACGTTTTCCTCTTTCCCTGAAATATGCACTTATCAGGTTTTATTTTTTTCTTTCAAGGCTCTCAGCAAGCTTCTTCCTGTCAATCTTTCCGTTCTTCGTCAAAGGCATATCATCCACCTTTCTCATAATTCCCGGAACCATAAAAGCAGGAAGGCTGCTGCTCATGGCACTGTGAAGTTCTTCCTTCTCGATTTCTCCTATATAGAAGCCTCTGAGTCTCTGCTTTTTCTCGTCAAAGATACAGCAGCATCTTTCAACGCCGTCAACCTTCGACATTTCCCTCTCAATTTCTTCGAGTTCTATTCTGTGTCCCATGTATTTAATCTGGAAATCTTTACGGCCGCTGAAAATCATGTCTCCATTTTCATCAAATCTGGCCAAATCCCCGGTTCTGTAAATCAGCTCCGGATAGAACGGATTAAGCGGATTCTGTACAAAGTGCTTTGCATTCTGCTCAGGATTTTTATAATATCCCAGTGCCAGTGCCGCACCTCTTACACATATTTCACCACTGCTTCCTTTTTTCGTAACCACTTTATCATTTTCATCAAGTAAAAATACATCCTCATTTGGGAAAGGCTCTCCGATAGGAATTCCGTCAGAATAATCTCTCTCCTTGTCAATCACATGGTATGTACAGTTACATGTGATTTCGGTAGGTCCGTATAAGTTTACAAAAGTCGCATCCGGAAGATGCTTTTTGAAATTGTTAAGAGCCTTCAGCGGCATGACTTCTCCACTGAAAAGGATCTTGTTTACCGTTTCCGGTGTCTTGTATTCCAGTGCATGAAAAGTTGTCATCAGACAAAGTGCCGACACAGCCCAAATCATTGTTGTTACCTTATGTTCACAGAGAAAATCAACAAGTCCCGTAGGATCTGAGAAAAGTCTTCTTGGAACAACAACCAGTGTAGCTCCCGTACTGAAGGCTGAATATATGTCCTTTACGGATACATCAAAGTCAAAAGGTGCCTGATTTGCCACTACATCTTTTTCCGTTATGTCAAAAAGCTTTGTAAAACACTCAAAGAAATCAATTACGCTTCTGTGTCCTACGACTATTCCCTTAGGAACTCCGGTAGATCCGGAAGTGAAATTTATATAGAGCGGATCTGTGTCTATCATTCGCTTTCTGATTAAAGCAAGCTTTTCTTCAGATTTTACCGTCACAGTCAGTTCTTCAATTAAAACAAGCTTTACACCTTCGAAAATCTCCGCTGCCTTAGCCTCATGTTCTCTATCCGTAATGATTACGGCCGGATTCAACACGGATACAATCTGCTGCAGTCTCTGCTCCGGAAGCTCATTGTTGAACGTGGAATAAAAACCTCCGGCATATACGATTCCAAAAAATGCCATCACTGCTTCCGCACTCTTTTCAAGATAAACTCCCACCGGCTCACACGGCTTCACATATCCGGCAAGTGCGCTTCCTATGTTTTTACATCCTGACAAGAGTTCCTCATATGAAAAACTCTTATTTTCGTCAACCAAAGCAATCTTTTCCGGATACTTTGCCGCTGACCTTTCAAGATAGCTTAATACGTTTGTTATCATGTCACTCTGTCCCTCTTTTTTTTGTTATATAACGGCAGTCGGATTTCAAAAACCGCACCCGCCTCATTAAATGCTCTTATCTGTCCCTTATGGAGAGCCAGTATTTCTTTTGAAAGCGACAGTCCGATTCCGGTATTTCCTTCATGTCCTGCATAGAATCTTTCAAAGATATGCTTCAGCTCTTCCGGTGTAATGCCGCTGCCGTCATCCTTTACGGTTATGACAACTTCATTTTTTTCACACCTGCACATAACACGGATTGTCTCCCGACAATGTCTTACCGCATTCATTATTACGTTTTTAAAGACTTTTGCTATCTGCTCCTCATCACAACATACCAAAACAGCCTCATCCGGAAAATCCGGAATCATTTCAAACTCTTTCTCAAGCCTTGTCTGTTCTGCATACGTATGCTGTCATAAAGCAGCTCCCGTACGTCCACCGGAAGCATGTTAAGTTCCAAACGGTTTGCATCAATTCTTGAAATCGCCAGGATTTCATCAGTCAAAGCAGTAAGTTTATCGCTTTCCTGCATTATTATTTCTGCTCCCGCTTCCGAATCCACAACTCCGGTCTGTATCCCCTCTGCATAGCCCTGAATAATCATAAGCGGCGTTTTAAGCTCATGTGAGGCATTCTGAAAGAATATCTGACTTGACTCACGGCTCCTGTCTATGTCATTACCCAGCCTGTAACCGATTATCGACATTACCGCAAGCACCGTAACATATACCATCAGAAGAATTCTGTTGGTTGAACGAATGTTTTTCAGTACCGGATTGATGTTTATATACATTATTGTACCTTCCGGCTCACCGCCCCACTCAAACACATCATGATACTTTACAAAAACATAGTATCCGTCATCCGTAATCAGCTTTTTTATTTCGCCCTCTCTTAATGAATTCACGTCACAACAGCCAAAAATGTCCTGTTTTTCATTATAGAGCTTCAATTTATACTTTTCATTCTTTGACGGCGGCTTTTCATAATCGTTATTTCTGTCAGTCTGCAGAAAATAAATGCTTCCGCTCAAAAATGTTTCCTCATACTCCGGATAATCGCCTTCATCCGACTCCTCTACAAGCCCTATATACTCCATTTCATATTCAAGAGCCGATATCGCCTCTTTTTCATATGCTTTCGGAATTAATATATTTACGAGGCCAAGCGAGATGATAAATATCGTACTTATTGCGACCCATATGATTATGAGGATTTTAAGCTTTACATGCTTCATTTTTTGTCTCCGACTATATCAAGTTTGTACCCGAATCCCCAAATCGTCTGTATACTTACACAACTCGCAGACTCCGTCAGACGCTTTCGTATACGCCTCAGGGTCTCATCGGTTACTCTTGTTTCCACCTTTGTATCATATCCCCAGACTGCATTCAGAAGTTCATCTCTTGAATATGCCTTATCCGGATTTTCCATCATATATGCCAAAAGTCTCATTTCCGTCTGACTGAGCTTCACAGGATTTTTTTGACATAAAATCTGATTCTTCTCTGAGAGATATGTCAGATCCCCTACCGTTACTTTCTTCGGCATACACCCCTTTGTATTCTCATTCATCTCCATTCTTCTCAGAAGAGAACGTACTCTCATGAGAAGTGTTGTCGGTCTGAACGGCTTTGTCAGGTAATCGTCACTTCCTATTGTTATTCCTCTCACATAGTCATACTCGGAATCTCTTGCCGTAAGCATGATTATCGGAACATTCGTCCTGTCCCTGAGAATCTTACATACGGTCCAACCATCCGTGCCGGGCATCATTATATCTAAAATCACCAAATCTGATGGTTCCTCGGAAAAAGCCTTCAAAAGCTCATCACCTGTTGAAAATGCCCTTACTCTGTATCCGTCACTTTCAAGAAAACTCTTAATCAGATTCCTGATATTATCTTCATCATCAGCAATGTAAATCAAATGATTCATATTTACTCCGCACATCACTTCAAATCCGACTCTTTCACACAATCGGTCTGTACTGTTTACCACTATGCAAACCGTTGTAATTGTAATTCATTTTCGGAAATTTTTCACTATTCGTTTTATATTATTTTGTCACAAAACTGTCATAAAATTACTTTTTTCTTAACCAAAACTTAAAAAGGACCCATGATCTTCTGATTTTTATCCTGTCTTCATCGGTCACCTGTCCGAAATCAACAATACAATCAAAAAATCAAAGCTACACAGGTCCTGTATAATCTTCTTTTATCTTTGTTATAATCTTGCTGCTACCGCATCTCCCATCTCACGGCATCCAACCTTCTTCATGCCTTCCTGCATGATATCACCGGTTCTGTATCCGTCATCAAGTACCTTGCTTACTGCAGCTTCTATGGCATCTGCCTCTTCCGCCATATCGAATGAATATCTGAGCATCATTGCTGCCGAAAGAATTGTTCCCAATGGATTTGCTATATCCATGCCTGCAATATCCGGCGCTGAACCATGAATAGGTTCATACATACCGAGTGTTGTATCTGACAGACTTGCACTTGGCATCATTCCTATTGAACCGGTAAGCATGCTTGCTTCATCACTGAGAATGTCACCAAACATGTTTTCAGTAACGATTACATCAAACTGACCCGGATTTCTGATAAGCTGCATTGCAGTATTATCTACGAGAATATCGGAATATTCAACTTCCGGATACTCTTCCGAAAGTTTATGCATGATTTTTCTCCAAAGTCTTGATGAATCAAGAACATTAGCCTTGTCAACGGATGCAAGTTTTTTATTTCGCTTCATTGCTGTTTCAAAAGCTACTCTTCCGATTCTTTCGATTTCATGATAAGAATACATCATCTCATCTGTTGCTACCAATTCACCGTCAACTTTCGCTGTAGAGCGCTTTCCAAAATAAATACCGCCTGTAAGCTCTCTGACAATAAGAAGGTCTATTCCATTTTCCACAACTGACGGTTTGAGCGGTGATGCATCCGCAAGCTGTGTAAAAAGCTTTGTAGGTCTGAGATTTGCAAAAAGACCAAGTTCCTTTCTCACCTTGAGCAGAGCCTTTTCAGGTCTTATTGACGGATCAACGTTATCCCACTTAGGACCGCCTACCGCTCCAAGAAGAACGCTGTCTGACTTTTTACATTTTTCTATGCCTTCGTCCGTAATGGGAACACCATACTCATCAATACTGCATCCTCCCATTAATACATCCGTATAAACGAATTCATGTCCGAATTTTTCAGCAACCTTATCAAGTACCTTTATTGCCTCATTTACAATTTCAGGACCGATTCCGTCACCTCTTAATACTGTAATATTCTTCTTCATGTGTTTAAAGCCTCCGATTTATCTGTCCTTAATTGATTTTAAAAGTCCGCCCTTGCTCATGATGTTCTTCATAAATTCAGGGAATGGCTGTGCCTGATATTCTTCGCCCTTTGTTACATTTGTAATTACGCCTGTGTCAAAGTTAATTTCAAGCTCATCACCTGCATTAATCTTTTCACTTGCTTCCGGACATTCAAGAATAGGAAGTCCGATATTGATGGAATTACGGAAGAATATTCTTGCAAAGGTTGAAGCTATTACGCAGGAAATTCCCGACTCCTTAATTGCTATAGGTGCATGTTCTCTTGAAGAACCACATCCAAAATTGGCTCCTCCGACCATAATGTCTCCGGCTTTAACCTTCTTGACAAATTCCGTATCAATATCTTCCATACAGTGACCTGCAAGTTCTTTGTGATCTGCCGTATTAAGATATCTTGCCGGTATGATAACATCCGTATCTACATTATCACCATATTTATGTACAATGCCATGTGCATTCATCGCATATCTCCTTTTCTAAAACCTTTTTTGATATCCTACATATTTGCAGGATCTGTTATACGACCTGTAACCGCCGTAGCCGCTGCCACTTCCGGACTTGCAAGATATATTTTTGAAGTAACATGACCCATACGTCCGACAAAGTTTCTGTTTGTTGTTGCAACTGCAATTTCATCTGCCGCAAGAATTCCCATGTGACCGCCAAGACATGGTCCGCATGTTGGTGTCGATACCACACAGCCTGCTTTAATAAAAGTCTCAACATAGCCTGCTTTAATACTGTCAAGGTAAATCTGCTGAGTTGCAGGAATAATAATGCACCTTATATCTTTTGCAATATGCTTACCTTCCATTATGCGTGCAGCCGCTGCCATGTCAGAAAGTCTTCCGTTTGTACATGAACCGATAACAACCTGATTTGGAACGATATCGGAAAGCTCCTTAGCCGGCTTTGTATTCTCAGGAAGGTGAGGACATGCAACAACTGATTCGAGCTCTGAAAGATTAATATCTATTACCTGTTCATACTCTGCATCCTCATCAGCTTCATAAACGGTAAACTCACGATTTACTCTGCCCTTTACATACTCAAGAGTAACTTCATCTACCGCAAAGATACCATTTTTTGCACCTGCTTCGATTGCCATATTAGCTATGCAGAGACGGTCATCCATAGACAGGTTTTTAAGTCCCTCACCGGAAAATTCCATAGACTTATATAACGCACCGTCTACTCCGATTTTACCGATAATATAAAGGATAACATCCTTACCTGATACGTTTTTATTGAGTTTTCCCGTAATATTGAATTTGATGGCTGAAGGAACTTTGAACCACGCTTCTCCCGTTGCCATTCCTGCCGCCATATCAGTCGAGCCTACTCCTGTAGAAAAGGCTCCAAGGGCACCATATGTACATGTATGTGAATCAGCTCCTATACAAACCTCACCCGGTCCGATAAGGCCTTTTTCCGGAAGTAGTGCATGTTCGATTCCCATTTCACCGACATCATAATAGTTCTTTATATCAAATCTCTTTGCAAAACCTCTGCACTGTTTACACTGCTCTGCTGCTTTTATGTCCTTGTTAGGAGCAAAATGATCCATTACCATGGAAATTTTAGTATTGTCAAATACTCCCTCACAGCCTGCCTTGTTAAACTCATTAATGGCTACCGGAGATGTAATATCATTTCCAAGAACCATATCAAGTTTAGCATTAATAAGCTGACCCGCTTTTACGCTTTCAAGCCCTGCATGTGCTGCAAGTATTTTCTGCGTCATTGTCATACCCATAAATGTGTCCTCCATTTTTTTCTTATCCTGATTGAATAATTCAATTCTTTATCAAAGTATTTATATGTCAGTGAAAGAAATCAGATGCATCTCTCACTGACATTATCGTTATGATTCCTTCGCCAGGCACCATCTGTGCTTTCGCGAGGATTCTTTCCGGTTGTTTTGGATTTTACCCTGCTCCCTTATTGCCTCTCATTGGTGCAAGGGCTTTTTCCGGTTATTTTAGATTTTGCCAAGAAGCTTCGCTCTGTTTACTGCAGAGAACAATGCACTGATTGATGAAGCAATGATATCATCCTCAAGACCTGTTCCCCAACACACATCACCATTAGGAAGCTGAATGCTTACATAAGAAACCGCCTTGGATGTTGAACCCATGTTAAGGGCATGTTCCTCATACGTAAGATTGCTGAAAAGAATTCCATTTGCATGGAGGGCATTAGCCACGGCATCAAGACGACCGTTTCCATATGCAACAATTTCCTTCTCTTCTCCGTTTTCCCTGAGTGAAAGACTTACTCTTATATCCGTAACGCTTGTGTCTTCATCCCTCTTAAAGTGATAATCCACCTTTTCAAGCGGTCCGTTGACATTAACATAAAGCTTCATGAAGTCTTCATAAACTTCCTCTGCGGAAAGTTCCTTGTGAAGTCTGTCTGATATTCCCTTAATTGTATATCCTACATCCTCGCTCATCTTCTTTGGAATCTTGTAACCGTATCTTGTTTCTACAAGATATCCGATTCCACCCTTTCCGGACTGGGAATTAATTCTGATAACATCAGTTTCATATTCACGGCCGACATCATGCGGATCAATTGGAAGATAAGGAACGGTCCAATGCTCACAATCCTTTTCTTCACGCCACTTCATGCCCTTTGCAATTGCATCCTGATGTGATCCGGAAAAAGCAGCAAATACAAGCTTACCGCTATATGGAGAACGCATATTCACCTGCATTCCCGTTACCTTTTCATAAAGTTCCACAATGGCAGGCATATCCGTAAAATCAAGTCCCGGCTCTACACCCTGCATATACATATTCATTGCAACGGTAATTATATCAACATTACCGGTTCTTTCTCCGTTTCCAAACAGCGTACCTTCTACTCTGTCCGCACCGGCAAGAAGTCCGAGTTCCGTATCAGCAACAGCACAACCTCTGTCATTGTGAGGATGAAGTGAAATTTCAACACTGTCTCTGTACTTGATATTGTCACATATGTACTCTACCTGGTTGGCATAAACATGAGGCATTGAAAGTTCAACCGTAACAGGAAGATTAATTATTACCTTCTTATCAGGTGTAGGCTGCCAAACATCAAGAACAGCATTGCAAACCTCAAGAGCATATTCCGGCTCTGTTCCGGTGAAGGATTCCGGTGAGTATTCATATCTGAAATCAACTCCCATTTCCTTTGCAATGTCATCAAAGAGTTTTGCACCGTCAATTGCTATCTGTTTTATTTCTTCCTTAGACTTACGGAATACCTGTTCTCTCTGTGCTACACTGGTAGAGTTATATAAATGCACAATTGCATTCTTAACACCTTTAAGTGATTCAAATGTTTTTCTTATGATGTGCTCTCTTGACTGGGTAAGAACCTGAATTGTTACGTCATCTGGTATAAGATTTCCGTCAACCAAAGCTCTGAGGAAATTGTATTCCGTATCGCTTGCTGCCGGAAAACCAACTTCAATTTCCTTAAATCCGACATCAACCAAAAGCTTAAAGAATGCTATTTTTTCATCCAGACTCATAGGTGTTATGAGAGCCTGATTTCCGTCTCTTAAATCAACGGAACACCACTTTGGTGCCTTATCTATATAATCTTTTTCTGCCCACTTCATTGCTGTCTTAGGTGGCAGATAATACTGTCTTGTATATTTACCGGTTTCTTTCATTTTGTCCTCCAAATTCTTTCAATGGTGGTAGTTTAACACACTAAAAGCACCATGTCAACGAACGCAATTGTCCTCTACATTGATTTATTTTAACCAACACCGCCTTTTTATGGGTTTTGAGTTGATTTTTTATCACTTTGACAGTGTCAGATTTTCAGAATTGCACTTTATTGTCCATACTCCGTCACTAATTCTGCCGTATAACAGCTGCCATTGCAATAGATTTCCCGAATTCGGCTCCTTTACCCAGCCGCTGTTCCTCAAACTTACATAATCACCTCTGACTGCATCAGCCGAAAACTCATTTACGGCTGCATTAAAACTCAATTCAGTTTCCTCTCCATTCTTCACTTCAACACAGGCTGAAAGTTCAGCCTCTTCATTCACCGATTCCTTTATTTCAACAACCAGCGTCCTCCCCGTTGAATCCTTACCCGACCACGTTCCTGTCACATCACAATCCACAGACTTAACCTCGGTTCCATCAATATAATAAACGTTCCAACCTTTCTCCTCAGTATATTTAAATTCTGTTTTCGCCATAACATCAATACTGATGTCTTCATTTGACAGGGTAAAATCAAGATCGGCATACAGATAATCTGAACCGTCCGGTTCCACTTTGCCATATTTTACATTGCTGATTTCATTTTCATCGGAATAATATGTCGTCCCCATCACCTCAATCCCGAACCTTTCAGCTGACAGTCCGGCGGCTATCTCATCTGCCGACAAATCGAATCTGTAACTCTTTATAAATGAAATAATGTAATCAGGATTTATGCTGTATCCCATCTGTTCCCAGGAATCCTGTTCCTCATTGTATTTGAAAACAACATTAGCCGAAAATTCAAAATGCCTTTTTCCTATCTCAGCAGTATACTCTGTCAAAACCGTATCTGTTTTGTCGTCTTCATCATAAACATGCTCATCTATCCTTAAAGAGGTAATATTCGTTGAATGTATTGTATATTCCTCAATTTCAAAACTCATATACCTCAGTATATTCTCTGTTTCCTTATCATCCATTTTTTTATCTTCGATACCCGTACTTAAATTTCCTCCGGATGACAAGTCCACATCTTTTTTACATCCGCTAAAAAGAATCATACAAAAAGCAAGCACAAATACCGGACAAACTAATCTTTTCCTCATAACTCTGCATTTTTCAATAAACAGCATATAACATTTCCTTTCATCTCAATCATTTATCATTACACCTTCGAGATGTTTATGATAAACCCATTCAACTTATTATACGATTTTTTTCCTTATAATCCAAGCAGATATTGTTCATCTGACCTTTTCTTCACCTCCGAAAAATACTATATCAAAGGTTTCAATATCATTTATTCTCTTTCTCACGGAATAGACCATAACAGTTTCTTTATGACACTTCTCCTTCTCGCAAGACAGCCATAAGAATTTCTTTGTGGTACTTCTCCTTCTTGCAAAACAACCATAAGAACTTCTTTTACGGTTATTTATCCCCCATTTGCAAGGCTGCCTTAAAAACTCTTTTACTTTCAATATAAAAAGAGACCGGGGAAAACCCCCGGTCTCTTAAATCTTCTTATATGAATTAGCCCTTTACTGAACCCATTGCAACACCGCCTACGATATTCTTTGAGAGAATAAGGTAAACAATGATTACAGGGAAGATGGAGAATGCAATCATCATGTAAACCTGACCCATATCGAACTTGAGATAGTCGGCACTACGAAGGTTCGCAATGAGAATTGGTAATGTCTTCTTTTCTCTTGTGTCAATAATAAGGTTTGGTGTGAAGTAGTTATTCCAACTGCTTACGAAGGTGAATATTGCCTGTACGGCAACAGCCGGCTTCATAATAGGAAGAATGATATGATTGAATGTTCTGAATTCACCTGAACCGTCAATTCTTGATGCTTCAATAATTGACAAAGGAAGAACAGAATCCATGTACTGCTTCATGTAGAAGAATGTAGCAGGTGCTGCAACTGCAGGAACAATAAGTGGAATATAGCTATCCATTAATCCTAAAGTGTTCATGAATGTAATGAAACCAAGTGCAGTAACCTGTGTAGGAATCATCATGACAGCAAGAATAAAGGTATACATTGCTTTCTTAGCCTTGAAATCATATGCATGAATTGCATATGCAGTCATTGTTGAGAAATATGTACTAAGTATTGCTGAACATGCTGAAATAATAACACTGTTTCTTAAACCGAGAAGAACAGGCTGGGATGAATTATAGAGATTCTTCCAGTTAGTAAAGAAGTTGTTACTTGGAACAAGTGTAAAACCTCTTGTTAACTCACCATTTGATCTTGTCGCATTTACGAAAAGTATGTAGAACCAGAAAAGACTGAGAAAAGTCAAGATTATAAGAACGATATAAGCAATAACTCTTCTTGCGTGAAGACTGGCACCTTTACTAAAGTCCTGATTTTTAGCTCTAGCCATTTCTTATACCTCCTTTAACCTTTAACTTTATCATTGTTTCCTGAAACCTTAAATACGATAATACTTAAGATTGCCGTGACAACAAACAGAATAACTGAAAGTGCACCACTGGCACCATAGTTCTTACTGAAGAGATGATCATTTAAGTACATGATCATTGTTCTTGTACTGTCTACAGGAGTACCCTTACCGTTTGTAAGAATCTGAGGTACGTCAAACATCTGAAGACCACCGATAAGAGATGTTATCATAACATATAAAAGGATTGGTCTGAGAAGCGGAAGTGTAATTCTGAAGAACTTCTGTGTTGAAGTAGCTCCGTCAACTTCTGCAGCTTCGAATAATGATGTATCAATACCAAGCATACCTGCCATAAGAAGAATTGTTGTATTACCATACCACATAAGGAAGTTCATGGCTGCAACAAGTCCTCGTGTTGCCCATACACTTGAGAAGAACTTATATTCTGTATCAATAATGTTCATGCTGATAAGCATCTGATTGATAGGTCCCTTATCTGAGAACAGTGCGAAGAAAAGCATTGCGAAAGCGGATGCCATGATAAGGTTTGGAAGATAAATTACAACCTTAAAGAATCCTGATGCCTTAAGCTTAAGTCTGTTATCAGAGAACCATGCTCCAAGGAGCAGGGAAACAAGAATCTGTGGCACGAAACCTAAAAACCACATAATCATTGTATTTCCGAAATATTTAATCAAATCCGGATTGCTGAACATTGCCTTGTAGTTTTCAATTCCAACAAAGTTTGGTCCGACAATTTTCAAACCGTCTCTGAAATATTCAAAGAAACTGTAGTAGATTGTTTCAGCTAATGGAATAAGCTGAAAAATGATATATACAACAAAAAATGGGATAAGGAAAATATAGCCCCATCTGTTGTATCTAACTGCTTTTGAGTTAGCTTTACTCATATAACTCCCCTCCGTTACAAAGAATTGTGAAAACGGAATTCATCTTTTAGATTTTCTGTTTTCGGGAATTGTCAAAAAAATCATGCCCACCTGACCAAATCAGGCAGGCATGATAAAAATCATACATAAAACTTTATGGTTTTATCAGTTTTTATTACTCTGTCTTAAGAGCTGGATATGCAACAACGATGTCCTTATTGAACTTTTCAATAGCTTCATCATATGTGCAGTTGCCATCGAAGTAATCCTTCATAGCGCCCTGGAACTTCTCGTTACAAGCCTGATCGTACTCTGTAAGGTTGCTGAGGTCAAGAGTAGCAACACCGTTCATGTACATCTGAAGTGGATTCTGTCCACCGAGTACCTTGCTTTCGTAGTCAGAAGCAGCCATTTCAGCCATTGCTGTCTTGTTGTTTGCGAAGTCATCATCCTTCTCAACGATACCCTTCATGATGCTAGCATCACATGTCATCTTAAGCATGATATCTTTAATGAGGTCAGCATTGTCTGTACCTGTTGCTGCACAGATCCATGTACCACCCCAGAAGAAGCCCTGAGGTCCTTCAGTAGCACCCCAACCGCCAATGTTAGCAATTGATCCTGCTGTATCAGCTGCCATTGAGAAGTTAACTAACCAAGCTGGTCCAAAGTAGCAGAATGTCTTTCCTTCTGGGAAGAAACCGATCTTCCACTCATCTGACCAGAGACCTGCTGTCTGAGTAGCACCCATATCAACGAGTTCCTTAGAATCATCTACCCACTTCTTAATATTGTCATCAATGTTAACCTTTCCATCAACAACCCACTTAGATGTTACGTTGTTCTGGTATACACGGTATGTATCGTTAACTGTTGATGTCATCATGTATCCTTTTTCAACTGCAAGCTTAGCTGTTTCATTGAATGTATCCCAATCCTTAACAGCAGCCTGAACTGTTTCAGCATCATCAGAACCTAAGATTTCCTTAGCAGCTTCTCTGTTGTAGAAAAGAACACCAGGACATCCCTGCCATGAAAGACCCTTAACATTTCCGTTAGAATCTGTAACAACGTCCTGTGTATACTTGTACTGATCAGCGATATCAGCATCTGTAATTCCAAGATCCTTGATTGCTACTGTGTACTCTGTATCAACATACTTAAGAGCGTAGTCAGCTTCTACTAAGAAGATATCGATCTTATCATCTGCAGCAGCATCTTTCTGCTTTAAAAGATCCTCATCAAGTTTGTTCTGGTAAGCATTGTTTTCGTTAGCTGTGATGTTCCACTTAACTGTTACATCGCCAATCTTACCTTCTGTTTCACTTACCTTCTCATATCCTGGGTAGTGATCTGTAATTCTGCTCTTGAACTCATCATTCCAACATGAAATGTTAAGAACCTTTCCATCACTTCCGCTTACAGTTCCTGTTCCTGAAGATGAACCACCTTTGTCGCTGCTTCCGCATGCTGTGAACATTGAAGCAACCATAGCTGTTGTCATAACAACACATAATGCTTTCTTTCTCATTACTTTTACCTCCTAAAATAAAATACGAGCGCATTAATTATTTGCGCGAGTTTCCCGCGCGAAATCTTATGCTCATACTATAAACCATATTAGATAAAAAAACAAGGCTTTTTTTCAATTTTTATATACAAATTGTACATATTTTTTTCACCAAGGGACTTTTAAATAGCAATTTTTGACATTACACGTCAAAAAAACCTCAAAAATTACAGGAAATTTTGCACGATTCATGGAATTTTTAAGATATTTTAAAAAAACAGGAAATTGTAATATCAGTAAAAAAAGTAGTTTATTCCTATCTTTTTTTCGCTTTCCTGTTCCCGAAAGTTCAAAAAAAGAACATCGCAGCCTGTTTTTTACAGGTTACAATGTTCTTTAAAACTTACACTATATAACTCTTTTACCGTATTTCCGGGTTCTCACCCAGGATTACAGACTGTATTTGCTTTCATATTCCTTAAGATAACGGTTATAGCTTTCATCCTTTATCTCACGGAGCGTATTGACATATTCATGTGTTTCAAAAGCCGAAGTCTCAAGTTCAATCATTGCCACCGCAATATTTGAACAGTGTCCTGCAACTCTCTCATAGTTCATCAAAAGGTCATTAAATACAAAACCGATTTCAAGTCCGCACTCGCCCTTCTGTACCCTTTTTATATGTCTGAGTTTCATCTCATCACACAATATACATATGAGTTCCTTTAATGGTTCCACTTTATATGCCATATCCATGTCACCTTCCACAAATGCGTGAAATGATGTATCTACTATATCCTGTATCGCTGTCTGCACAACTTCAATTTCATGCATTGCCCCGCTCGAAAATGTATTTTTCTTATCATACATTTCTTTTGCCAGCTCAGACACATTGACTGCATGATCACTTATTCTTTCAAAGTCACTTATTGTATGAAGTATAAGAGATATCTGTCTGCTTTCATCAGTCGACAGATCCGCACCGGTAAGTTTTACAAGATATGTACCGAGTTTGTCCTCATATTTATCAACAGCAGCCTCTTTTGTCTTTACCTTTTCATACTTTGATTTGTCAAACTCGGTAAGGAGATTCATTGCTCTGTAGATGTTTTTTCTTGTCTTGTCAGCCATGGCAAAAAGTACCATCTTACTCTGTTCAATCGCAATCGGAGGATACTGAATAAATCTTTCTTCAAGCTTTTCTATGCTTGCCAAATCATCTTCATCATCCTGTTTTTCTCTTATAACAAAGCATACCATCTTTTCAATATACTTGATAAATGGAGAAAGTACCAATACTGTTGCCATTCTGAATACTGTATTTATGAATGCAACCCACATAGGTGTCATTGTCGCTTCCATAAAGCTGAAATCAACAACTGCATTTACCGCATAAAAGGCAATGCCCCACACAATCGCACCAAACAGGTCGTTAAACAGATATACAAGGGCTGTTCTCTTTCCGCTTGTATTTGCACCGATTGCTGAAAGAAGTACCGGTGTAGCCGCACCGATTCCCACGCCGAGGATTATCGGATATGCCGTCGAGAATGTTATTGCACCCGTAACAGATAATGCCTGAAGAATACCAATCGATGCCGATGCACTCTGAATGACTGCCGTAATTACTATTCCGAGCAGAATGCCAAGAAGCGGATTTGAAAAAGCCTGAATGGCATTAAGGAAAGTCTCACTGTCTCTCAGTGGAGTTACCGCTCCGCTCATCTGCTGCATTCCAAACATAAGAACCGAGAATCCGAGGAGAATCTCTCCGACATTCTGTTTGGTTTTGCTTTTGCAGAACATTCTTAATATGATACCGATAACGGCAACTATTGCGGATAATGTGGCAGTTGACAAAAGACTTGCTATTCCGCTGCCGCTGTCCATGTATGAAAGACAAAGTATCCATCCGGTAATACTGGTTCCGATGTTGGCTCCCATTATAACGCCGATAGCCTGAGCAACCTTCATCATTCCCGAGTTAACAAAACCTACAACCATGACGGTTGTGGCCGATGATGACTGAATAACAGCAGTCACAAAAGTTCCTAATAAAATTCCCTTTAATGGTGTGCCTGAGAGTTTGTAAAGAATTACCTCAAGCTTATTGCCGGCTACTTTCTTAAGAGAATCGCCCATAAGGGTCATTCCGAAAAGAAAAAGGGCAACACCGCCAAGAAGAGAAAAGACGTTCGTTAAACCCATGTCTTACTCCTTTTTTTCTTACGAGTTAATTGAAATACCATGATATTTTTACTATATTTTACATGATTTTACAAGAAAAACTTATAAGAATCTTGAAGTAAGACCGTCATGTCCGATTTTTTATTCGGATATAACCCTGTTTTTTCCTGACTTTTTCGCCTTATACAGATATTTATCAGCCTGTTTGAATAATTCCTCCGAGTTAATTCTTATATCATAATGCTTACATACGCCGCAGCTGAAAGTTATGCTCTTATCACACCATTCAAAATTAAAACTTCTGAATTTCTCAAGCGCCGCCTCCATTATACGTACTGATTCCTTCAAACTGCAGTTTCTGAAAATTACACTGAATTCCTCTCCGCCATACCGGCAAACCTCATATCCGGCACAAACCTCTTTAAGTATCTCCGAAAGCCTGAGTAAAACCTCGTCACCTCTCGAATGTCCATATGTATCATTGACACTTTTAAAATCGTCTATGTCAACAATTGCAATACATAAGGATTCTCCTGTTCTGTCAGTTTCCTTAATCTGTCTGTCAAGTTCATCATAAAATGTTGTATGATTCAGAAGGCCTGTCATTGCATCGACATTTATCTTCTTACCCAAAGATATCTGATTCTGAATCTGCTTTTCGATAAGCATTCTGTTTGAATCAACGAATTTCAGGATAATATGACTCAAAGGAATGCTAAGAGCCATAAAACATACAGCTATTGTCGAATCAACAACCATTCCTACCGTAACTTCCCCAAGTTCGTTCCACTGCAGACCTATGGAGAAGAAAAGCAACAGATAGCTTAATTCACTTGCCAGTCGGATAAATTTCTTATCTCCCATGATTGCCGAAATAATAATAGGAAGTGTATACATTCCCCATAAAATCGTAAATGTAGGATGTGCAAGAATTACCGATGCATAAACAAGTTCAAGTGTAAAGACCGTCGCATACCTCTTTACTTCACCGGAAATATTAGGTGACTCCAAAGTCAGATATGCGGCAAATGTCACTCCTGCTGCAAACAACGTAGGAATAAAACATGAACACTTAAGGTAATTCTCGAATTCCTCTCCCAACAGGCTTCCACTAATATGGAAATAAAATCCGAATGCCAATTCTATGACAAAAGTCATTATTACGAGAACCCATAGGACTCTCACATATATTTTTTGTGTCTGGTTGTAAAGTTCCTTCATTTTGTGTATTCCCCTTTTTATCCAACACTTCTCAGTCTCTCGTCTTTCGGATACCGTTTCTTGTTTTTCACTCGCTCAATTCCCTGCCGTCTTCCGGGTTACAGAAGCCTTCTCATCATTTACTGCTGTCTCCCGGATTGCAGAAGCCTTCTCATCATTCACTGCCGTATTTCGAATTCTTCCGATAAAGATTTGTTTACTTTTCACGGTTTTAAAGCCATACTTCTCAGCCCGGGTTTTGTTTTTCCACTGAATCAGTGGTATCCGTATTTATATTAAACTATCAAACAAGCTTTTTTTCAACCCCAAAATGATAATTTCACAATTTTATTTTTGCTTTACGATCGAGGTGTTTTTGACGTAAAATATTGAACTTTCAAACCTTTGTTATTGATTTAGTTACTCTTGGCAATTATCTTCAGTATCATTTTTTCTGCTGCTTTTACGTCAGCCTTTCCCTTTGTGGTCCTCATGACAAATCCAAAGATAACATTAATTGCTTTCTCTTTGCCTTTCACTATATCCGCCACTGCCTTCGGGTTGTTTTCTACTGCTTCCCGGCATATTTCCAACAGCTTTTCATCTGAAATTTCTGCCAAATCTTCTGCCTTTACGAAATCTTCCGCCTTACCGCCTTTTTCTGACATTTCGGATGTAATGGATACTGCATTGTTGAAGTTTAATTTTCTCTCATCAACAAACTTTACAATTTTTGCCATTTCCTCCGGTAAAAGAAGAATATCAAACGAATCTTTATCATCTTCACACTTCATTACGGAATAGATTGCTCTTATTATAAGGTTAGAAGTATTCTTAGCACTGCCGCCTGACATGACAGTTTTTTCAAAAAATTCAGCAACCCTTTTATATCGATAAATCTGACTTGCATTTTCCGACGAAATCCCATACTCCTCCACATACCGTCTTTTCTTCTCATCAGGGAGTTCCGGCAGCTCATTTCGTATCCTTTCGACCTCCTCATCAGGAATATAAAATGCCGGGATATCCGGTTCTCTGAAGAATCTGTACTCACCCGAGTTTTCCTTAACTCTCATAACGGAAATCACATCCTTATCAGCATCATATCTCATGGTTGCCTGTAATATGTTTCCTCCTTCATTAAGGATTTTTTCCTGTCTTATCACCTCCGCATTAATTGCCTTTACAATATTACTGAGAGAATTAATATTCTTTATTTCCGTTCGATTTCCAAACTCAGTTCCCTCGAAATGCAGTGAAACATTTACATCACATCTCATGGAGCCTTCCTGCATTTTGCAGTCCGATACACCGGCATAACGCATTATAATCTGAAGTTTTTCTGCATACTCCTTTGCCTCCTCCGGAGTTCTTATATCCGGTTCCGATACAATTTCTATGAGAGGAACTCCGCCTCTGTTATAATCTATATATGTATTTCCCGCTTCATGTACCAGCTTTCCCGCATCTTCCTCAATATGTATTCTTGTGATCCCAATTTTTTTACCACTGTCCAACTTTACAAATCCATTCTCGCATAACGGCTCATCAAACTGTGATATTTGATATGCTTTTGGTAAATCCGGATAAAAATAGTTCTTTCTGTCCATATGCGACCTGTTATTTATCGTACAGTTAAGTGCAAGGCCTGCCTTAACCGCCAGCTCAACTACCTTTTTATTTAAAACCGGCATTGTTCCGGGCTGACCCGTACATATCGGACAACAGTGTGTATTGGGTGCACCTCCGAATTTTGTAGTACATCCACAAAATATCTTTGTATCCGTTGCAAGTTCTACATGGGTTTCAATCCCACATACCATTTCATATTTCATTTAACTTCTCCCCTAAATCTACCAAACCAAAAACTGTTAACAACTTTCGAATGCATATGCAACATCCAGCACCTCGGCATCTGAATTTCTGTTTCCAATTAACTGCAGGCCAATAGGCAGATTGATCCATCTGTATAAACTTTTCATACTCCTTCAAATGCATATGCAACACTCAGCACCTTGGCATCTGAATTTCTGTTTCCAATTAACTGCAGGCCAATAGGCAGATTGATCCAT